>NZ_JAMXSI010000003.1:0-369392 GCF_024124705.1 Halomonas sp. Mc5H-6
CAATAGCGGGAGCCAAAGCCCCCTTTCTCCCGTAGGACGTATGCGGTATTAGCCTGGGTTTCCCCAGGTTATCCCCCACTACCGGGTAGATTCCTATGCGTTACTCACCCGTCCGCCGCTCGTCAGCATCCAGCAAGCTGGACCTGTTACCGCTCGACTTGCATGTGTTAGGCCTGCCGCCAGCGTTCAATCTGAGCCATGATCAAACTCTTCAGTTTACAATCATTGCGGTTCTTACCTGCCACTCGAAAGCGACAGAAGCGAACCAAACTTAGCTCAAGGTTTTCAAACGTTCTCTCAAGATCCGAAGACCTTGGACGAGTCGCTTGCCTTGATAATAGGTGATTTATCACCCTCATCGGCAAGCGCCCACATGAATTACCTGATCACATTATTAAAGAGCGTTTCGCTGTGCTGTTTGACTGACCTGAAAGTGTCAAAAGCCCGACCAATCGTTGAACTGCTTGGCCTCAGCGAGGAAGACGCATTCTACGCACTTCCCAATGTTTGTCAATGACTGATTGGCGAAAATCGAGGCGGCGTAACATGACACAGTAACCACGCTCGCTTGCCTAACCTGCTGACAAACCTGAGGTTTTACACCTCATCCACCGCTGGCAACGCTGGGCGTCCCCGGCAGCGGATGCGTACTTTACGGTTTTGCTGGCGGGTTGGCAAGAGGTTATGCGAAAAAGTTTTATGGCTAGACACTATCCGCCGTGAAAGCACTTCGGCGACAGGCCAATTGGCGGTTACACTAGCGGCATTTACTTTATTGCCGAGGTCCGTGATGAGCCAGCGTCAGCATCTGTTAACTGTCGATTCATTAAATCGCGAACGCGTTGACCATTTACTGCGTGTCGCCACACGCATGGAGCCGATTGCCCAGCGTCGCCAGGTTACCCGTGTGTTAGAGGGGGCGGTTCTCGGCAACCTGTTTTTTGAGGCCAGTACGCGTACCCGCGTGAGCTTCAATGCCGCCTTTTGCCGGTTGGGCGGCAGCGTGTGCGACACCACCGGTTTCACCTTTTCATCGATGGCCAAGGGGGAGTCTTTATACGATACCAGCCGCGTAATGAGTGGTTACTGCGACGCCATTGTCATGCGCCACCCGGACCAGGGGTCTGTGGCAGAATTTGCTGCGGCAACAAATGTTCCTGTCATCAATGGCGGCGATGGCCCCGGTGAACACCCTAGCCAAGCGCTACTGGATATCTACACCATCGATAAAGAGTTTCAACGCTTGGGCAAGTCACTGGGCGGTGCTCACATTCTGCTCACCGGCGATTTAAAGTACGGCCGCACCGTGCACTCATTGATCAAGCTCTTGTCACTCTACGGACCGCTGCGCATTACCCTGGTATCGCCGCCGGGCCTTGAAATGCCTTCACAACTGGTAGACCTCGTCTCCTCTCGTGGCCATCGTGTTGAACAGCGCAACTCGTTGGCCAGCGATTTCTCGGATTTGGATGTGGTGTACGCGACCCGGATTCAGAAGGAGCGCTTTACCGACGAGATGAACGAGAGTTTTCAGGGGCTTTCGAATGACTTTATGGTTAACCGCGACTTCCTGGATCAGCGCTGCGGCGAACACACCATCGTCATGCACCCGCTGCCCCGGGATAGCCGTCCGGGGGCAAATGACTTGAACGTGGATCTAAACGGCGACCCTCGGCTGGCCATCTTCCGCCAAACCGATAACGGCATTCCCATGCGCATGGCTATCTTCGCAACGCTGCTTGAGGTTGACGAACTGGTTGAAAAGGAAATGCGCCCCGTACGTTGGTTTGTCCCCGCCCAGACGGGAACGCTCGACCGTTAACCGCCGCTCCCCTTAGTGGGATATGCGCCCACCGGGAAGCCCTTCCTGGTGGGCAAACCAGCCTTCCAGAATCAACACCGCGGCGATACTGTCGACACTCTCTTCACGGTAGTTGCCTCGGTGTCCCGCTGCGCGGGCGATCTGTTTCGCTTCCTGGGTAGAGCCACGCTCGTCGACCATTTCGCATGGTTTACCGAAGCGGCCGTGAAGTCGGTTACCGAACTTGCGCGCGCGAAGACTCATGGCCGACTCGGTGCCATCCATATTGAGCGGCAAGCCCACCACAAACAGGTCGGGTTGCCACTCCTCGACCAGGCGCGTGACGAGGTCCCAGTCGGGAATGCCGTCGCGGGCGGTGAGCGGCGCAAGCTCACGCGCACTGTGCAGCATCTCATTGCCGACAGCCACGCCGATGCGCCGGGTACCAAAATCAAACGCCAGTACGAGGCGCCGACCGCTTTCAGCCATTATGCTCAACCATCAGGCGTGACCTGCATCACGGGTCATCAGGTTAAGATCCACCCCGAGAATGCCTGCCGCCGCGGCGAGGCGTTCGGCGGGTGGCGTATCAAACAGTACCGATGCCTGACCTTCCACCGTCAGCCAGGCGTTTTCTTTTAACTCTTCTTCAAGTTGGCCCACTTCCCAGCCGGCACACCCCAGGCAGACTAGAAACTGTTCAGGGCCTTCACCGTTCGCCAATGCCTGTAAGATATCCATCGACGTCGTGAGTGAAATGTTGTCCTCGACCTGAAGGCTGGAA
This sequence comes from Halomonas sp. Mc5H-6, assembly GCF_024124705.1. Lineage (NCBI taxonomy): Bacteria > Pseudomonadati > Pseudomonadota > Gammaproteobacteria > Oceanospirillales > Halomonadaceae > Halomonas > Halomonas sp. Mc5H-6. Next base: position 2,586 of record NZ_JAMXSI010000003.1, read on the forward strand.
TCCCATGCCTGACTATCACCGGTATGGAGAATAAAACCGCGGTCTTTATGCATCGGCCCACCGTAATACACCGGCGAGTTGCGGTAGGGGCTTTGGTCGCCCCCTAGCTCCAATTGCTCGAAGAGCGCGTCGAGGGTGATCTCCAAGGGGCGGTTGGCAATCACACCCATGCAACCATTGTGATCATGATCGCACAGGTAGATAAGGCTTCCCGCAAAATTGGGATCGTCCTGGTGCGGCATCGCCATCAAAAAATGGTGCTTTAAACTTTGCATGCGTCTCCTGCGGCCCGCTGATAACATCAGCCAGCCTAAAAATCAGTAAATAGATCGCGACAGAGCGATAAAGAGCCGCTTACGCGGCAAGGCGGCGTTCTATGGCGTCCAGCAGCAACCCTGCGATATCCGTACCACGCTGATCGTCGATTTCGCGCACGCAGGTGGGGCTTGTCACGTTAATTTCGGTAATGTAATCGCCGATTACATCCAGACCGACGAACATCAATCCTTTTTCGCGGATCATGGGCTGTACTTGCTCGACAAGCCATTGGTCTCGCCGGGTCAGCTCACGACTCACGCCACGCCCACCGGCGGCCAGGTTGCCGCGCGTTTCCCCCGCTGAGGGAATGCGTGCCAGACCATAAGGTACCGGCTCGCCATCGACCAGCAAAATCCGCGTGTCGCCTTCCTTGATGGCGGGCAGATAGCGCTGTGCCATGATCTGGCGCTGGCCACGCAGGGTAAGCTGCTCGATCACGGCGCCGATATTGCGCCCCTCGGGACCAATGTGAAAGATACCGGTACCGCCCATGCCATCCAGCGGCTTGAAGATCACATCGCCATGCTCGGCATGGAAGGCACGCAGCACATCGGCCCGGCTGGCCACCAGGGTCGGCGCGCAGCACTGCGGAAACTGCTGGGCAAACAGCTTTTCATTACACTGCAACAGGGCATCCGTTGGGTTGACAATCAACACGCCCTCTCGTTCAGCAAAGCCGAGCAGGTGAACCGCGTTGGTAAAATCCGCATCCACCGGAGGATCTTTACGCATTAATACCGCGTCAAGCTCGTTGAGCGGCCGGGCAGACGGTTCCCCCAGTTCATACCAATGCGCGGGGTCTCGATAAACCGTCAGCGGTCGCATGCGCGCGTATGCCTGCCCTGCATTCAAGAAAAGATCTTCCTGCTCCATGTAATGCAACGTATAGCCGCGGTCCTGGGCCGCCCATAGCATCGCCATGGTGGTGTCTTTCTTGTAAGCAATGTCGCTGATGGGATCCATCACGACACCAAGGTGCAATGTTGACTGACTCATCGGGGCACGATCCATCTATGAACATATAGGTGAGCAGTATGCCGCACTGCTTCTCAGGCTCCAACCGCGAGCCGTGTTACTCGCTTAGCGCACCGGGCACCAGGCGTATGGCGTTAGGCTCAAGCGTAATCAGCTGTTGCTTGTAAAGTCGCCCAATCGCCTGCTTGTAAGCACTCTTGCTCACCCCCAGCCGCGCCTTGATATCATGAGCGGTACTTTTATCCCCCAGAGCCAGATAGCCGCCGCTCTCGCGCAGCGCCTTGAGCACTTGGTCACCTACTACATCCAAGCGGGCAGCGCCTGGCGGCAGCAGCGAAATATCCACGCGCCCGTCTTCACGGCGCTGCTTGACATACCCCTTTAACGACTGGCCGCGCCTCAAAGGCTGGCTGATATCGTCCTGATAGATCAGCCCCCAATAACGGTGATTGACGACGACTTTCATACCCAGGTCGGTGCGGTCAGCTACTACAACATCTACTTGTTCACCGCTATCCAGTGCCCAGGCGTCGTCGGTTAAAAAACGATCCAGGCGCATGGTGGCTACGGGCCGCCCCTGATCGTCGCTATACAGCATGACCAGCACGCGTTTTCCAGGATCAGGGCGAAAACGCTGCTCGCTGTAGGGCAGCAGCACATCCTTGGAGGGGCCCCAGCGCAAAAAAGCACCGGTATTGTTCACGGCGGTAACGGTTAAGTACGCCACTTCGCCCAGTTGAGCGGACGCATCGCTGGCGGGTCGGGGAGAAGAGTGAGGCTCACGAACCATGGGTGCCGTCCTTACAATAAATAGGCTTTCATTATGGGGGCTTGGTAACGTCAGGCAAAATGATAGAGATAAGGAGGGCTTACAAATCACCGAAGTGATGCTGCAGAAGGGTTAACGCCACGAGCGGCGCTGTTTCGGTGCGCAAGACGCGAGGCCCAAGCGTGAGCGGCGCAAACCCGGCCGCCAAAGCCGATGCTACATCCGCTTCGCCGAGCCCACCTTCAGGGCCAATCAGCAGCGCCGCTGACGTCGGCCGTTCCCTTTTGTCGAAGGCATGGCCAGTTGCAAGATGCAGCATTAAACGCAGCGGTTCCTGGCGCGCCTCAAGCCATACCTTGAGGGTGATGGGCGGGTTGACCGGCGGCACGAACGCCCGCCCGCTCTGCTCACAGGCGCTGGCCGCCACCGCCTGCCAATGAGCCAGCTTTTTTGCTTCCCGATCGCCTTTAAGGCGCACATCCCCGCGCTCGGTATACAGCGGAGTGATGGCCGACACACCAAGCTCGACGGCCTTCTGAATGGCATAGTCCATCCGGTCGCCCTTGGAAATCGCCTGGCCCAGGTGCACGGCCAGCGGCGATTCGCCATCACCCGGCCAAACAGCCTCAATACTCACCGTTGCCTGCTTGCGGCCTATATCGACAAGGCGTACACCCGCCTCCTGGCCATTGCCATCGAACAGCACCAGGGGCGAGCCTTCACCCAACCGCAACACCCGTGTCACATGCCGCGCCGGGCCTTCCGGCAGCAGCACCTCATCACCTGGGCGAAACACCCCGGGGACATAAAGGCGCGGCATTTTCCCATGCCGGGCGTACCAGTCGGCAGCCAACATCGCTTAGTGCGTGTTCGCTTCAGCCTGGTCGGCTTGCTGTTTCTCGCGTTGCTTACGCTGTGCGTACATCGCTTCAAAATTCACCGGCGCCAGCATCAGCGGCGGGAAGCCACCGCGGTTGACCAGGTTATCCACGCATTCACGGGCATAGGGGAACAGCAGGTTCGGGCAGAAGGCACCCAGGGTTTGATCAAGCTGGGCACCTTCGATGCCGGCAATACGGAACAGGCCAGCCTGCTCAACTTCCGCCAAAAAGGAGGTCGTACCGGTTTCTTTATCATTAACCTGTGCCGTCACTTTAACGACCACTTCGTATTGGTCATCGGCAATCTTTGTGCTGCTGGTATTCAGGTCGAGATTGACCTTGGGCTTGAACGCGTCCTGGAACACCGACGGTGAATTGGGCGCTTCAAACGAAATATCTTTTACATAAATGCGTTGCAGCGAAAATTTGAGCTGCGGTTTGTCGTCGGCTTGCGCGCCAGCCTGCGGGGTGTTGTTATCTTCCGCCATGGGAGAACTCCTCGTTGTTGATGCAATAGTCAGTGCAATCGTTCATGCAATAAGTAATGTGCGTACCTACGCTTACTTTTTAACCACTGGAAGGCCGTCAGCCTGCCACTGCGCCATGCCGCCTTTTAATTTAAAGGCGCGTTCAAAGCCTGCTTTGGCAAGCTTCGCCTGGGCTGCACCTGAGCCTTGCCCGTGTTTACACACCACAATGACCGGCTTGTCTTTCACTTTATTCAGCTCATTCATGCGGCTATCAAGGCTACTCTGGGGAATGTTGCGCGCACCCGCAATATGCCCCGTTTTGAAGTCTTTACTTTCCCGGATATCCACGACAACGGCGTCTTCACGGTTAATGAGCTGGGTTGCCTCGGTGGCCGTTAGCGCATTGGTTGACGCGCTGCGTGTTTCATACACAATCCACGCAATCAGCGCCAGCACAAACGCCCCCACCAATAGGGGGTGATTCATTACGAATTCGAACAGCTGATCGATCATCGCGACACAGTCTCTTGGTCAATACGAAAAAAAGCGGCATTGCCACCGTTAAAACGCGACAAGTATACACGTCTGACGCCAGCGCGCGCAGGCCTGAGTCATGACGCTTAGCCACTGGCTGCGTTATGATGCCCCAAGCATGCGTTCGCCGCGACCCCGATTGGCTTTTCGTCGTCCGGTTTGCCACTCATCAGGAGAATTTTATGGACACTGCAAGCACTCCCCGCCCCGTCGCGTTAATTATTTTAGATGGCTACGGTCACAACCCCGACAGTGCGCACAATGCGGTGGCCGCCGCCAACACCCCGGTGATGGATAAACTCTGGGCCGACCGGCCGCATGCCTTTGTTCACACAGACGGGCGCCACGTGGGGCTTCCTGATGGGCAAATGGGCAACTCCGAAGTGGGTCATATGAACCTGGGCGCCGGTCGCATTGTTTACCAGGACTTTACCCGTATCACCAAGGCGATTGAAGACGGCGACCTGGACACCATTGACGTGCTGACCCGGCCCATCGACGAGGCAGTGGCCAATGGGCGTCCCGTTCACCTGCTGGGGCTGCTCTCGCCCGGCGGCGTTCACAGTCACGAGGACCACTTTATCGCCATGGCCGAGCTGGCAGCGCATCGCGGTGCCCAGCGTATCTATGTGCACGCCTTCCTGGACGGCAGGGACATGCCGCCGCAAAGCGCTCTAGGCTCCATAGAACGTGCCAACGCCCGCCTGGCTGAGCTGGTAGGGGCTGATAATGGCTTTGTTGCCTCGCTCATCGGTCGCTTTTACGCCATGGATCGCGACAACCGCTGGGAGCGTGTTGAGCAAGCCTACCGCCTGCTCACTGACGGCCACGCCGACTACCATGCCACCAGCGCCGAAACGGCCTTGCGTGATGCCTACGAGCGCGGCGAAACCGACGAATTTGTGGCGGCCAGCAGCATTCTGCTAAGCGATGGTTCCAACGACAGGGCGATCACGCTACAGGATGGCGACGCGGCGATTTTTCTTAACTTCCGCTCGGACCGCGCTCGCGAACTGACCCGCGCCTTTGTCGAGCCTGACTTCAACGGCTTCGAGCGACATGTATGCCCCAAACTCGCCGGTGATGGGCTGGTCATGATGACGCAATATGCCGCCGATATACCCGCGCCAGCCGCCTTCCCACCCTCGGATTTAAACGACACCCTGGGGGAAGTGGTGGCCAAACGCGGCTTGAAACAGCTGCGCATTGCCGAAACTGAAAAATATCCCCACGTCACTTTCTTCTTTTCGGGCGGCAATGAGGCCGAATATGAAGGCGAAGAGCGCATTCTCGTCCCTTCACCGCGCGACGTGAAAACCTACGACGAAAAGCCCGAAATGAGCGCCGTCGAGATTACCGACAAGTTGGTTGAGGCCATCGATAGTGGCCGCTTTGACCTGATGGTATGCAACTACGCCAACGGCGACATGGTGGGCCACACCGGTGACTTTGACGCGGCGGTAAAAGCCATCGAAACCGTCGATACCTGTACGGGACGCGTGGTGGAGGCCATTGAACGCGCGGGCGGGGCCTGCCTGATCACTGCCGACCACGGCAACGCCGAGCAGATGGTCCATCCCGAAACCGGGGCACCGCAAACCGCTCACACGACGTTTATGGTGCCGCTGGTTTACGTTGGGGAACGCACAGGGGCGCTGGAGGATGGTCGGCTGTGTGACCTTGCCCCGACGCTTTTGCGCATGATGAATCAAGAGGTACCTCAAGCGATGACCGGCCACCCATTGATCACCTTCGGTTAATCCGCTTGATGCGACGACTTGTCAGTATCGCGGCTGGCGTAGCGCTGTTATACGCCACGCATGGCGCTGCCCAGCCCAGCGAAACCCAGGCGCGCCAGCAGCTGGATAACCTTGGCCAGGCGATAGAGGCGCTCTCCGAGCGCTTGAGCGAAACCGATGAAGCCCGCGAAGGGGCCAAACGCGAGCTGCGCGAGGTCGAAACCGCGCTTGCCGAGACCCACCAGCGGCTTGATCAGTTGCAAAGCGAGCGCCGCCAGCTCAACGAGGAAACCGATCAGCTTCGCCAGCATCGCGACCGCCTCGAGGCTGACCGCGAAGCTCAGTCAGCCGCCCTCGGCCAACAGCTGGCAGCACTTTATCGGCTGGGACCGACCCCTCAGCTCAAACTGCTGTTAAACCAGGGCGACCCAGGCGAACTTGACCGCATGCAGGCTTACTTGAATCGGCTGAGCGAGGCGCGTCAGCAGCGCATGGCAGAGATAGCCCGGCTGGATAGTGCGCTTGCCGACACCCAACAAGCCCTTGCCGAGCGCCAGGACCGACTGGCCTCTCTTTCAGAAGAGCTGGAAGCCGAAAGCGCACGGCTCGCCGAACGCACCCAGGAACGTCGCGGCGTTGTGAACAACCTCGATGACCGCTATGGCAGTGAAGCCGCGCGTCTGGCCGAGCTGAATGAAGACCGTGAGCAGGCCGAACAGCGACTGCGCGAGATTCAGGCCGAGCTTGCCCGCCTTGACGAGCCTACGCCGACGACCCATATTGCCCGTACCCAAGGGGATCTGCCCTGGCCGGTCCAGGGCGATATCACGGCGGCATTTCAGCGCCGCGATGGGGTCCATTACAACGGCATTGTCATCCAGGCCTCGGCAGGCACCCCGGTTAGCGCGGTGCACCCCGGTCGTGTGGTGTTTGCCGACTGGATGCGTGGGTTTGGCAATTTATTGATTATCGACCATGGTGATCAAATCATGACACTGTACGCCCACCTGCAGCAGTTCACCGCACGACCTGGCCAACGGATCGAGCGCGGCGACGAGATTGGCCGGGTTGGCAATAGCGGCGGCCAGCCACGCAGCGCGCTTTACTTTGAAGTTCGCAGCCGAGGGGAACCAATTAACCCGCAACGTTGGATTGCGCGCCGCTGACGGGATAAGCTGGGTAATTCTTGTTGTCATTGGGGTAGCGGCGCGCGCTGCCCACCTATATCGTTTCGCGGAGTCTGCATGACGCTATCTGTTACCGAGAGATCGGCCCCTGCCAAACGCCTCTTGGCAACCCTGCTCCCTATCGCCTTACTTTCGGTCCCTTTGCCGCTGCTGGCTCAGCCCAGTAATGACAGCAACGGGACGGTTGATAGCGTCAGCGACGACCTGCCGCTTGAAGAAATTCAGACGTTCGCCGAGGTATTTGAACGCATCAAGCGCGCCTATGTTGAAGACGTCGAAGACCGCACCCTGCTGCGCAACGCCATGCGCGGCATGCTGAGCGAGCTGGACCCGCACTCTGCCTATCTGGATAAAGAAGAATATCAAAGCCTGCGCGAATCCACCGAGGGTGAGTTCGGCGGCATCGGCATCGAAGTGGGTATGGAAAACGGTCAGCTCATGGTCATTACCCCGATCGACGACACCCCGGCCTCAGAGGCGGGGCTGATGTCCCGGGATATCATCATCAGTATCGATGGCACTCCCACCGAGGGCATGTCGCTGCAAGAGGCCGTGACCCTGATGCGCGGCGACCCCAATACGACGTTGGACATTTCCGTTCTGCGGGCTGGCGAAGAATCACCCCGTGAGTTCACCCTTACCCGCGAGATTATCCGCAGCGAAAGCGTCAAACACGAGTTGCTGGAAACCGGCTATGGCTATTTACGCATCAGCCAGTTCCAGTCACGCACGCCGGAGCAGGCGAGGCAAGCCCTGGAGCGCATGTCACGTGAACAGCCGCTGGATGGCCTGGTGCTCGATTTACGCAATAACCCGGGCGGGGTTTTACAGGCCGCCGTTGGCGTGGCCGACCTGTTCCTGGATGAAGGGCTGATTGTCTACACTGAAGGCCGCATTCCCGACAACGAGCTATCATTCTCTGCCTCGGCTGATACACCAGCAGAGGATGTACCGCTTGTCGTGCTGATCAATGGCGGTAGCGCCTCCGCTGCGGAGATTGTCGCCGGTGCCCTTCAGGACCAGCGCCGGGGCGTGATCATGGGCACCGACAGTTTCGGCAAGGGGTCAGTGCAGCAGATCATGCCGCTGGGCAATGGTGAGGGGCTGAAGCTCACCACGGCGCTTTACTATACGCCGGAAGGCCGTTCCATTCAGGCCCAGGGCATCGAGCCCGATGTTGATGTGGTTCGCGGGCGCCTGGAAGTCGCCGAAGGAAGGCGCGAAATCCGCGAAGCCGACCTGGAAGGCCATTTGCGCTCCCAACAGGCCCCGCGCGACCAGGAAGAAGTGTCACAGCGCCTGCGCGAGGATTACCAGTTGAGCGAAGCCCTTAACCTGCTCAAAGCGCTGAACGTGGTCGACCGCCGCCGTAATTAACGGCACGACGTCGGCAGGCGGCCGCGTTCACCGGTTGCTTGCCGCATCACGGCGCGCTTGAGCGGAGTGAGCTGGTGCAAGCCGCTCATGCCCAGGTTACGCACCAGCGTGAGCGCCGGATCATGGCTACCGAACAGGGTTTTAAAGCCTTTCATTAATGCCAGCATGGCGCGATTGTCACCGCGCCGACGGCGGGCATAGCGAGTCAAGGTGCTGAGTTCCCCCCACGGCGCGCCCCGCCGCCAGGCCGAGGTGACCTCGTCGGCCAACACGGCGGCATCCATCAACCCAAGGTTGGCCCCCTGTCCTGCCAGGGGGTGAAGGCTATGGGCCGCATCGCCCACCAACGCAAAATGCGGCTGCACGTAATGCACTGCATGGCGTTGAACCAACGCAAATCGATGCGCCTGATCGCAGGCACTTACCGCCCCCATGCGCTCCCCTAGGGCGTTACCCAGGGCCTCACCCAACGCCTCTCGGGAAAGCTGGCACAGCGCTTGGGCATGAGCAGGCGTGGTCGACCACACAATCGAGCAGTAGTGAGCGTCGCCCTCCACCGTCAGCGGCAAGAATGCCAACGGACATCCGTCGATAAACGCTTGCCGCGCGGTACCGCCATGGGGATGGTCGCAGCGCACCGTGGTGACCACTGCTTCCTGGCCCATCGCCTCGCTAACCACGTCGATGCCCGCCATATCGCGCAGCGCCGAACGCCCACCGTCCGCCGCGACGACCAACGGCGCATGCAGCGACTGGCCATTCGCCAGGCTCAGCCGACGTCCCGGCGTTGAAGCCTCCAGGGCGTCTACTGGCGTGCCGAAAAATGTGCTGACCCGGCCCTGGTCTTGAAGCTTTGCGTGCAGCGCCGATAACGTCACATCGTTCTCGACGATATGCCCCAACACGGACACGCCCGCCTCGTCGGCGGAAAAGCGTATCTCGCCGCTACCCTCGGCATCCCATACCTGCATATAGCGATAAGGGGTTACACGGGCATTCACCATTAATGGCCAGGCCCCGATATGGGTTAACAGGCGCTGCGAGACCGGCGTCAGGGCACTCACCCGGAGGGACGGCAGACGACTCACCTCATACGACGGTGGCTGTGCCTGCGCTTCAACCAGTGCCACCCGCATTCCGGCGTCGGCCAATAGCCAGCTCAACGCGGAGCCCACCATGCCTGCGCCGACGACAATGGCGTCGAAGCCGTTCTCCGCCGCTGCACCTGACTCATTGGATGTCTGCATAACACGCCTCTTATTGGCCTCCTTTCTGTATAACCCTGGATCCCTCAACGTTCCAGCCCCATCGCCCGGCGCGCCAGACCTTTACGTAATGGCCCGACGATATTGAGCCCCACCAGGCCGGCGGCTCTGGCATGGGGCAAAAAGGGTAAGTTCATGCCAAACAGGCGAATCAGCCCATCGCTGAACCGAATCACGTTGGCTCGGTCCTGCGCGCGTTGACGCTCGAACGCTTGAAGCGTGGCCATGTCACCCAATGGCCACCTCGCCAACTCGCCTTGCTCAAGCGCCTCGACCAGGTCCATCACCCCACGCAGGGCCAGATTAAAGCCTTGACCGGCCACCGGGTGCAGCGCATGGGCCGCATTGCCCAGCACCGCCAGCCCAGGCCGAACCGGTTCTTCAGCAGTGATCAAGGCCAATGGATAGCTGTAACGCTGGCCCACTTGGGTAAAGCGCCCAACCCTGTCGCCAAAGGCCGTTTGCAGCTGCGCCAGGAAGTCCCCGTCAGATAGATCCAGACGTGCTTGTTCATGCCCGGTGGTATGCGTCCAGATCAGCTCCATCGCCTGCCCTGGCAAGGGTAACAAAGCGATTGGACCGGCCTGGGTAAACCGCTCATAGGCCACGCCCCGGTGTGGCTGGCTGATGCCCACATGGGCAATCAACGCCGTTTGCTGATAGGCCTCACGACGACTACCAATGCCAAGCTGCTCCTTTAAACCCGACCGCCCGCCGTCCGCCAGCACTGTCAGGGCAGCGTGAAGCCGACTGCCATCAGACAGCGTCAAGTCGTGCCCCTGGGGCGTCGGCGTGATGCTGTCGACCTTGGCGGGGCAGTGCCATTCAAGGGGTAGTGCATTCAGCCGCTGATGCAGCACCCTACCCATCCAGGCATTGGGAATCACGTGCCCCAGCGCATCGACGCCAAGCTCATCGGCATTGAGCCGGGTTGCCCCCAGCCGTCCCCGCTCACTGATGTGAATGCGCTTGATGGGCGTTGCCTCGGATTGCATGGTCTCCCATACGCCCAGCTGACGGAAGCGCTGGGCCGAGCCTTCCGCAATGGCACTGGCACGGGCGTCGAAACTGGGCTGCCAGGCCTCATCGGGCGATTTGGCCGGTAACGGCGCCGCTTCGATAATGGCCACTTTCCAGCCGTAACGCTCGATCAGGGGGGCCAGAGCGCAGCCCAGACTGGCGCCGACTAATCCGCCCCCCACAATCACAATGTCATGGGTTACCGCTTGCCCAGACGCTTGCATTGACTCTCTCCCGCTGGTGACACAGGACCACGCTTATTGCGTAACGTAAATTACATAATGAACTGACACGACTTAATCAGACGCCATGAGTGCTTCAATATCGGCTACTCGTTTGGGAACCTGATCAGTCAGTACCTCATGCCCCTGGGCGGTGACCACCACATTATCCTCAATACGGATGCCGATACCCCGATACGCAGCCGGAATGTCAGCTTCATCGGGAATATAAAGCCCCGGCTCAACAGTCAGCACCATGCCGGGCTCGAGTGGGCGCGGGGTTTCTGCGTCCAGGCGATAGGGGCCTACATCGTGCACATCCAGCCCCAGCCAGTGCGACGTCGAATGCAGATAAAACCGCCGGTAGCGCTGCTCGTCGATACAGGTTTGCAGGTCGCCTTCCAACAGACCAAGTTCAATCAACCCAGTGGTCAGGTCAGACACAACGCCCTGATGGATCTCGGCGAGGGTAGTGCCAGGCTTGATAGCCGCAACGGCCCGTTCCTGGGCGTCAAGCACCACCTGGTAAAGCGCTCGCTGGGCATCGTTGAAACGCCCGGATACCGGGAAAGTGCGGGTAATATCCCCAGCGTAAAGGTCAAACTCGGCACCGGCATCGATCAACACCAGTTCGCCGTCTGCAAGCGGCGCACTGTTTTCAATGTAGTGCAACACGCAGGCATTGGCACCGCCCCCGACAATCGTGCTGTAGGCGGGACCGCTGCCACCCTGCCAGACAAATTCATGCTCCAGCTCAGCCTGTAGCTGGTACTCGCTCAGCCCTGGGCGCGCCAGGTGCATGGCGCGCACATGCGCACGGGCAGAGATTGCCGCGGCATGCCGCAACAGGGCGATTTCTGCCTCGCTCTTGATCTGGCGCATGGCATGTATCAGCGGGCTAATATCCATCCAGCCTTTGAGCGCAGGGCGGCCGCGGCGTTGGCCCGACTTGGCCTGGGACAAAGCTTCTTCCGCAATGTCGAGGGCATCGCCATGATCAAGCGGTAAATAGAGCAGCTCTCGCCCCTCAAGCAAGTCTGGCAGGGTGGACTCGCGTTCAGCGTTTTCGAACGCCTGATCAACCCCATGCGCTGACACGACCCCCTGAGCGCCCAACCGCCGCCCTGTCCAGGCCTCCATGGTAGGGTCGCGGTCCTGGCAGAACACCACGCTTTGCCCCGCTTCGCGCCCGGGTAACAGAACCAGCAAAGCATCCGGCTCGCAAATGCCGGTCAGATAGTAGAAATCGCTACTTTGCCGAAACGCATACTCACTGTCATGAGAACGCGTTACCAGGGATGCGCCGGGCACAATAGCGGCGGCATTCGATGGTAGCTGGGCCATGAGGGTCTCGCGCCGCTGGTGGTATTCCGCCAACGGGATGGCCGGAGGGCGAGGCAGTACATCAGGCAACATAGCGTTTTCCAAAACAGATTAATGAACAGGAGTATCGGTTTGCTCGACCTGCGGCTGACCGGGGTGTTGCTCGGTATACAGCAGCATGGCAGCCATCCGCGCATGCTCGGTCAGCGCAAAGAGGTCATTTTCATTTTCCGGGGAATCATCAATATCCGCGTCGATCTGCCCAAGCCCGGCAAGGTCCTCTATCGCTTCACGCAGGGTTTGCGACCAATGCTTACGCTGTGCATCGTCGGCCACTTCGTCGACCACTTCCATGAAGCCTAGCGTCCATTCCTTCAGGCCCTGGGCCTGCTCCGCCAGGCTGAACAGCTCATCGGGCAACAGGGGCGCATAGTTCATGTCACTGGCGCTTAGCGCCTCCAGGGTTTGCCGTCGCCAGCCCAACAGTCGTTCAGCACTTGCCGGATCGCGTGGCTGATCCACCCCCAGGCTCAAGCAGACCTCTTCCAGCCAGGTCTGGGCTTCTATATCGCGCAGCGCAAGCAATGCGCATAACCGACCGTCCAGAAAGGCGGGCGACTGCATGCTCCCGTGCAACAAAAAAACATCGGCGATATCCGAGAAATCCTGGCGTTCGTCTATTAGCGACATCATCTTCACTCGTTAATGGGTTTAAGGTCGCTCAGGCTTGCGCGTTGACCCCGCGCAAGCGGCTCTCTTATAGTGAGCGACATCGTCCTTCCTATGCAGTGATGTTAACGCATTGGGCATCCCTTTGACCCGTGCCGGAGCCTGTCATGAGTAACACTAAACGGCCTACTACCGAAATCAGCCTGTTAGGGCGTGATTACGTGATTGCCTGCGACCCCGGTGAAGAAGCCAAACTGGAACGGGCCGCCCGCTATCTGGACCGCGCCATGCAAGGGATTCAAGCCCAAAGCAGCCTGCTGGGAAGCGAGCGAATCGCGATCATGGCGGCACTCAACATTACCCACGAGCTGCTTGAGGCCATGGACGAACACCGCGCCGGCGAAGCCAGCCTGAACCGTCTTAACGAGCGGCTTGAGCACGCCTTGTCACAAACCCGCAAGCCGTAAAGACCGTTAAACACATGCCTTTGGCATTGGCCCCCGCTCTGTTAGGATAACGATGTTCTCTGGGGTGTGCGCCAGTCGTTACAGTCCCTCGAGCCTATGCGTAATACCTAGGGGGCCAAATGCTAGCCAGGCCCGTGTGCATGTCCGTGCGACGGAAAGCCTGACGGCTTGGCTGCGGCCACCCACCTGAACCAGTAGGTTCAGGGCCAGAACGACAGCGGCACTCTGGGGAACACTAATGATGCACAGCCTCCACTGCGCTGAAGACAAACGCGCGTTGCGCCGTGAACTACGCAGGCGGCGTCAATCGCTCTCGCCACGTGAACAACGCGACGCGGCTCACCGCCTTTGCCACCAGCTTAAACGCCTTCCCGAAATTCGCCGCGCAAGACGTATCAGTCTTTACCTGCCCGTCATGGGTGAAATCGACCCGACCCTGCTAATCCCATGGCTGCGTAAACGAGGGGTAGCGGTTTATTTACCCGTATTGCGCCCTTTAAGTCACAACTCGCTTTGGTTTGTCGCCTACCATGCCAACACGCCGATGGTTAAAAACCGCTTTGGCATCGCCGAGCCGGATACCCGTTTTGCGGCCAAACATCAGCGTCGTTTACCCGCATGGGCGTTGGATACAGTCATCTTGCCACTGGTCGGATTTGACGCCCAGGCCAACCGCATGGGCATGGGCGGCGGTTTTTACGATCGCAGCCTTGCCTTTATGCGCCGTCCTGGCCCCAAACCGACTCTGCTGGGCGTTGCCCACGCTTGCCAGCAGGTAGACACCCTGCCCATCGAGCCCTGGGACATACCATTAAATGCCGTGGTGAGTGACCAGCATATCGTTCGCCCAGGGTAGACTGCCTGACAAACAAAATGGGCTGGCCCGTAAGGCCAGCCCATTGAGCCGGTGACGCTTTAATACCCAGCGCGACGGCTTAACTTCCCGCAAGCGCCTGCGCGTAGCCGGTGGCCAATACCCCGAGCGCAAACACAATCATCAGTGTGAGTACCATATCGGGTTTCTTACGCCGCATAGTGCTTCTCCAGCCCCTTTTATGTTGTCAACTTTAAGGCGTCACCCTGGTTACCTGTCGTTGATGAGCAGCCTAATACTGCCCGGATGACGCCCTTCATTAATATCGCCTGTGACTATAGGGCCAATAGGCTACCGTTGACAACGGCTTGAACGGCAATATGGCATTAAAAAATAAACGCACACCGTTTCTTAACAAACTGATTCATGCTGGCCTGCACTGTGAGTAACCGCTCACCAATTTGGCAACGCAAAAATCAAGCCATGAACAACCGGTAGGCGGGATTATCGCTTTCCCGCCAATAGCGGTAGCCAATCGCATCCAGATGCTCGGCAACGTGTGCGCGATCACCATTAGGTACCTGCATGCCCACCAGGACACGGCCATAAGCAGCACCATGGTTCCGATAATGAAACAACGAGATATTCCAGTCATGGGGCAGCTGGGTCAGGAAGTTCATCAATGCCCCTGGCCGCTCGGGAAACTCAAAGCGATACAGCTCTTCTTCAAAGTGTTCGCTGGGGCGACCGCCGCTCAAATGGCGAATATGCAACTTCGCAAGCTCGTTGTCGGTCAAGTCCTCGACCTGATAGCCCGCCTCCTGGAGTTTGTCGATGACCGACTGGCGATCCTCTCCGCCGGGTTTGACCTGGACGCCGACAAAAATATGCGCTTCGCTGCTATCTGCATAGCGGTAGCTGAACTCCGTGACCATGCGCTTGCCAAGGGTGCGACAGAACTTTTTAAAGCTGCCTGGCTTTTCGGCAATCGTCACCGCCAGAATCGCCTCCCGCTGCTCGCCAAGCTCGGTCCGCTCGGCAATATGCTGAAGACGGTCAAAGTTGGTGTTGGCGCCGGAATTGATGCATAGCAAGGTTTCGCCTTCCGCGCCGGTTTGCTGGACATATTTTTTCAGCCCGGCCAGCGATAGTGCACCCGAGGTTTCCGCGACGGCGCGGGTATCTTCAAAGATATCCTTGACGGCGGCGCACATTTCATCAGCGGTGACAGTAATCACATCATCGATGAGGTCTTTCACCAGCGAGAAGGGCACTTCGCCAACCTGCGCCACGGCAACACCTTCCGCAAAGACACCTACCTGATCCAGCACCACCCGCTCACCGGCCTCCAATGCTGCTTTCAGGCAGGCGCTGTCTTCGGATTCAACGCCAATCACCTTGATGTCCGGGCGCAGGTATTTAACGTAGGCCGCAATCCCGGCTATCAGGCCACCGCCACCCACCGGTACGAAGATAGCGTCAAGACGCCCCGCCTGCTGGCGCAGGATTTCCACCGCGATAGTGCCCTGGCCGGCGATGATGTCAATGTCATCAAAGGGCGGAATATAGGTGTAGCCGTGCTCCTTGATAAGCTCCTGGGCATGCTCGGCGGCGGCAGCAAAGGCGTCCCCCTTGAGGACGACCTTGGCCCCCCGGGCGCGAACCGCCTGCACTTTAATCTCGGGGGTAATCCTCGGCATCACGATCACCGCTTTGACGCCCATCAATTTGGCGGCCATGGCAAGCCCCTGGGCATGGTTACCCGCCGAGGCGGCAATCACGCCTTTGGCTTTCTGCTCTTCGCTGAGTTGGGCCATTTTGTTGTAGGCCCCGCGAATCTTGAACGAGAAAACCGGCTGCAGGTCTTCGCGCTTGATTAGAATCTGATTATTGAAACGACGCGACAAAAAGGGAGCAGGCGAAATGGGCGTTTCACAGGCGGCTTCGTAAACGTTGGCCTGGAGAATCTTTTTGACGGTAGCTTCAAGCATACGGAAAATTCCAAGAAAGAACGTAACCCTGACGGGTGCGGGGAAAGCCTCTATTGGTAGCAGATTACGCCGTTCGCCGTCCAGCAGCGTTTTGGTCGGCAGGCCGCTCTTTCGCCGTTATAATGAACGGCAAGTTCACCCTTACCAGCGAAAAGGCACACCATGACCCAAGATGAACTCAAGGCCGCCGTCGCCGATAAAGCGATCAGCGAAATTGAACCCTGGCTGGAAAAAGACACCGTGCTGGGCATTGGCACCGGCTCGACGGCCAACCTGTTTATCGATCGCTTAAAGCCGCTACGCGATCAGTTCAAAGGGGCCGTGGCAAGCTCTGAGGCCAGTGCCAAGCGCTTGGAGGCATTGGGCATCGAGGTGTTCGAGCTGAATAGCGTTGGAACCCTGCCTTTTTACATCGACGGCGCTGACGAAGTAAATGCTCACTTACAAATGATCAAAGGCGGCGGCGCGGCGCTTACCCGGGAAAAAATCGTTGCCGCCTGCGCCGAGCGTTTCATCTGCATCGCCGACCAATCCAAGTACGTCAGCCAGTTGGGCAATTTCCCGTTACCGATTGAAGTAATCCCCATGGCTCGCTCCTATGTTGCCCGTCAGCTCGTCGGCCTGGGTGCCGAGCCTGTCTATCGGCAAGGCGTGGTTACCGACAACGGCAACCAGATTATCGACTGCTATGAGTTCATGATCGACGATCCGGTCGCCATGGAAGCGACGCTTAACGCCATCGTGGGTGTCGTCACCAACGGCCTTTTTGCCGCCCGGGGAGCCGATATCCTGCTACTGGGCAACCCGGAGGGCGTTGAGCGGATAGCGCTACGCTAGTGACGGAGGCACGAGCTTACCAAGCCCGTCCAGCGTCCGCTTGAGGGCGCCCTGCTGGGCATTGATGACCGCCCGGCCAGCCTGCCCTTTTTGCTGCGCATCGCCGGGGTGGTCGAGATAATCAATCAGCGCCTCGGCGAGGGCGTCGGGGCTATCCACCAGGGCAAGGGCACCGGCGGCTAACAGCGGCTCGGCCACATCACTAAAATTTTCGATCGAGGGCCCGCTAAGCACGGGTCTGCCCAGGGCAGCGGGTTCCAGCACGTTTTGGCCGCCCAGCGGCACCAAACTGCCCCCCACGTAAGCCACACTGCCCGCCGCATAGAGCACCGCCAGTTCTCCCAACGTATCCGCCAGGTAGACCTGCGTCTGCTCCGTTACGGGCTGTTTCTCGCTGCGACGGCTGAATGACCAGCCCTCGTCGCGACACAGGCAGGCAACTTCATCAAACCGCTGGGGATGGCGCGGCGCCAGTATCAAAAGCGCGTTTGGATGGCGTCTACGCAACTGAGCATGCGCCTGGAGTAATAGAGTTTCTTCCCCATCACGGGTGGAACCCGCTACCCATACCGGCATCCCCCACTGACGATGTAAGTACTCACCCTCCCTGAGGGCCTCATCTTGTGAGGGTATTTCAAATTTTAGCGACCCCACCACGCTGGTTACCTCAGCAGGGCATCCCAGCGCCTTAAAGCGCTCGGCATCTTCGGATGACTTGGCCGCCAGCCAGCTCATGTTAGCCAGGGCATTGGCCATCAAGGGTTGCCAACGCCGATAACGCTGATAGGCGCGGGGGGATAAACGACCGTTGACCACCGCGACGGGGACTCCCTGTCGACGGCAGGCATTTAACAGGTTGGGCCACAGTTCGGTTTCAAACAGTAGCGCCATCGCGGGTTTTACCCGACCGATAAAACGCCTGGCCGCACCTGGGTAGTCGAGCGGCAGAAAGCGGTGGGCAAGCCGTCGCTGGTCGCTTTCAGATTGTTCATGGATGAGGGCCTGGGCCTGCTCGGCGCCCGTTGCAGTCATGGTAGTGAGTAGCAGACTGTGTCGGGGATAGCGGGTCAGCAAGCCTTCTATCAGCGGGCGGGCGGCGCGCACCTCACCTACCGAGGCACAGTGCAGCCAGAGGCGTGGCTCGGGGGGCAGCGTGCCAAGGCGCATACCTAAGCGCTGCATGCGGGAGTAAGTGGGTACTTGCTCCCTCCAGATGCGCCACGTGATCAACGGTGATAGGGCATACAGCGCCGCGGAGTAAGCAAGCCGAGACCAGGAAGTGGGTACCGCCATTAGCGTTCGCGATCCAGAATCGAGCTGATCATCGCCGTGGTGGAGACACCATCTTCAAAGCCCAGTACTTTCACCTCACCGCCGTTGGCAATCACCGCTTTACCGCCGACAATATCCTCTGGCCGATAATCGCCGCCTTTGACGAGAATATCCGGCAGTACGGCTTCGATGAGTGCTTGTGGGGTGTCATCGCTAAAGGGAACAACCCAATCCACCGCCCCCAAGCCGGCCAGCACCTGCATACGGCGATGGAGTGGATTGATCGGCCGCGTCGGGCCTTTCAGGCGACCGATGGAGGCATCATCATTGACTGCCACAACCAACCGATCTCCCAACCGTTTTGCCTGTTCAAGATAGGCCACATGACCCGCATGCAAAATATCGAAACAACCATTGGTCATGACCACACGCTCACCCCGCACTTGGGCAGCACGCACGGCCTCAACCAGTTGGGTTGGTTCAATCACGCCGAATTCCGCAAGCTTATCGCCGTGCAGGGCGGTATAAAGCTCGGCGATCGACAACGTGGCCGTACCCGGCTTGGCCACTACCAACCCTGCCCCCAGATTGGCCAGCATCATGGCTTCGGGCAACTCATGATTGGCCGCTATTGCCAGCCCCATCAGGCCAATTACGGTATCGCCAGCGCCCGTCACATCAAAGACTTCCTGGGCACGAGTAGGCAAATGCAGCGGTTCATGCCCTTCCCGAATCAGCGTCATGCCTTTTTCGCTACGCGTGATCAATAGCGCTTCAAGCTCAAGTTCAACCCGCAGCGCCTCGCCACGCTGAGCGAGCTCCGCATCCGTCCTGCATGGGCCGACGATGGCTTCATACTCGGTCAGATTCGGCGTTATCAGGCTGGCGCCACGGTATTTGCTGAAATCGCTGCCTTTGGGATCAATCAGCACCCTTTTACCCTGGGCTCGCGCCGAGGCAATCAGCTGTTCCACCTGGTTCAACGTGCCCTTGCCGTAGTCGGACAGAATCATCACGTCGCAATCGGGCAGCGCCTGCTCCACTTGAGCCAGCAAGTCTGTGGTATCGACACCTTCCAGACGCTCCTCGAAGTCCAGGCGCAGCAACTGTTGGTTGCGACTCATGACTCGAAGCTTGGTAATCGTGGGTATCTCTGCACTACGCTGAAAGTGAGTGCTTACATTGGCAGCAACTAATTGACGCGAAAGCAGCTCAGCATTTTCATCTTCGCCCACCAGTCCTGCCAGGCCGACCTGTGCCCCTAATGCCGCGATATTCAACGCAACGTTCGCTGCCCCACCGGGACGATCATCCGCATCCTCGACGCGCACCACCGGTACAGGCGCTTCCGGCGATATGCGCGAGGTGCCACCGTGCCAATAGCGGTCAAGCATTACATCGCCCACTACAAGAACGCGGGCATGCTCCAAGGCGTTTAAATCAACTTTCATCCGTGGTTCCTGTTGTTGGGCGCGCCGCCGTATGTGTCAGCAGGGCCTCTAACTTGGCGATCACGTCATCGGTTTTGATGAGCCCCATGGCGTCGGCGTGACGAACGCGCTGCCCCCAGCTTACCTCTTCCACCAATTTTTGCTGGTAAGTGTAAAGCGCCTCCGGGTAGGCATTAACGGCAAAATCACGCCATAGATAGGGCGCCGCACGCTGAGGATTGGTCGTCGCGTAAAGCCCGAGTGTCGGGGTCCCCATGGCGTTGGACATATGCGCAGGACCGGTATCCGGCGAAACCACCGCGCGCGCGCCATCAACCAACGCTAAAAGGCCTTTTAACGACGTCTGGCCAATGGCATTGATCACGCTGTCTGGCTGGCAGAGCGCTTCAATTTGCTCTCCAATCTCCCGCTCAAGGGAGCTGCCTCCTCCGGTCAACACGCTTTTCAGACCGTGTTGTACCCACGCATATTCAATGACGCTGGCGTACCCTTCCACCGACCAGTTACGAAAATTGCGAAGCCGCACGTTACTGCATGGATTAACCACCAGATAAGGCGCTTCACCGCTGATCAAGCGCGCTTCATCATAAGCGGCGGAGGGTACCGGCAAATTCCACTCCAGCGGTCCTTCCTCGACACCCATCAAACGCGCGAAATCCATGAAGGATTCCAGCACATGAGGGTTGGTCCTGGGCGCAATATGTAGCTGGGTAAACCGGTGCTGGGCATCTTTGGCCCGCGCCTTGTCATAGCCCACACGCACATTGGCCTTCAGCCCCAGCGATAAAATACTCGCCCGAATGGCTTGCTGCATGTGCAATAGAACGTCAAAACGCGTATCCGCAAGCTCGCGCCATAGGGCGCGCATTCCCTTGAGTCCCGTCGATTTGTCATACACAACAAACTCGACCCCGGACAGGCCGGCCAGTAAACTGTATTCCCCTTTGCCGATGATCCAGGTAATGCGCGCTTGTGGCCACTGGCGCTGCAACGCTCGCACGGTGGGCACAAGGTTGCAGACGTCTCCTAACGCCGAGAGACGAAGAATCGCAATATGGTTAGGTTGAGCAGGCAGAGAGGGCTTCATGCGCTTAGCGGCACTCCGGCAAGGAAATAGTCTGATTTTACATGATGCAGACAGTTTATGTGACGCTGCCATGTCACACCAACCCGATCCCGCTCTGTTCAGCGCTGAATACTGGCGATCCCGCGATTTAGTGGTCGGTGAAGCCCCTGGCCGCGGCAGCAGCCTTTTTTTACAGGCCACCCCTGAAGAGCAATGGGTTTTGCGCCCTTACCGGCGAGGCGGCCTGGTCGCCAAGCTAAGCCAGAAACGCTACTTCTGGCTAGGTGCTGAGCGCACCCGCGGCTTTCGCGAAATGCGCCTCACGGCCAACCTGTTCGAACAGGGTTTACCTGTTCCACGCCCTATCGCCACCTGCGTGGTTCGTCATGGACTCAGCTACGAAGCCGCCTTGATCACTCAGCGCATTACCGGTGCCCAAGCGTTAGCCGAGTTGATCGTCAGCCATCTGGCGGATGAAACGCTCTTGCAACGCGTAGGCGCCATGATTCGACGCTTTCACCGAGCAAAGCTTGACCATGTCGATCTGAACGCCCGCAATATTCTGGTCGATGCCAGCGGCGCGCCATGGCTGATTGATCTGGACCGCTGTCGGTTGCGCCAACCAGGGAAGTGGCAGAACGCCAACCTTGAAAGGCTTGAGAGGTCCATTCACAAGTTTGATTCCACCCTATCGACCTCCCCTATTCTGCAAGGATATCGCGCTACTGGTTGATCAAACGCGGCCGTATTGATCCTCGAAGCGGACAATATCGTCTTCACCCAAGTAGCTGCCGGACTGTACTTCAATCAATTCGAGAGGCAGCTTGCCAGGGTTTTTCAGTGCGTGAATCCGGCCAATGGGGATGTAGGTCGACTCGTTTTCACACACAAGGTAGGTCGCCTCTCCGTTGGTCACTTCTGCTGTGCCGGACACTACTATCCAGTGCTCTGCCCGGTGATGATGCATCTGTACCGAGAGCTTGGCACCCGGATTTACCGTTATGCGTTTAACCTGGTAACGCTGGCCCCTATCCACCGATTCGTACCGCCCCCAGGGACGATAGACAACGCGATGATTGTTGAACTCATCACGCCCTTCAGCCTTGAGTCGCTCGACGATTTTTTTAACGTCTTGCGTCTTGTGCCTGTCAGCGACCAATACAGCATCCTTGGTTTCGATAATGACGAGGTCTTCCAGGCCGATTGCAGCCACCAGGCGACTCTCGGAACGCAGCATGGTATTGCGGGTATCTGTCTGGATAACGTCACCGTGATAGCTGTTACCCGCCTCACACTTATCGCTTAGCTCCCATATCGACGACCAGGCACCCAGGTCACTCCAGCGCGCCGTCAAGGGCACCACTGCGGCGTGCTGCGTTTTCTCCATCACGGCATAATCGACCGAGATATCCTCGCATTGGGCGAAAGCATCCTTACCGATACGCGTGAAATCCAGGTCATACTCCATCTTTGCCATCGCCTGATGGCAGGCATGCAGCATATCGGGGTGGAAGCGCTCAAGTTCCTGCAGGTATCGGCTTGCTCGAAACAGGAACATGCCGCTATTCCATAGATAATCACCACTTTCCAAGTAAATCCTCGCCGTGGCAGCATCTGGCTTTTCGACAAAACGCCGGACACCAAAGCCGGGCCCCAGTGAAGGCCCCTGTTGGATATAGCCATAGCCAGTTTCTGGGCAAGTCGGCACAACGCCGAAGGTAACCAGATAACCGATATCTGCAAGCGACTGCGCTTTCTTGATACTGTCATGGAACTGCGCGATATCCTGAACCTGATGGTCAGCCGCCAACACAAGCAGTAAAGGGTCATCATCGTCTTGCGTCGCGGCAATGGCTGCCAATGCAATCGCAGGTGCCGTATTGCGTCCAAACGGTTCCAGCAGTATATGTCGGTTATCCGACGCGATCTGGCGTAGCTGTTCTGCCACCAGAAACCGGTGTTCCTCATTGCATATGACAATGGGCGCTTGCGTATCAAGCCCGTCAAGACGCCCTAGCGTCTGTTGTAGCATGGTGAGCCCGCCATCCAGTGACAGGAATTGTTTGGGATGCAATTGCCGTGATAATGGCCATAGTCTCGACCCAACACCACCCGCCAGGACAACAGGCAATAATGACATATCAGAATGTTCCTAGGGTTATGAGAGCGTTACAATGTTGATTGCCGGGTCTTGAAAAGGTTCGGGATATCAAGGGTCTTTCTTTTTATGTCAGGCTCAGCCCTGCAGAGGGAGCATACCAAGGATGGGCCGCCTCGATATCAGACGCCTGAATCAGGATACTTTTTTAAAAAAGTCATTCTTCCCTGCCTCAACATGCCATCGTCGAATGTGAGTTACCAGCTCTTCTAAATACTGGATTATGCATACAGACGCCCGAGCCAATCTTATGGGGGCTTGTTTCGTGTAAACTGGTTCTATGGCACGCTAAAGGTCACCACCTGCCACTCCCCGATATCAGCCTGATCACTTGTTTATGTCTTGGTAACTGTTCTCAAGGATATCTTTCACAGCTGTACTGCTATATCCGAGACACAAACTGTACTGATCGAAAACCGGCACCGTGGCCAGCCGCTCCGAATACAGCCCTGTTATGCAACTTCCGCCATACCAAAAGGATTCACCTTCATGAAGGTATTAATTGTCGTTCGTACGTTAAAAATTGGTGGTATGGAGCGAGTAGCGGTCAACCTTGCAGACAGTTTTGGCGAACAGGGGCATGAGAGTCACTTGATGTATTTCAAATCGCGCCCGCCCCAGTTGGAACCAAACAATGAACGCGTCAATGTTCATCATTTCGAGCTTTCACGTGCCATGTGGACATCAGGGATAGGCGGTATCGTCGAGATCGCCGCACGTCTACTTAATAGCGTGTTACGCAAAAGCTATTTTTTATTAGCTGGCTGGTGGGGCGGAAAACTGTTTCAGCGCGAAATAAGCCGCCTGGAGCGCCAACATGGCTCTTTCGATCGGATTATCTTTCGCGGTATTGGTACCTTCGAAGCGGTTTGGTCTTTCCAAGACACCCGCGCCTGTTACGTTCTGGAAAATATCGTCAAGCCAACATTAGGCCACGATGCCTGGCTGGAGCGACTTAAAGCACGCTGCCTGTTTCATAACAAACACCTAATTACCGTCTCTCATGGGGTCGAAGCACAAATTGCGACAACGATGCAGGCGCTAAGGACATCGCCACTATCGTTGAGAACCATAACGAACCCATGCCCTTTAGCGGCTATCCAGCAGGCCATGAAAGATGACTTTCCGGAGCGGCCAACCTCCCCTTATTTACTCAATGTAGCCCGCCTGGTACCGCAGAAGAACCATGACCTACTACTGCGAGCATATGCCAAGATGCAAACCTCTCTCCCGCTCGTAATTGTAGGTGAGGGACCTCTTCGAAAAGAGCTGGAGGCGCTCGCCGTTGAGCTTGGGATTGGTGAGAACGTCACTTTCGCAGGCCCCCAATTAAACCCTTACCCATGGATGCATCATGCCCGTTTATTTATCCTGAGTTCGGCACATGAAGGTCTTGGTATCGTCCTGCTCGAAGCACTGGCCTGCCAAACCCCCGTTGTCTCGGTCGATTGTCCAGGTGGGGTACGTGATATCATGACAGGCGAGTTGGAAGCTTACCTTTGTGAAATGACGCCGGAGGCGTTAGCAGCCCGTGTTGATGGCATTATTGAAGCTGACGGCTACGCTATTGATGAACGTTGGCTGGAACGTTTTTCTCCAGCCCATATTACTTCTGCCTTTTTGCAAGAGATGTCTGTTTCATGATATCGGCTAATATTATTGCCTTTAACGAAGAAGCCAATATTGCGGACTGTATTGCTTCCGCTCGTCAGGTTTGTGATGACGTTGTCGTAGTGGATTCAGGCAGCCAAGATAAAACGGTGTCGATTGCGTCAGAACTGGGTGCCAGAGTGGTACACCAGGCATACCTGGGGGACGGCATTCAGAAAAATATCGCACTTGAACATGTCAAGTATGACTGGGTTCTGAGTCTGGACGCTGATGAACGCCTTACTCCAGAGATGGTCACAGCGATTCGTCAGCTCGACCTTGCGGCAACCGAACACGACGCCTTTGCCTTTCGCCGACGCAACATGATTGGTTCACGCTGGATCCGGGTCTGCGGCTGGTATCCAGATTACTGTATTCGACTCTACAACCATCACCATGCGCGCTTTGCGGATGTCAAACAGCACGCAAAAGTCATCGCCGCCAATCCAAGGCGACTTGATGCCGATATGGTACATCACTCATTTGATAACCTGGGGCAGCTATTTGCCAAACCAGGGCGGAATTTCAGCGGTCGCGCGGCCAAAATCATGTTCCAGAAAGGAAAACGGGCGAACGCTCTCTCACCCTTTGCACATGGCCTGAATGCATTTGTGCGTAAATATGTATTCCAACGCGGCTTTTTGGGCGGGGTTGATGGCATGACCGTTGCAATCAGTGCAGGGCTCAATAGCTATTTGAAGTATGCCAAGCTACTCGAATATCAACGCGACCCCAAGGTGCTTGAAGCGGAAGATTTTAATAAGGTTTGGTGAGCAATGCACATTACTCATGTCAATTTGGCACGCGGATTTCGTGGCGGCGAACGCCAAACTGAGATATTGATCAAGACCTTGGCAGAACAGTCATCCAACGACCTTTCACAAACACTTGTTTGCCGTCACGACTCTCCCATGCGCCAACACCTGCATGGTGTCGAGAAACTCAAGTTTCAGACAGCCGATCATCAGTTGGCAGGGCACTTTCATCTCGGCGACACTCAGCTGATACATGCCCACGACGCAAAAGGCGTTCATTGGGCCTATTTACACTATTGTTTAAAAGGCACACCCTATTTAATTACTCGTCGTGTTGATGCGCCTGTTAAGCGAAAGTGGCTTAACCAGCAAAGTTACTCACATGCATCCGCCAGAGTCGCCCTTTCCCAGGTTATAAAATGCCATCTGGAAGACAGCCAATGGGGTAACGTAACGTTGATACCGAGTGCCTATTCCCGCTTGTCGCCTACTCTTGAGGTCGCCAATCGCTTTCGTGAGGATTTTACGAATAAATTTTTGGTAGGCCACGCAGGCGCCGTGGTTGATCGTCATAAAGGTCAGCGAGTGTTACTGAAAGCTGCGCAGATGCTTGAACATCAAGCGCCGGATATACACTTTATTTTCTTAGGTGATGGTCAAGATGTTGAAGCATTGAAAACAGAGTCGTCATCACTTGGCAATGTCTCCTGGCTGGGATTTAAACGCAATATTGCTGATTATCTGGCTGGCCTGGATGTATTTGCATTTCCGTCACGTAATGAGGGTTTGGGCTCTGTTATTCTGGATGTCATGCAGCTAGGCGTCCCCGTCATCGCCACTGATGTGGGCGGCATACCCGATATCGTCAAGCATGAGCAGACCGGGTTACTGGTCCCCTCCGGTGATGCCGAGTCGCTGGCGAGAGGTATTATTCGGTTACGGGATGACCCAGCTCTTCGTCAACAGTTAGCTCATGGAGCCACTGAGCATTTGGATCAATACAGCCCCCAGTCAATGGCCGCATCTTACTGCCGCCTCTATCAATCAATAGTGAATTAAGATTATGTTTGCGACTGCGAAAGCACATAAAAACCTTCACAAGCTACGCTTTTACGCCCAACATACCTTTCACCGCCTGATTCCCGGGGCTTTTCTTCAGCGTCAACGAAAAACCCTACTTCGTGAGCTGAAGCGCTTTCCAGACAATGAGCAACAAAAAATACTTTATCGTGTTAATTACTGCAACCAACTCGACAGTCGCATTGAGCTTCCCGAGCAGGCCATAAGTTTATCCAGTTTCAAGCGCGAGAAAAGTGGCACTTATTACTTGGATTTACTCAGCGTATTGCGTTATTTCCCGCCTGAACTACGTTTCTGCCATCGCTTTGGTGATGTAACCACCGTACCCGACGTGCCTACTCTGGTGAAAAGCCGCCCCATTAATGACCATAACCAAAATTCTGTTTTACTCAAGTTAAATCGTGTTCGTCATTACTACACAGTGAAAGACCCTCACCGCTATGATGAAAAGCTTGATCTTGTAGTATGGCGTGGCTCTTGTCATCAAGAGCATCGGCGTCAGTTCATTCGAGACTTTTACGATCATCCACTATGTAATGTGGGTGACATTCACAAAAATGCGCTTGGCCAGCCTTGGCATAAACATTTCATGTCGGTCCCGGAACAGCTGAAGTATAAATTTGTACTGAGTATAGAAGGCAAGGATGTTGCAACAAATTTAAAATGGATAATGGCCTCTAACTCACTATGTTTCATGAGACGACCACGCTTTGAAACATGGTTTATGGAAGGTGCGTTACAGCCTGGTTATCACTATGTGCTACTCAAGGATGATTATTCAGACCTTGAAGATAAAATCAACTACTACCGGGAAAACCCCTGCGAGGCAAAAGCGATTATTAGCAATGCCAACCGTTATGTAGATCAATTTATGAATGCAGAAAAAGAACGCTTGATTGGGCTATTGATTATGCAAAAATATTTTGAGCGTACCCATCAATTTTTCTCTGATTAACGCTATTATTAACGTCAATCGATCTTGCTTGAGTTTTTTTCTCACTATTTGTATCAGGTAAATATCATCATTCATCATCGCTTTTTCACTAAACTGAATAACGCTAGGTTAGCCGTCATTGCCATCACTCTGATCGGCCTCACCCTTGGCTATGCGATCACCGTGCTGACTCGCCTGCCCTGGTGGGCACTGTTCCTGTTTGCCGTTGCCTGGGTAGGTATCGGCATAAAGTTACGCTGGGGGCGGCCTCTCAATGCCCGTTACCGCAAAGTATGGCCCTGGTCACTTGCGCCGTTAAGCCTATGGGGTGTTTATATCTACCTGGCAGACAGCTTCGGTAATGTCGACTTGGGGGCTGTTTTTTTCCATCTACAGGCAGGCATGGCTGAACACGGTGGTGCAGGCAAGATGATTACCGCGGTTGTTTATACACTAAGCATGCTTGCCGTATTGGCTTCTGTCACCTGGTTGTCCCGCCATGATCAACGTTGGCGATTAATAGAGCGCTTCCTGGCGGTTGGGTTGCTTGCCAGTAACCCTTTACTTTTCGGCCTGGGTCAGCGCAGCGCGGCGGTGGTGGCCGATAACGCTGATTGGCTGGACCAACGCTATGTAGCGCCCCCCACATCGGATCAGGAAGAAGCCCCTAACTTGCTTGTACTTTATTTGGAAAGCATCGAGCGCACTTATGATGCCACCCAGTTTGGCGATGCTTACGATGACCTTAACCGCCTCGGTGAACGGGGCGTTGTCTTTGAAGGTATCCAGCAGATGGAGAATACGGGCTGGACCATGGCCGGCATGATCGCCAGTCAATGCGGCGTTCCCTTAATGCCAGCGGGACTTCTCCACGACAGCCAGTTCGAGCCATTGAAGAGTGTCGTTCCCGGTATTGATTGCCTGGGCGATATTCTAGCTGCCCAAGGATACCGACTCAGCTACCTGGGTGGGGCCAGTACGGAGTTTGCCGGCAAAGGTTTGTTCTACCGCGGCCATCAGTTTCAAAGCGTTCAAGGTAAGGAAGAGCTCGTACAACGACTCGATGACCCGGACTACGTCAATAGCTGGGGAATCTACGATGACAGCCTATATGACATGACGGTTGATGAAATTCGCCGCCTTGACGAGGCAGATGATGGACCCTGGGGGGTTGTGACCCTGAGCATTTCAGGCCATGCCCCCAACGGATTTCCTGCCCAGCGCTGCCGAGAACGCCAAGGGCCTTTTGATGAGCAAGACATCCTTTACTCAGTTAAGTGTTCGGCCTGGCTGGCACGTGATCTGATTGATCGTCTGGACAATGAAGGGTTACTGGATGACACCGTCGTGGCGATCATGAGTGATCATCTCACCATGCGCGTATCGGTATGGGACGAGCTGACCACGATGGACCGTGAAAACACCTTTATTCTACTGGGTGATCATCTGCCGCCCCAGCGAATTCAGCGAGACGCCACCATGCTGGATGCCTTCCCCACGATTCTTGAGGCTCTCGACTTCACATTGGATAGGCACCGTGCGGGGCTGGGTGTCTCGCTGCTGAGCGATCAAGAAACCCTGGTGGAACGTCACGGCCTGGACACCTTGAACGAGCACTTACGAGAGGAAACCGCCCTGCAGCACCGTCTGTGGGAGGGACTGGCACCCCAGCGTCAGGAACCCAGCCCCTCTTCACAGGAGCAGGTGATTGAAACGCCGGCCGACCGAACCGATGAAGTCGATATCATGCGTTGACGATCACTTTTTCACGCTGCCGGTCGGCCAAAATGGCCTGGTAGACAGATGCTACGTGTAACTTATTCAAGCAGTTAGTATGGCCCAGTGGGCAGGTACGCTCAAAACACGGTGAGCAGGAAAGACCAAGATAATGAATCACCGCATTGTCGGTAAGCGGTGGTGTGTAATCCGGCGAAGAAGAACCATAAAGCGCATGTATCCGCACACCCACCGCGGCCGCCACGTGCATAAGACCCGAATCATTGGTCACGACCTGGCGACAGTCGGCCAGCAGATCCACCGCGTCCGCCAGAGCCGTTTTACCACATAGATTGTGGGCCTGAGGGAGCCCCTTCACAATGGTGTCAGCGCCCTCATGGTCTTTGGGGCCGCCAAACACACGTATCTCATAGCCATCGGCAATGAGCTTTTGGGCTAATTGACGAAAATAGTCGAGTGGCCACTGTTTCGCCGGTCCATATTCAGCCCCCGGCATCATGCCTATCGCCGGGCGGGATGAAAGCATATTGGCCAGGCGCAGATTGACCAGATTGTCCCGGTCAATGGTCAGGCGCGGCTTGGGGATCGCAAAATCCCCTGTGGTTGCCTCATCAAGCGGCAAGCCTAACGAGACAAACCGCTTCACGGTTTGATCCAGTACTTGCTTATCCAGCTTGCGGCGCTCTTTCAAGAGACCATAGCGATGCTCTCCAAGAAAGCCGATACGCTCGGGAATACGTGCCATAAAGGGCACCAATGCAGCTTTCCAGGACCGGGGCAGCACAATCGCCCGATCAAAACGCCCTTTCAGGCGATTGGCAAGTTCGCGGCGACTGGCAAGACCAAATTCGCCGTGGCCTACCGCGAGGGGCAGCACCTCATCCACTTCAGGCATTCGCTCCAGAATGGGCTGTGACCATGCCGGTGCGACCACGCCAATGGTGGCATTGGGATAACGTGCTTTAAGGGTCATGAACAGGCTCTGGGCCATCACCATATCGCCCACCCAGGAAGGCCCGATGACCAGCAGCCGCATCGCGGAATTAGCCATTTAGCCACTCCAGATAGGCCTTGACTCCCTGAGCAACCGTTTTGAACTCGATGTCACAACCGGCTTCCCGCAAATTGCTTATATCGGCGCGGGTATAGCTTTGGTAACGCCCCTTCAGCTCTTCGGGGAAATCGATGTAATCGATTTGTCCTTTGGCGTAGAAATCGATGACTGCTTCACCAATCGCCTTAAACGGCTCCGCGCGGCCAGTACCCAGGTTAAAAATACCCGAGGCACCTGGGTTATCCAGGAACCACAAATTCACATCCACTACATCGCCCACGTACACAAAGTCGCGGCTTTGCATCCCCGCCTCATAGCCATCATAGGCACCAAACAGTTTCAGGGTTTCACCATTGCGGATTTGCAGATGGTGATGATAGGCCACACTGGCCATCTTGCCTTTATGCTGCTCTCTGGGGCCGTACACATTGAAGTAGCGAAACCCCACAACCTGCGTCGTCAGCTCATCCCAACGAGCACGCACGTGTTGGTCAAACAGCAGTTTGGAGTAACCATAGACGTTAAGCGGTTTTTCACACTCGGGCACCTCTTTGAATACCTCGCTGCCGCCATAGGTGGCAGCTGAAGAGGCGTACAAGAAAGGGATTCCCTGCTGCTCGCAGTAATTCAGCAGCACTTTGGAGTACTCGAAGTTATTTTCCATCATGTAGTGACCGTCCCACTCCGTCGTATCGGAGCAGGCCCCCTCGTGGAAAATAGCATCGATCTTGGGTAGATCGACATTCTCGCCCCGCAATACTGCTTTTAACGTGGCGAGGAAATCGTCCTTATCGAGATAATCCGCCAGCGTGCAGTCAGCCAAATTGACAAATTTGGTACCGTCACGCAGATCATCAACAACCATCACATCGTTTCGACCGCGGGCGTTCAGTGCTTTGACCAAGTTGGCCCCGATAAAACCGGCACCGCCTGTTACGACAATCATTTCATTCTCCTTACCAAAAGCGGCTCTGTTGGCTTACGCGCCTATAACCTATCTGCTTGGGATTGTATACTTGACGGCTTATGAATTCATGGCCAACGGTGCTTTCCGCGATGAGTGTCTCGACAAACCAATCGACACCTGATGTGTCGACCTTTCAAGGCTTGATCCTTGCGCTGCAACAGTATTGGGCAGAACAAGGCTGTGTCATTCTCCAGCCGCTCGATATGGAGGTGGGTGCAGGCACTTTTCACCCCGCCACCTTCCTGCGCGCCATTGGGCCGGAGACCTGGAATGCTGCCTATGTCCAGCCGTCTCGCCGCCCTACAGATGGCCGCTACGGCGAAAACCCCAATCGCCTGCAGCATTACTACCAATTTCAGGTTGTCATGAAGCCATCGCCCAGCAACCTCCAGGATCTGTACCTTGGCTCATTGAAACGCCTCGGGCTGGATCCACTGATCCATGACGTGCGCTTCGTTGAGGACAACTGGGAATCCCCCACCCTCGGCGCCTGGGGTCTAGGCTGGGAGGTATGGCTAAATGGCATGGAAGTTACCCAGTTTACCTATTTCCAGCAGGCCGGCGGTATTGAATGTTACCCGGTCACCGGCGAGTTGACCTACGGGCTTGAGCGCATCGCCATGTACCTGCAAAACGTCGACAGCGTCTATGACCTGGTTTGGGCCATTGCCCCTGACGGCAGCGAAGTCAGCTACGGCGACGTTTACCTGCAGAATGAACGCGAGCAATCCGCCTATAACTTCGAACACGCTGACGTTGACCAGTTGTTTGCTAACTTTGACCACCAGGAAAAAGAGTGCAGCAAACTACTGGCAGCCAGGCTCCCTCTGCCCGCTTATGAACAGGTGCTGAAGGCGTCGCATACGTTCAACTTGTTAGACGCGCGTCACGCCATTTCGGTCACCGAGCGCCAACGCTTCATTCTACGCGTTCGGACGATGGCACGGGACGTCGCCACTGCCTATTTTGAGTCGCGCAAGGCGGAAGGTTTCCCCATGGCCCCGGAATCACTGCGCAACGAACTACTCGCCGATCAGGGAGACGCATAATGGCTGTTGACACGCTTCTACTGGAACTGGGCGCTGAAGAGCTTCCGCCGACCGCCCTGGATGCGCTTTCAGATGCCTTCGCGGCTGGGGTAGAAAAAGGCCTGCAGGAAGCCGATATTCCCTTTGAGGGTGTTACGGCTTATGCGACCCCCCGCCGTCTGGCGGTACAGGTCAAAAACCTCGCCGACAAGCAGCCTGACCGTGAAGTCGAGCGCCGTGGCCCCGCCCTGGCAGCCGCCTTCAAAGAAGGTGCGCCCACCAAGGCGGCAGAAGGCTTTGCACGCTCCTGTGGTGTCAGCGTTGATGAGCTGATTCACCTGGAAACCGACAAGGGCACCTGGCTTGGCTTTCGCGAACACCAGCCGGGTGAAAGCGTGCAGGCGCTACTGCCCGATATTCTACGCAAAGCGATCAGTGCGCTGCCGGTGCCCAAGAACATGCGCTGGGGCACCTCGCGGATTGAGTTCTCACGTCCGGTTCATTGGCTTGTGGCCCTTTACGGCAGCGATGTCATCGACGCCGAGGCACTTGGCTTGCAAGCCAGCCGTACCACCTATGGCCATCGCTTCCACGCCCCGGATGCTATCCAGCTCGAGCATGCCGATGCTTATCTTGATGCACTGGAAAACGCCTTTGTGCTCGCCGGCCGTCAACAACGCCGGGAGCGCATCCGCGAGCAGGTGCTGGCAGAGGCCGAAGTACAGGAAGCCCAGGCAGTGATCGACGAAGACCTGTTGGTAGAAGTCAGCGGTCTGGTTGAGTGGCCCGTGGCACTGACCGGCAGCTTTGACGAACGCTTCCTGGAAGTGCCCGCCGAATGTCTGGTCTCCTCCATGAAGGCCAACCAGAAGTACTTCCATCTTCTGGATGAACAGGGCAAGCTCAAGCCACTTTTCATTACCATCTCGAACATCGACAGCGCTGATCCTCAGCAGGTGATTTCAGGTAATGAAAAGGTCATTCGCCCGCGCCTGGCCGATGCGGCGTTTTTCTACGACACCGACCGTAAGCGTACTCTGGCTTCGCGCATCCCCCAGTTGGAAAGCGTGGTCTTTCAGCAGCAACTCGGGACCCTGGCCGACAAGGCACGCCGCAGCAGTGCTATCGCCAGCTATATCGCCGAAAGGATTGGCGGTGACGTCACCCATGCCCAACGCGCCGTTGCGCTTGCCAAGTGTGATCTGGTGACCGAGATGGTACTGGAATTCCCTGAGCTCCAGGGCATCATGGGGCGTTACTATGCCGAGCAGGATGGCGAACCTGCCGACGTCGCCCAGGCCTTGGAAGAACAGTACCTGCCCCGCTTTGCGACCGATGCCATTCCCCACAGTGCGACAGGTAAAGCGCTTGCCCTGGCTGATCGTCTCGACACCCTGGTCGGGATTTTCGGTATTGGCCAGCGCCCGACGGGGGCCAAAGACCCCTTTGCATTGCGTCGCGCCTCTATCGGTGTGCTGAACATCCTGGTGAAAGGCGAGCTCAACCTCGATCTTCGGGAGTTGCTTGGCGTGGCCGCTGAACAGTACCAGGACCTCCCCAAGGCAGAAGGGTTAGTCGATGATGTCCTGACCTACATGCTGGATCGTTTCCGCGCCTGGGGCCAGGAAGAGGGCATCAGCGCCGAAATGTACCTGGCTGTTCGCGCCCGCCCGGTGACCAAGCCGCTCGACTTCGCTCGCCGCCTGCGAGCCGTTAAAGCCTTCGCCCAACGCGAGGAAGCCGCTGCCCTGGCCGCTGCCAATAAGCGTGTTTCAAATATTCTCAGCAAGCAGGAACATGATGGTAGTACCCTGGTCGATCAAAGCCTGCTGCATGAGCCCGCGGAACAAGCGCTGTTCAAGGCGGTAACCAGCAGCCAGCAGCTGGTCACGCCGCTGTTTGCCGCTGGTGATTACCAGCAGGCGCTTGATGCGTTGGCTACCTTGCGTGAGCCGGTGGATAATTTCTTTGATCAGGTAATGGTGATGGCCGATGAAGAATCAACTCGCCGTAATCGTCTTGCGCTGCTTGCCAGCCTTCAGGCACTTTTCCTTGAAGTGGCAGACATCGCCCAATTGCCTCAATAACGCCAACCCGGTAACTGATACGGCTTGAAACACGGAAAGCTCGGCACGCAGGTTGCCGGGTTTTTTTATGCCCACAGCACTGTTTCACGTGAAACATTCGCGCTTTTATTGATCAGCTTTTAATCTGTATCTAAAGCGCAAGCACCACCATCATCCAAGGATACTTATGCAGAATGCTCACCAGTTGGTCATTCTCGATCGCGACGGGGTAATCAACCATGACTCGGACGCCTACATCAAATCATTGAGCGAATGGGTGCCCTTACCCGGCGCTATAGAGGCCATCGCCAAGCTATCCCTCGCGGGTTTCACGGTTGCGATTGCCACTAACCAATCGGGTATTGCCCGTGGTTTTTACGATGAAGCGACGCTGAAAACCATGCACGACCATCTTCAAAGCCTGGTAGCTGCCAAAGGCGGCCAAGTTGCCCATATCGCCTACTGTCCACACGGTCCAGACGATCATTGCGATTGCCGCAAACCGCTACCCGGTCTGCTTGTTGAGATACAAAAAAAGCTAGCGTTTGAAAGCCTGGAGGGTAGCTGGATGGTCGGTGATAGCCTGAGAGATCTTCAGGCAGGTGAAGCGGTTGGCAGTCGCCCGGTACTGGTCAGGACAGGCAAAGGGGAAAAAACGCTCAGCAACAATTTAGGCCTGGAGAAGGCCATAATCTATCGTGACCTGGCCGAATTTGCTGATTGGCTATGCACCCACAAGAAATAATGCCTCGACCATAAAAAACGCTGCCCCTTGTCGGGAGCAGCGTTTTTCATCAATCAGGCCAGCAATAACTGTTTCACGTGAAACAACAGGCTAGATATCGATATTAGCCGTCAGCGCATTGGATTCAATAAAGTCACGCCGCGGCTCAACTTCATCGCCCATCAGTGTATTGAACATCATGTCAGCCGCCACCGCGTCTTCGATAGTGACGCGCAGCATGCGACGACTGTCGGGGTCCATCGTGGTATCCCAGAGCTGCTCCGGGTTCATCTCACCAAGGCCCTTGTAACGCTGCACAGAAAGGCCACGCTGACCCTCCTGCATCAACCAGGCCAGCACTTCAGAGAAGTGGGCAACCGGCTTCTGGCGCTCGCCACGAGCGATATAAGCACCTTCCTCAAGAAGACCGTTGATGGTGCCACCCAGCGCGGCAATGGCTCGGTAATCGGCACTCTCAAAGAAATCCAGCCCCCATACGTACTCTGTCGTAACGCCATGCGCAATGAGTGATACGGCGGGCAGGTGAAGAGCACGTTCAGTATCTTCATGGAGATAAAACTGATAACGCGGACCGCCTTCGTAGGCCACCATGTCATCCATGGCCTTTTGCAACTCGGCAATCCAGTTTTCCATGGTAACGCGATCTTTAAGGCTAGCTTCGCCCTCAAGTGCGGTGGCGTGAACAGCCTGCTTGAGTACTTCGATAGGGTATACCCGTGCAAGACGGTCAATGCGCTTCATCACATTGCGGTACTGGTTAACCAGCGATTCAAGCTGCGACCCGGCAATCCCCGGTGCATCGGCATTGACATAAAGCCCGGCACCGTCCAGAGCCGTGGTCGTCAGATAATCCACCATCGCCTGCTCATCCTTGAGGTAAAGCTCCTGCTTGCCACGCTTGATCTTGTAAAGCGGCGGCTGGGCGATAAACACATGACCACGCTCGATCAGCTCGGGCATCTGACGGAAAAAGAATGTCAGCAGCAGCGTTCGAATGTGCGAGCCATCGACATCCGCGTCGGTCATGATGATGATGGACTGGTAACGCAGCTTGTCGGGGTTAAACTCTTCCCGACCAATACCGCAGCCCAGCGCGGTTATCAAGGTGCCCACTTCAGCTGACGAAAGCATCTTGTCGAAGCGCGCCTTCTCGACGTTCAGTATCTTGCCTTTAAGCGGCAGAATCGCCTGCGTGCGGCGATCGCGACCCTGCTTGGCGCTGCCGCCTGCTGAATCACCCTCCACCAGATACAGCTCTGACTGACTGGGGTCTTTTTCCTGGCAGTCGGCAAGCTTGCCAGGCAACCCGGCAATATCCAGCGCCCCTTTGCGGCGTGTCATATCCCGCGCCTTACGTGCCGCTTCGCGCGCCCGCGCTGCGTCGAGCATCTTGTTGACGATCGCCTTGGCTTCGTTGGGTTTCTCGATCAAGTAGTCAGAAAACAGACGGCCCATTTCCTGTTCTACCGCCGTCTTCACTTCCGAAGAAACCAGCTTGTCCTTGGTTTGTGAAGAGAACTTCGGGTCAGGCACTTTTACTGAAATAATGGCAGTCAGGCCTTCCCGCGCGTCGTCACCCGAGGTATTGACCTTGGCCTTCTTGAGCAGACCTTCAGCCTCGATGTAATGATTGAGCGTTCGCGTCAACGAGGCGCGAAAACCTGCCAAGTGCGCCCCGCCATCGCGTTGGGGAATATTGTTGGTGTAGCAGAAGATACTCTCTGTAAAGGTATCGTTCCACTGCATCGCCACTTCAACTTCGATACCGTCTACACGAACCGCGTTGAAGTGAAAAACCGGGTTAAGCACGGCTTTATTCTGGTTGAGGTGGTCGACAAAGGCTTTCAAACCACCTTCGTAGTGGAATAGTTCTTCCTTTCCACTGCGCTCATCCATCAAGCGGATGGCAACGCCTGAGTTCAGGAAGGACAACTCTCTTAGTCGTTTTGCCAGAATATCATAGTGGAATTCGATACTGGTGAACGTCTCCGGTGAAGGCCGGAAATGCACTCGCGTACCACTCTTTTCTGTCGTGCCCACAACGGCGAGGGGAGCTTGGGGAACACCGTGGTGGTAAACCTGTTCAAAAACGTCTCCCTGGCGCCAGATCGTCAGCCGAAGCTCTTCGGACAAGGCGTTGACCACGGAAACGCCCACACCATGGAGGCCCCCGGAAACCTTATACGAATTATCGTCAAACTTACCGCCTGCATGCAGGACGGTCATGATGACTTCAGCGGCCGATACGCCTTCACCTTCGTGAATCTCGGTAGGCACACCGCGTCCATTATCGCTGACCGTGACGGATTCATCAGGGTGAATAACCACACGAATTTCGCTGCAGTGGCCAGCCAGGGCTTCATCGATGGAGTTATCCACCAACTCGAAGACCATGTGGTGCAGCCCGGTGCCGTCGTCTGTATCGCCGATGTACATGCCTGGACGCTTGCGTACCGCATCCAGCCCCTTGAGCACCTTGATGCTTGATGAATCGTAAGCCTGCTCGCTCATTGACCACTCCGTCGTGAAGTCTGTCTCTATCCGTGTCGTCTACCCTTCAGGCATTAACTGACTCAATCCATTATCCGCATGTTTCACGTGAAACATCCTTACATGGGTTTGAGCCTGCCATGTTTGCCTTAAAGCATCAGGTTCGACGCTGGTAATAAATACTTGGCACTGCATATCTTCCAGTAATTGACAAAACCTTAACCGATGCAACTTGTCTAGCTCGGCGGGCAAGTCGTCAATCAAATAGATGCAATGCCGCTGTGACGCTCTTTCCAGAAGCCGACCCTGCGCTAGCTTGAGCGCACTCACCACCAGTTTTTGTTGGCCTCGGGAAAGAACTTCAATCGCAGGTTGCTTATTAAGCTTGATTCGCAAGTCTGCTCGCTGAGGGCCTTGCTGCGTAAAGCCCATTTGCTGATCGGTTGAACGGCTAGCCTGCAGTACATCAACCAACGATCTTCTTTTATCCCAGCCTCTCGCATAGTGAAGTGTTAAACCGGGTAGTGGGAGTAGCCATTCGAGGGTTTCTTCAAATACAGGGAGAAACTCAGCGAACCAGTCCCGTCTTAGCGTATCTATTTGCTCACCCCAGTTAGCAAACTCTTGCTCCCAGATGGCAAACTCCTGAGGCTCTATTATACCATGCCTCAACAAGGCATTCCGATGTTTCAACGCTCGACGCGTTCGCTTCCATATTTCGAGAAAACCATGTTTCACGTGAAACACACCCCAGTCCAGGAATTCACGACGACCTGAGGGCGAACCTTCCAAAAGGCGAAAAGCATCAGGATTGATGAGCTGAAGCGGCATGGCTTCCACCAGATCCGCTAGGCGGGCGTTCTTATCACCCTTGATTCGCAGTTCCAGCTCGCTGGAGGCGCGCAAGCGACGGACCCCTAGTGCAACATCAGGCTCTCCGGACAAACGGCCATACAGCGTTACGTGGGGCGCATCTGTTTGAATCGCATGCTTGAGCTGACGTGTCCTGAATGACCTGCCCATGCCCAGGATATGAATGCCTTCCAGCAAGCTTGTTTTACCGCTTCCGTTAACGCCATTAATCACGTTGATACCGGGCGACGGTGCCATATCCACAGGCTGCAAGTTGCGAAGACCATCGAAATTAAGCTGAAGAAGACCCATTCACCCGTCACTTATTTTGTGCGCCCTGAAACGTAGCGACGGCGCCCATATGCGCCGTCACTCGGTAAATTATCGCCAACTGAGAACTTTATAGACGCATCGGCATGACAACGTAGAGTGCGTCACCCCCACCCGGCTCTTCCAGAAGCGCACTGCTATTGGGGTCTGCAAGGGTGATTTGTACGCGGTCTTCATCCAGTACGCCCATCACATCGACCAGATAGCCGACGTTAAAACCAACTTCCATGGCCGAGCCCGTATATTCAACGGCAATGTTCTCTTCCGCTTCTTCCTGTTCAGGGTTATTCGCCATTACCTTGAGGTTATTTTCCTCAAGATAAAGGCGTACACCACGGTACTTCTCATTGGACAGGATAGCGGTGCGGGAAAGCACTTGGCGGAGTTCGGCGCGCTCAGCAATTAAAACCTTGTCACCGTTGCGCGGTACCACACGCTCATAGTCGGGGAATTTTCCATCAATCAGCTTGGACGTGAACGTAAAATCACCGGTGTGCGCCCTCACATGCGTGGATCCTAATGTCAGGCTCACCGGCTCATCGCTATCGTCAAGCAAACGGGACAATTCGAGAATCCCTTTACGGGGAACAATGAGCTTCTGTGACTGATCAACGGTCACGTCCACCGGCCGCGAACACATCGCCAGGCGATGCCCATCAGTCGCCACGGTGCGCAGGAGGTTGCTCTGAATCTCGAGCAGCATACCGTTCAGATAATAGCGAACATCCTGCTGGGCCATGGCGAAGGATGTCGCTTCGATCAGGTGTTTCAGTGTACCACGCGGAACACTCAATTCCTGGCTGCCTTCGGCATCTTCAATAGACGGAAATTCAGCTGCGGGAAGCGTCGACAGTGTGAAGCGAGACCGACCACTCCTCAGGACAGCGCGACCCTCTTCAACCGCTAGCTGTATATCTGACTGATCAGGGAGCGACTTACAAATATCCATCAACTTGCGGGCCGGCACGGTTGCCGAGCCTTCCTGATCCACCTGACTGGCGACAGTACGGCCAACCAATTCGACTTCCAGATCAGTGCCCGTCAGGGCCACCTGGTCACCGTCTACCTGGATCAGCACATTCGATAAAACAGGCAATGTCTGACGGCGCTCTACCACCCCTGCTACCAAGGTAAGCGGACGTAGCAGCGCCTCTCGGGAAATCGAAAATTTCATCAATACTCCGTTGTCTATCCTGAAAGACCTGCTGAAACAGGTCCGTCCTGGTTGATTAACTGGTCAGTAGGCGTAACAGGTTCTTATAGTCTTCGCGAATATCGGCGTTTTCTTCCTGCAACACTTTCACCTTGCGGCAGGCATGTAACACCGTCGTGTGATCACGACCGCCAAACGCATCGCCAATCTCAGGCAGACTGTGAT
This sequence comes from Halomonas sp. Mc5H-6, assembly GCF_024124705.1. Classification (NCBI taxonomy): domain Bacteria; kingdom Pseudomonadati; phylum Pseudomonadota; class Gammaproteobacteria; order Oceanospirillales; family Halomonadaceae; genus Halomonas; species Halomonas sp. Mc5H-6. The sequence continues at coordinate 42,456 of NZ_JAMXSI010000003.1, forward strand.
TGGTCAATTCCTTGGCAAGCGCCATGGCAACTTGACGGGGCCTTGCAACCGACCGGGAACGCCGTTTGGATAATAAATCGGCAACCTTGATTTTGTAATATTCCGCTACCGTTCGCTGGATATTGTCGACGCCCACCTGCTTGTCTTGTAGCGCCAACAAGTCTTTAAGCGACTCACGTATAAAGTCCTGGGTAATGGTCTTGCCCATGAAGTGCGAGTCAGCAATCACTTTTTTGAGGGCACCTTCAAGCTCGCGCACGTTCGATCGAATCTTCTGGGCAATAAAGAACGCCGCATCATGGGGCAAGTCGACTTTGGCCTGATCCGCTTTTTTCATCAAAATAGCCACACGGGTTTCCAACTCAGGCGGCTCAATAGCGACAGTAAGGCCCCACCCAAAGCGTGATTTCAGGCGTTCTTCGACACCACTGATTTCCTTGGGGTAGCGATCCGACGTCAGAATCATTTGCTGACCGCCTTCCAATAACGCATTAAACGTATGGAAGAACTCTTCCTGAGAGCGCTCTTTACCGGCAAAAAATTGAATATCATCAATGAGTAACGCATCAACACTACGGTAAAAACGCTTGAAGTCATTGATGGCATTGAGCTGTAGCGCCTTCACCATATCGGCCACGAAACGCTCCGAGTGAAGGTAGACCACACGCGCATTTTCACGGCGCAACGCCAGACCATTACCAACGGCATGCATCAAGTGGGTTTTACCCAGCCCAACACCGCCATACAAGAATAGTGGGTTATAGGCCCCACCCGGATTTTCGGAAACCTGGCGAGAAGCCGCGCGCGCGAGCTGGTTGGATTTACCTTCCACGAAAGTATCAAAAGTAAAATTAGGATTTAGCCCGCTGGTATGCTTGAGCCCACCCTCAACCTGAACCTGGCGCTCGTTCGAACGCCGGTCTGAACCACTTCCCTCCTCGCGTAGCTGATCAATTTCACGCTCGTCAGCAATGTCGCCCCGTGGCGGCGTATGAACAGCCGCCGACGCACGCGGTGCCGGAGAGGCCGAGACCGGATTACCCAGATCACGGGGTTGGGGGGCAGGTGCTGCTGGCCGTCGACTACCTACCGTGAGGCTAACCTTGGGAGGTTTCGAAGGGGCAAGCTCGCGCATCAGTTCGCTAATCCGCTTGGCGTACTTGTCACTCACCCAATCGCGCACAAAGCGGTTAGGCGCCAACAAGCGCAGCTCGTTAGCCTCACTATCTTCAGCCTGCAGTGGACGTATCCACGTGTTGAACTGCTGCGAACTCAGCTCGTCCTGCAGGTAATTCAGGCACTGTTGCCAAAGCGCGAGTGACACACATCTCACCATCGGTTGAAAAAGGCCGACCATTGTAGCGTCCAACGGCGTGGTTATCCACACAGGACTGGGGCGTTTTAATAAGCTGTGGAAAACTTTTCAGGTGTCGAATTGATAGATATTCCAAGTGCTGATCGACAGCTTACTGTTCATTATCGCTGGGCATTAACTCACAGTTAATCAACCACTTATCATCGTCTTTTCCGCAACTTATACACAACCTCATCTAGCTTTTATATAGTTGAATTTAAAGAAAAATATATAGTTGTTAACAAAATGTATCCCCACTATTAGCCACAAGGCAGCAGAAGACCAATGGCTGGACGCCGGTGCACTTCCCGGCAAGCACCATTGCGTGCTCCCTGACAGGCACCTGCGTGGACAGGCGGTATTTTTTACAAGGAAAAAATTGCACGTAACCCGGGAAGCCTCTACAATTTCCGGTCTTGAATTGAATCTCCCGGCTAGTTCCTCACTGGACCGGGTCTTTTGGAATTTATTTTCCGTCCTAACCACGTGGGAATAACGAGTTATGAAACGCACTTTTCAACCTAGCGTTCTCAAGCGCAAGCGCGCGCATGGCTTCCGTGCTCGTATGGCAACCAAAAATGGCCGCGCCATTATTTCGCGTCGCCGCGCCAAAGGCCGTAAGCGTCTGAGCGCCTGATCTCGGATTGCGTGTGCCACATCAAGGGTTTCCCCGGTGTTTTCGGTTACTTAACGCCGGGGATTACCGCTACGTTTTTGAGCAAGCAGATCTCAAGGTACATGGTAAAGGGATTATGGCGTTAGCACGCCGGAATACCCTCGGGCATCCCCGCCTTGGCCTCGTGGTCAGCAAAAAAAATGTGAAGCTCGCCGTTGATCGAAATCGCTTCAAAAGACTCGTTCGAGAGTCAGTCAGGCTACGTCAAGACCAGCTTCCCGCAGTGGATATTGTGGTACTTGCTCGGCGTGGCGTTCAGGACATGGACAATGACGTTTTATATCGTCAGCTCCATGGCATGTGGAAACGGCTTCGGCGCGACAGCCAGGCAGACAACGCGCTACCTGCAAGCTCAAAGCACACTACTTGATGGGCACCTCATCGCTCGACCTCGGCCTGCCGCCTGGCAGGCTTTCGTGTGTCATGGGTCGAGTAATTGATACTGCGTCATTAGCATGTTCACCACCCAGCGGGCAGAACCCTCATGGACGTAAAACGACTTATATTACTGATTCCACTTGCCATTCTGGCCTATCTACTGGTTGTACAGTGGAATCAGGATTACGGACAGACGTCTTATCAACCGTCGTCCGAGGTATCGCAAGATCAAACACGCGATAACAACGCATCGTCGGGAAGTGGCGGTACGTCTGGCAATGACGACGCGGAAAACTTGTCGGTTCCCGGAGATAGCACTGCCGCTTCGCAGGACGCGCTAAACAGCGACGAAAGTGATAGCGACAGCCGTGACTTCATCGCGGTGACCACCGACGTGCTGGATGTTCGTATTGATCCACACGGTGGCGATATCGTGTATGCCGCCTTGCCGCAGCATAAACAGGCGCTCGAGTCGGATCGCAGCTATATTCTGCTTTCCGACAATCAAACGCGCAGTTACGTCGCACGCTCGGGCTTGCAACTTAACGGGGAAGCAAATCGCATTGCCTTTACCCCTGAGAAAAGCGAATACCTGCTGGGTGATGACGAAGAACAGCTTGAGGTCAACCTCACCGCCGAGATAAACGGCATCGAGGTCATCAAGCGGCTGACCTTCGAACGCGGCAATTATGCTGTTGACGTCAATTACTACTTGGCCAATAACACCGATGAGCCCGTTAGCGCTCGTTTTATCGGCCAGCTCGCTCGGGATAACAGCCCTGACCCGTCAAGCGGCGTCAGTATGGGCATGAATTCCTACCTGGGTGCGGCGTTTTCGACGCCTGAAGAGACCTACGGAAAGATTGATTTTGACGATATACAAGGCGGCAACTTCAATAATCGAGAGGCACAAGGCGGTTGGATTGCCATCATCCAGCACTACTTTGTTTCGGCGTGGGCACCTTCTCAGGATCAGCAGAACCTTTACTACGTCTCGACAGACTCGCGCGACCGCAATGTCGTCGCCTTTGCTGGCCCCACCAGTGAGCTGGCGCCTGAAGAAGAAGCTTCCTTGGGCGCCACTCTCTATATGGGTCCCAAGGTCCAGGATCATCTTGAGGAAGTAGCGCCTAACCTTCGCCTGACGGTCGACTATGGCTGGCTGTGGTTCCTGGCAAACCCGCTCTTCTGGCTGCTTGACAAGATTCACGACATTGTCGGCAACTGGGGTTGGTCAATCGTCCTGTTGACGGTGTTGGTGAAAACCATTCTGTTCCCGCTTTCTGCCAAGGCTTACAAGTCGATGGCACGGATGCGCAAGCTTGGCCCCGAGATGCAGCGTCTCAAGGAGATGTACGGCGATGACCGCCAGAAAATGTCTCAAGAGATGATGAAGTTCTACCAGAAGGAGAAGATCAATCCTCTGGGTGGCTGCTTGCCGATTCTGGTACAGATGCCCGTCTTTATCGCCTTGTACTGGATGTTGCTGGAATCCGTTGAACTGAGACACGCTCCCTTCATCTTCTGGGTGCAGGATCTGTCGGTGAAAGACCCATACTTCATACTGCCGATTCTGATGGGCCTTTCGATGTTCGTGCAGCAACAGCTTAACCCAACGCCGCCTGATCCCATGCAGGCGAAGATCATGAAGATGCTACCCATCATCTTTACGTTCTTCTTCCTGTGGTTCCCGGCGGGCCTGGTGATCTACTGGGTGGTCAACAACATTATCTCAGTGGCGCAGCAGTACTTTATTACGCGCAAAATCGAGCAGGACCCAAGTATCGGCAAAGGCATGAAAACCAAAAAATAAAGCCGATACCTTGAATACCCAGACCCCCGCCCTTGCGGGGGTCTGGTGTTTCAGGGGGCAAAAACTCACACTACGCTCACTTGCCACCTGCACCTAAAAGAGAAACGCCATGGCAGACCGACTCTATACCCAAGACACCATCGCCGCCCTGGCCACGCCTCCCGGTCGTGGTGGCGTCGGTATTATTCGTGTTTCTGGCCCAGCCTGCCGCGACATTGCCGTCGCCATGCTAGGCCACTGCCCAGCCCCCCGCTACGCACACTATGGCGCTTTTATGGGCGCAGAAGGCAGTATCGATGAGGGGATCGCTATACTGTTCCCGGATCCTCACTCGTTCACCGGTGAAGATGTGCTCGAACTGCAAGGCCATGGCGGACCGGTGATCATGGATATGCTGCTTGAGCGCTGCGTCCAGTTAGGCGCCCGTCTGGCAAGGCCAGGGGAGTTTTCTGAGCGTGCTTTTCTGAATGACAAGCTTGATCTGGCCCAGGCCGAGGCCATTGCCGACCTGATAGATGCCACCTCCCGCTCGGCCGCCGAAAACGCGGTGCGTTCGCTGCAGGGCGAGTTTTCCAATCGGGTAGCCGCGCTGGTAGAGCGGCTTATCGAACTGCGCGTCTACGTCGAGGCGGCGATTGATTTTCCCGAGGAAGAAATCGACTTTCTGGCTGATGGCCACGTGGCGAGCCTGCTGGACGAGGTAAACCGTGAGCTTATCGACGTTCGGTCTGCTGCTGGCCAGGGCGCCTTGATGCGTGAGGGCATGAGCGTTGTCATTGCCGGGCGTCCCAACGCGGGTAAGTCGAGCTTGCTCAACGCCCTGACCGAGCAGGACACCGCCATCGTCACGGATATTGCCGGTACCACGCGGGATGTGCTGCGCGAACATATCCACATCGACGGGATGCCGCTGCATGTGATTGATACCGCAGGGCTGCGCGATACGCCGGATGCCGTTGAGCAGATCGGCGTCGCACGGGCCTGGGCAGAGATCGAAGGCGCCGACCGCGTGCTGCTCCTGGTCGATGCGTCAACGACCGATGAAACCGACCCCATGGCAATCTGGCCTGAATTTGTCGCCCGGCTGCCGGACCAGCAGCGCCTGACGCTGGTACGTAATAAAATCGACACCAGCGCCGAACAGGCCGGCATAGACTTATCCACAACCCCACCCACGGTGCGTCTTTCTGCAAAGACAGGGATGGGTGTGGATAACTTGAAAGCGCACCTGAAAGATATCATGGGCTTTTCAGCGACCACCGAGGGGCGTTTTTCGGCCCGCCGCCGCCACCTGGATGCGCTTGACCGGGCAATGAACGCCCTTGAAACCGGCCGCCGACAGCTCGAAGGCAATGGCGCCGGTGAATTGCTGGCGGAAGATCTACGCGATGCGCAGCAGGCGCTAGGTGAAATCACCGGTGAATTCAGCGCCGATGATCTGCTGGGTGAAATTTTCGGTAGCTTCTGTATCGGGAAGTGAAACGGCCAAAAAGATCGAAAAGCATCCAATAAAATACAAATAAGCCATTGTTTTATAACGAAATTCATTCTATTTCTTTGCAGGCAATTTGATCCGTTTTGCCCCCTCTTGCTCCGTGTGTGCTCCGGGTATAAGTTTTCGGAGCACTCGGAGCACAAAAGGAGCAAAACATGAAAATCACTATCCAGAAACGCGAACCAGACAAGAACGGCCACCGTGCCTTGCGACTGGTCTACTATCACGGTTCCAAGACGGGTCAGAACGGTTCTCGGGCGCAGAAGCGCTCATATGAGCCCCTGAACCTGTTCCTCTACGACAAACCCCGCCTTCCGGCGGAGCGTGAGCACAACAAGACCGTGAATCAGAAGGCTGAGGCCATCAGGGCAAAGCGGCTGTTGGAAATCGAGTCGTCACGACATGGATTGGATGATCGGACCAAGCTTTCTGCCAGCTTCTTCGATTACTTCGACCAGTTGACCGACGAGAAGGCTTCCGGGAGCAAATCCAACCATTCGATCTGGATCTCCACCCGTCATCACCTGCACCGCTACCATGGCTTGTCTGAACTGACCTTTGAACAAGTCGATAAGCGATTCCTGGAAGGGTTCCGGCACTACCTTCAGCATGAAGCCACCACCAAGTCCGGTACCAAACTGGCCAAGAACACGACCAGCAGTTACTTCAACAAGGTTCGCGCTGCGCTCAACCAGGCCTATCGGGACGGCATTGTCCGCGACAACCCGGTTCAACAGGTCAAGTCCATCAAACCGGAGAACACCAAACGAACGTATTTGACCCTGGAAGAGGTCCGGGCTCTGACCAAAGCCGAATGCCGGTATGACGTGCTGAGGCGGGCTTTCCTGTTTTCCTGCACTACTGGCCTTCGCTGGTCAGATATCCACAAGCTGGTCTGGGGTGAGATTGAAGAATTCGCTGATGGCCACTACCGCATTATTTTCCGGCAGAAGAAGCTGGTGAATGCCGGAAACTCATTGCAATACCTGGATCTTCCAGATTCAGCGGTGAGACTGTTGAATCTGGAGAATCGCGGAAAGCCAGGTGATCGCGTATTCAAGGGTCTCAAGTATGACTCTTATACCAACGTTGCGTTGGCACAATGGGTCATGCGGGCGGGTATCACCAAGAGTGTGACTTTCCATGCCGGTAGGCACACATTTGCAGTGAATCAACTGGCTAGGGGTGTAGATATCTACTCGCTGTCCCGGCTTCTGGGCCATAGTGAGCTGCGAACCACCGAAATCTATGCGGACATACTCGAAACTCGCCGCACAGAGGCCATGAGGAGTTTTCCTGACATATTTGAGGAGACACACTGGACGGAGTTGGGGAATGTGCAGCCTAAGTGACGAGAGGGGCTTTCACAGCCCCTCTTTCCTCCTGCCCCACATCAAACACTCCGCCGTCCTGGTCTTCGGTGGCTCACCAGGTGCTGAGCAGCCGACTGCTCGATCTCGTCCGCCGTCGCGATCCGGTTGGACTGGAGCCACTTCAAGATGTCTGCGCGGCGAAAGAAAATACGGTGACCATTTGGCTTGAAATGAGGGATCTTCTTTTGGGAGGTTAACTGGTACAGGGTGCTTTTCTTCAGCCCAGTGTATTCCGCACACTCCTCAAGGCTCATGATCTCCTTGTCGGCCTCCGGGGCCTTGCTACCATTAATATGGTCCAGAATGATTTTTTTGAGGACCATCATGTCCTGCAATACTCGCTGTAACATCTCTTTTTCTGTCATCGCTCTACCCCTAAACCGCCATAACCAAAGTGGGAAAACTGGGAAATTGGGAACACCGTGTCAGTCCTCATGCTCAATCCTCTCCAGTTCTTCAAGTTGCCGCCTAACTTGGTCAGGCCTGAGCGCGAAAAATCGCTGCAAATCTCCATTGACTCTGGTTTTGTAGGTTCCCCGAGAACGCTCATTACTCACCAGGCAGTCACGCTGTAACAGCACCTCCACTTCCCTCATGTAATGGGTCGGCAGCCCGAGCCGCTTCAGGAAGTGCGATTTATAGATCAACCACAACTCGCGTCCCTCGTGTGAGCGTCGAAAACCAGCTCCCCCCTGGCCACTCGCTTGTTCAATATCACTGAGACTGCGCTCCCAGACTTTCATGGCCCGCTCCAGCGCTTTGAGAAGTCGAAATTCCTCAGAATTTCTGGAATGTCCCCTGTTATCCAGCCAGGCCTTCAGAGTTCTGTGGACTGCCGATAGAGATTCCTCTTCGGACCATGGGAGGATGAAATTTCTGCTTCCGAGGCAAAGTGCTGCCCCAATTAAGGCAAAACGCCGGATGACACGTTGCACCTGGGATGCCATCTGATCGTTTGCCCAAGCACTGCTCAGACTACCAACCTCATGATTTAGATACTGACTGAGCTCAGCGTGACGCTCGGTCAGCAATGACACCCACTCCCGGATGACAGTGCCGTGGTAGCGCTGACAAGACGATTTCAGCTCGTCCACAAATTGCTGAGGATGCTTGTGACCATGCAATTCGTCGAACGCACCGTAGGTCCCAAACACTGGGAGCTCCACCAGGCGTATTTGCTGACCAGCGCGTAACGGTTTACCGATCTGCTGAAGTAGCTCAGCAATCCAGACCTCGCCGCTACTCAATACCAACGTTCGCCAATGCGAAGTGGCGGCCAGCTCGCCCGAAACGTTTGCGCGTAGCTTCCCTGAACCGTTCATTATCTGATAGATCGCCGTATCGATGTCTTCCGGACGGGCCATTCCGATTTCATCGAGCGGCAGCAGCATGTCGTTGTGCTCTGAAGAGACTGCCGCTAATCCGTTGCTGGTTGAGATCCAACTGCGGACATAGCGGTTGCTTCCATAGACGCTGGCCGCCAATTGCAACAAGGTCGTCTTCCCAGTCGACGATGCTCCAACCAAGTGGATGGCGCCATTTTCCATACCGGCAGACGCAATCAGTGGCGCAGCCAGTGCCGTGCCAATGCTGAATATCGCAAGAGGATTACCTCGGCATAGCTGACCGACATAAGTCTGCCAGTCGCTGAGACTTCCAGATTCCTCTAACGTTGGAGAATCAGATAACTGGCCTACGAAATGGTGCGGTTCGTCAGCTGAACCGATAGTCCAGTTACTGGTTGCAAACACAGAGCCGTGCCAGCCAGTTCGATTAACCACCGTCGCCGGTTCGGCCAGAGCCATCTGCTCCAACAAATAGTGCTGAAGCCGGTTCCAGCTTGCCTGGCCGGGCGTGAGTGGATAACCGGTATCAACCAGCATATCCCGCACCTGTCGGGCATTATCGCTGTTGAGATCTCGGGCATAGACGACCTCGCGTAGCTTCACACCATCGAAATTCTGCCATTCCAGCAACGCTCCGTGTCCATGCCGCTTGTCGGTTAACCTGGTGCGAGCCATTACCTGAATCCAGCCGCCGACACGCTGCCAATGGTCCCCTGATAAAGCATAGAGCCCGTCATTTTGCAGTTTGTATTGCATATCACGCAGCCTCTCTCACAGCTTGTCCAGCCACGCTTTTACGTCCTGGTAGCGAAAGCGAACGGCTCGGCCATGGGGATTCGGCTTCACAGGTGCCGGGAACCGCCCCTGTTTTACATAGCGGCGTAGCGTTGCCTGTGATGTTTTCAGAACCGTGCAGACCTCCTCATAGGTCAGAAGACGCTCAGTCGTGGTGTTTGATTGTTTCTTCATGACTACTCCAGTTGGGTTGTGAATCGTTCTGAGCAATCATCGGAAATATTCGTCTTAGGGGAGAACCGCGGAATTGCCCAAAAAGGGCGCAAAGGAGAGGTCGGCTAATAAGCCATTGATTATTAATAGATAAAAATCTCAAGAAACCAGAAAAAGAACGTCATAATCGCAAAATTAGGGCTTACATGAGTGGGTTTTGTGCATTTAATGACCAAGTTAGCTGCATGACTTTCACATGTGAAAGTCATTTTCCGGTCTCAGAATCATATTTTGATTCACTGATGACTGTACAAGTTCGAACCACACATTCTTCTTTAAAAAAAGCCTTTGTGAGGCCGTTTCGAGCTAGGCTCAATAGCACCAGGTGCTCGCTAACCCAAATAGCCTCATGAAGGCCCTTTCAGAGGCCCATTCACGCCATATCAGTAAACGTCGAGTCTGAATAACATCAACAAGTGCCCAGCGAGCCTTTTTCGAGGCGCTTTAGGGTGCACCAGTCGCAGATGCGCTGGCATGGAGGTTACTGGACTGAAAGCCCATCGGTTCCATCTGATTTGGAAAACTCACGCACTGGGATTCCGACGACAACTTATCCAGATTAATAGCGTATGTGCAGGTCATATCTCCAAGAGGCGGCCTAATAAAGCGCATGGAATGAGCTCAAAGTTATCCAAATCAGATAGGTATGTGTAGCGATTGGAAAGTCCTCCAGGAGAGTCCCCGACCGCTGTTTGAGAACTCTCGCTCATTGTGATCATCCAGCCACTACTTTCCGCCCCAGTTGCCGGGGCGCTGTTCCCACTGCTCAATCAGCATCGTTCCCCATCTGCTTTTCGAACGCCTGTCGAATGAGCCCTATTACATAGGCCAGCTCAGATTCCTCACATAACCCTATTTCCACATCGCCATTTCCCCAACGTCCGAGGTTGGTCACGTCACGAGCCATCCCTTTCGGATCGCTCAACTCGTGAAACGGCATATTCAGAGACAGTCGCAAACGGGTCTTTTGCGGGACCACATCGACAAAGTTCGTCTCGGCTTTGAACGCTATATAGAGCTTGAGGACTTCTTCAGTGACGCTCGGGTCGAGCGCCAGGACTTCCTTTCGGAGCTGCTCAAATAGAGCGCGCATTGGGGTCCCGTTTGCTAGTTGAGGGTGATCCTCAAGGTTGTAGGCTTCTGGTTTGACGGCCACGTTGCGGTAGGTATCGAGGATCTCGTCCAGCAATACCGGAGCCGCCCAAACCCGCACCGCTTCCTGGGCCAGCTTGGCGGCCCGATTCTTAATTGAGTCCTCATTCCATGCTTCTACAGCTCCCAGGCCCTCGTTGAGCCGTAGAGGGCTTTGTTTGAATCCGCCCTGCATATCGCGCTTCTCGATGAAAGCGCGGTCGCTGTACTCTGAGTTGTAGCCCGTAAGAGTCAGGTTACCCAGCGTATGCAGCCAGGTTTCATGCACACGCTTCCATTCCGGACCTAGCTCATCCTTCCATCTAACAGACAGATTCTCATTCTGCGGCATGATGTGTTCAATCGTGTATTCGTCGACCGGAACCCGTTCCTTGCGCTCGAAATTCTCCAGGCGGCGTAACCAGTAACTCCGACTGCGGAAATTATAGAGATCGCGTACTGCCAGTTCCCTTTTGAACTCTTCGTCATTCGGAAAACGCCGGTATGACTTCAAACCGAGCAGGTGAGCCTTGACACTCTCCAGGTAACGGTTCTTCTGCAATGATTTGTGAAAGGTCGCAAAGGTCTTGTTCAGCGAGTTTGTGGGGATGGCACAAACGGCACGACGGAACACATAAGCCTCGATCAGCCGAATAGCGCTATGAAAGTCATCTTGGGACAGATTGTCCTTTTGGTAATCATGGTAAAGTTCCAGCAGAAACGGATATGCCACGTCGACTTTTAGCTCCCGCAGGTCCTTGAATGCCATTCCGAGCTGTTTATCTGTTTCTTTCCCCAATGCCATCGCACAAAAATACCGAGCGAAAGCATGTATTTCGGCAACCAATGAATCGACACCAGCACTCGCAACTTCGGCGCGACGTGAATGCTGTTTGAAAGCCTCGTATACCTCATCTAACCGTGGAATTTCCCCGGTTTTAACCGTGAGGTAGTGGCGCATGAAGCTGTCAAAGTAAACGCCATAGCCTTCTTGCCCGAATTCCACCTCCATCGGACGCCAATGATCGCGATAGAGCCGAGTTTGATGCTCCGGCTCCAGTCCCATCAGCACATAGTTCCGGATCAGGTCAGCCTGGCTCAGAGCTTTTCCTGTGGAATTCATGCTCTCAAAAATGAGTTGCGGGTTATCCTGGTCTCGGCTCAGCGCAATATCAACGATGATGAGCTTTGAAAGGCCCCGGCAGAGGGTTTCCAGTTCCTCGTTAAGCCGCTCAATTTGGCTGTCGAAGAACTCGAAGTTTTCCTGGATTCGAAGAGAACCGTCATCAGGTAACGGCTTCTGCGTGACCAACGCCAGAAGGCTCTCTTTGTCCGTCTGGGTCAATAGCAGTTTGTACGCTCGCTCACCGTCTTCCAACGGGTTAAGCAGGTAGTAATTGCGCAGCTTCTTAGCCGAAAACCCCTCCAGAGGTTCTGTGTCCCCAAGGTGCCGAGATAGCGCCTCAAGAATCAGCATGGTGGTAGTCAGTCGCTGTTGCCCATCAATGACCAGCAATGGTGATTGACTGGACACCTGATAAAGCCCCTTCTCGATGTAGACCACCGAGCCGATGAAATGTGCTGATATACCATCGTTGGTACCGGCTCGCATAATGTCGTCCCACAGTTGACGACATTGCTGATCAGACCAAGAATACGTTCTCTGGTAGATCGGAATGACAAATTGTGGCGACTTCTTCAGGAAGTCGAGCAACTTGGCTTCTGTAGCTTTCATAACGGACTTTATCCCTTTTTTGTTCTGTTACTGCGATTCAACGCTGGTCTTGACCTGGTTATACACAGCCCGCATCAGGTACTGAGAAGCGATATTGCGGAAGGACTCGTCGTTCATCAGGCGTATGAAGATGTCTTCGTTGCCGTCCATTCGCTCTACAAACAAGTTCTCAAGCTGCTTGTTAAATACCGGTTCGAAATTCTCCAGGCTGTTGGCCATGACGGCCTGCCGTAGCTGTTCGTTGGCAACGGCGGTTTCCTTCACCTGATCGAAGAACAGCTGGTCCGCCGGGGTAAACTCTGTACCAAATCGCTCATTGAGCTTGTCGACCAGTGTCGATAACTGCACCTCTTCCTCTGCCTGGCCGGTACCGACCTCGGTCGGGCCATAGAGGGCTTCCGGCTCGCCTACTTTCAAGTCGATGGCGCCTTCACTGATTTTCTGAAGCCGGTAGTACTTCAGCTCTACCTCGTCATCAACCTGAACCGTGCGCGTATCGGTGGTGTAAGGCAGCTTGGCGAGCAGGAAGCGGGAATAGGTGTACAGCTTCTCGTGGTCCGAGTCCTGATAAGGAATGATCTGGGCAACGAAGCCGTACAGGTTACGGAAGCTGACCAATTGCCCCTTGAACAGGGCTTGGTCTTCCTCGCTCAATTTCTTGAAACGCTCGACAGCCAGGTCAATCAGACTGTTCAGCTTCTTGTGTTCGCCGCCTGTCGGGTTCAGTCGGTTGCGGAACCAGATCTCGCACCACGCGCTCACCTCACCTTCCGTGAAAATCTGCCAGGTGGACAGGGTGTGGGCTAGGTTATTGAGCTGCTGAGGGTCGGTATCCTCTTCCTTGGTGGTCACCTCGTAATAGGGTTTGAACGCCTTGTAGATTTCATCCGGCTCGTTCACGAAGTCCAGGACAAAGGTATCTGTCTTGCCCCTGGCCGTTCGGTTAAGCCGTGACAGCGTTTGCACCGCCTGAATGCCTGACAGCTTCTTATCCACATACATGCTATGAAGTAGCGGCTGGTCAAAGCCGGTTTGGTATTTTTCAGCGACCAGTAACACCTGATATTCCTCGGTGTTGAATTTATCCGGTAGCTCAGACTCCTTGATGCCCTCGTTCATACCGACTTCGGTAAATGTCTTGTCAGCATATTCCTTGAGAGCGATTTCTCCCGAGAAGGCTACAAGGGACTTCACATCCGTATAGCCTTTAGATTTGATGTACTTGTCAAAGCCCAGCTTGTAGCGCACCGCATGTTCACGAGAGCTGGTCACTACCATGGCCTTTGCCCGGCCACCGATCTTGTGGCGGGTATGGGTGCGGAAGTGCTCAACGATCACCTCAACCTTCTGCGCTATCTCATAGTCGTGGAAGGAAACAAAACGAGCCAGCGCCCGCGCGGCCTTGCGGCGCGGTACTTCAGGGTCATCCTCCACCTTCTGGATCAGCTTGTAATAACGCTTGTAGCAGGTGTAGTGGGCCAGCACGTCATGGATAAAGCCCTCTTCAATGGCCTGCCGCATACTGTAGTGATGGAACGGAGCTTCGCCGTTTCGTCCTGGCTCGTTGAACACGGCCATGGTCTTGAACTTGGGGGTAGCGGTGAACGCGAAAAAGCTCAGGTTAGGCTGTTTGGCACGTTTGAGCTGCTCACGAATGAGCTCCTTTTTAGCCTCTTCGCTGAGGCTCTCGTCCTCCATGTCCAGCAACTGCTCAGCGATGGCTGATTCGATGCCATCCTTGTTCAGGATCTTCCGCAGCTCCATGGCGGTTTCACCACTCTGCGAGCTGTGAGCCTCATCCACAATCACCGCGAAGCGTTTGCCTTCCGTCGAAATTGAGATGCCCTTGCCTTTTTGCTCCAGCGTGCGGATGGCCTGACTGATGAAGGGGAATTTCTGGATAGTCGAGATGATGATCGGCACGCCGTCAGCCAGCGCCTTGGCCAGTTGCTGAGTATTCTCGTCGATCTTTTGGACGACGCCCAACTTGTGCTCGAACTGGAAGATGGTGTTCTGCAATTGCTGGTCGAGTACACGGCGATCGGTAATCACCACCACGGAATGGAATATCTTCTCGTTGTTGGCATCGTGCAGACTGGACAAACGATGAGCCAACCAGGCAATGGAGTTGGATTTACCGGAACCCGCAGAGTGCTGTACCAGATAGTTATGGCCGGAGCCCTTGGATTTTGCGTGCTGGGTCAGAGACCTTACGGCATCCAGCTGGTGGTACCGTGGGAAGATCAATGTTTCCTTGCGGTGGCGCTTGATTCCCTTTTCGGTCACGACCGTTTTCTCTTCTACCTGAAGGTGCAGAAAACGGGCGAGGATATCCATCAGGCTGTCCCGCTCCAGCACCTCTTCCCAGAGGTAGGCGGTACGAACATCACCTTCCATCGGCGGGTTGCCAGCGCCGTGATTAAAACCCCGGTTGAAAGGCAGGAAAAAGGTATCCTTACCCTCCAGATGCGTGGTCATAAAGGCTTGCTCGGTATCTACTGCAAAATGCACCAGGCAGCGATTCTTGAAGGCAAACAGTGGGTCTTTGGGGTTTCGTTCGAAGCGGTACTGGGACCTGGCATTTTCTACCGTCCATCCAGTCGCCGAAATGGCATTTTTCAGCTCCAATGTGGCAACTGGGAGGCCGTTCACAGCCAGCACCATGTCCGGAATTGCGCCCGTCTTGGTATGTACCTGACGAACCACGGTAAGCCTGTTCGCGGCGTAGCGTTCTGCCGCGCCAGTATCAATACTCGTATTGGGAGCAAAATAAGCCAGCTTCACCGACTTACCGACGCATTTGAAACCCTCGCGCAGCACCGTCAGTGACCCTTTTGCGGCCAGCTCCTTGGTTAAGGCATCCAGGAGCATGCTCTCGGCCTTGCTCGCATCCAGGTTGTTCAACCGCTCCCAGATCTTGGGTTGTGTCTTTTGCACAAAGCTCACGACATCCGCCGGGAACAAGGCTATTTCAGCATCGAAACTGGTGGGATCCCCCTTTTGATAGCCACCCTGGGTGATCAGCGCTTGCTCGATGGCGTTCTCAAAGTCGATTTCTTTGTGCATAACCTATGTTCCTTTTTAAAACTTGGCTGGGTTCCAGCGACTACTCATGGTCTGAATCGTCGTTCTGCTTCTTTCCCAGCTTCTTCTGAGCGTTTTCTACTTGTTTGACGCTTTTATCCGGCGTAGGCAGGTTTTCTGGCATGGTACCGCCCAGTTCGCCAATGGTTTGCCGAACCTTCTGGCCTACCTCGAAATGGGTTTTGTTGGCGTTCTGCTTACCCTGAATGTTGTCCCGGCGAAGCTTCTCTTCTGCCTGTGTAGCACGGAACAGGTTGGCGGCGAGCTCCGTGCTTCCCATGTAATCCAGAATCTTGTGGCTCTTCTTGAGCCCTTTTCTGGCGTGTAGATCCTTGGCTCCCAGCCCCCCGTATAGCCCTTTGTAGCCATGATCCTGAAAAATGGCATAATCCAATGGGGTCTCCACGCCAGCATCCTGGGCAGCCGCCGCCAGGTACTTGTTGTGGGCAATAAGCTCCTTACGGATTGCCAGGCGCTTCTCATCCTCAGAAAGTGCGGTGAACTGCTCGCTGTCCTCCAGCTCCTGTCGGCGTGTCTGGATAGCAAAGTAGGTCTGGCCGTTGGCGATGACCGGCTTCGTAGGGTCGCCATTCTGGACGATCAGGTAGCAGGCATAGCGTGATAGGTGGACATCCGGTACCTCACGTTGCGCTCCGGAGCCGATACCAACCATTTTGCGCACGTCCGCAAAATGGTCTGCAACGACGTTCCCGGACCTTTCACAGGCATGTTTGGCCTTATCAATAACCGGGACAAAATTCCGCCACTGCGGATACTCCAGCAGGGGGGCCAGCTCTCTGGCTGACCAGAACTCGTTACCGTGGTCATCCTCTCTGCGGATGCCTTCAAAGCTCTCGTGGTGAGTATTGGTGGACGGCGTATCAGCCATGGGCAACCTCCCTTTGCTCAGTGGTAGTGGGTATGGAGAAGTCCCGCACGTCGATTTTGCCGGTGACAGCATTGGTGATCAGGGCAGAGCGGTATTCCTGAAGCTTGGTGATTGCGGCCGTGACCGTGCTCACCATTTTGTCGATTCGTGAGGAGATTCTGGCCACCTCACTAACAATTTCGTCTTGCTCCACACGCGGAGGCACTGGCAAAACCATATCTTTCAGGAGATCCGTGCGAAGCACCTTTGTGCCATGCGCTGACTCTTCGACTATGCTCAGCACCAAGCTCTGTATACCTCGCAGGAGGACCGCTAGATATTCCGGGTTCATCGTTGTTTCCAGAACTTTCATATCCTGGTTTACAGTCACGGGTACTTCATTAACGGCTACAGGGAAGGTGTGCGCCAGAATCATACCTCGAACAACAATAAGAACTTTGCCGGTCGGGTAAAGACGAAGCGTCGTTTCGTTGAGAGCGTCCTCAGTAAGCGTGTCGATTGAGCTTGAAAGCCGTTCGCTTTTCATATCCTTTGGGCTGACCCATGGAATGTCACCTCCCCAATATCTTGGTTCGGATGTTCTTGGAGTAAGCCCCCCGCTCATGGTCATAAGAAATCTAAGTCGCTTCGTTTCCCAGTGCCGTGGGATCTCACCGAGCCAGGCGACGCCAGACTTTTTCATGGGAACAGCATTATTAAGGCCTTTGGTAACGGCCTGATTAATTAAAGAGCTACGCTGCTCAACCAGCTTATCCAAAAGGGTCTGCTTTTTGGCGGTTAGTGCATCTATTTGAGCAGTTTTGTGGTCAAGAAAACGGGCGATGGCTTTTTGGCTATCGATGGATGGTACTGGCAACGCGACCGACGCTAAGCTTTGCCTCGGTAGCTCCATGAAAGTGGTTCCTTGGCCAAGACTAACAATCAAAGACTTTGCTGAGATCAACGAATAATACCAGTACTCCGGAATACCCTCTTTGGGCACCAAAATACGACATCCTTGGTTTACACAAGCTGGCATTTTTGTGATCGCTAAATGCCCTATCGGGGCTCTGGTCGAGAGAGCGATACTCCCTGATGGCGCTAACGAGACTCCGCAACTTTTGTACCCTAATTCAGTAATCTTCCTCCGACTCGATGTGATTGATTTATCGGCATTACTGCCCAAGTCATCAGGAGTAATCCAATTGATATTGCCATTCCAAAACTCAGGATTCCCACTTTTCGGTGTGGATCCGTTATGAATGTTGAAGATATGACGAACCTGTTTTATTTCCCACTCTCTCGGAATGTCAGGAAGCTGGCTTATTTTCATCAAACTACCTCCGCCAACATAGCGACAATTTCCTTTTCCAACTGACTGATCTCACCAGCGATTTCTTCCAGCGGACGCGGTGGTTCATACACATAAAAATGGCGATTCAGCGGAATCTCGTAACCAACTTTGGTTTTGCTATGGTCTATCCAGGCATCAGATACATGCGGCAACACCTCAGCCACCAGGTAGGCCTCGCAATGGTCCTTTACCAACGCAAGCAGCTTGTCATGACCGGTTTCGTTGTCGTATTTCAGCGGTAAGGGCAGGCTGATATCGATGGGCAGAGTCACATTCTCGGTATCACGCAACTCCGGATCCGGCTCCGGATTGCCCTTCTTGTCACGGCAAATGTCGGCCTCTGGGTCTCGCTCTGACAGCGCCGCCAGTATCGCCTTCTTCACCGGAGCACCTACCTTGAGGTCGGCCTTCTTCAAAGCCTTATTCAACACGCCTTCGAATTCGTCCCGGTTCTGATAAAGGATGTTGCTATCCAGCCCTCCGAGCAGGTCTTTTATGGCAGCCTGAGTCTGTTTGCCCGCCTCAATTTCCGCCTGATAGGCCGCTTGGTCCTTACGCTTTTTACTGGTAGCCAGGTTGGCAAAGGCGCGCTGTTCGTCGAGTCGAGCAACTCTCTGGGGGCTGGCCTGGAAATTCAGCCTTAGAGGGCGCTCCACTGTGATTTTTAGATAGCCAAACTCGTGGTTATCAAAGATCTTGCTGACGGTACGGATTTCGGTTCCAGCCGGTCTTGATGATCCTTTGGTATGTACCGGCGCTACGGAGGTCGCCTCATGCTGATGTTCGGCGTAGAGGCGAACCAGCTCGCGGATATGCTCCTCGGCCAACTCGTTTCGCTTGTTACCCAGGCTTTTGTCCATCTTTTTGTAGTGGCGGGTGCCGTCGATTAGCTGCACTTTGCCACGACGGTGTTCCGGCTTGCGGTTGCTAACAATCCAGACATAGGTGTAGATGCCAGTGTTGTAGAACATCTGGTCCGGCAGGGCCACGATGGCATCGAGCAGGTCGTTTTCGATAATCCAACGTCGAATATTGCTCTCACCACTACCGGCATCGCCGGTGAATAACGGGGAGCCGTTGAAAACCACGGCAATCTTTGAGCCGTCACCACCTTCATTAATGCCATCCACCAGTTTCGGCGGGTTGTGCATCTTGGAGATCATGTGTTGCAGGAAAAGCAGCGAGCCATCATTGATTCGGGGCAGACCGGCACCAAAACGCCCTGAAAAGCCCTGGTCGTCGTACTCCTCACGAACGAAATCTTCTTCCGGCTTCCATTCAACCCCAAAAGGCGGGTTGGAAAGCATGTAGTGGAATTTCTTCTCCTGGTGGCCATCGTGCGGTACGAAGCCGTTGGTTTTGTTCTTGGCGTCTTTCACGCCCAGCGTGTCCCCATAGATGAGGTTGTCGATGGGTTCGTCTTTGATCAGGAGGTCTGAGCAACAAATGGCGTAGGATTCCGGATTGTACTCCTGGCCGAACAGCTCGATGTGGGCATCGGGGTTCAATCCTTCATGGGTACCGTCACCGCAAATGTACTTTTCAGCTTCCGAGAGCATGCCACCGGTACCGGCTGTGGGGTCGTAGATACTCCGGTAAATGCCCGGCGCGAAGATGCCTTCTTCATCGGTAAACAACAACTGCACCATCAACCGGATGACTTCACGCGGAGTAAAGTGGTCCCCGGCCTCTTCGTTGGCCTGTTCATTGAATTTTCTGACCAGCTCTTCAAACAGATAGCCCATCTGCAGGTTACTGAGGGTCTTGGGTGAGAGGTCAATTTCGTTGCTACAGAACTCTTTGAGGATCAGGAAAAGGCGGTTGGCCTCGTCCAGCTTGGCGATTTCCGCCTCGAAATCGAACTTGTCAAAGATGTCCCGAGCGCGGGGTGAGAAACCCTGGATGTAGGCAATCATGTTGCCCGCAATGTTCGGCGGATCAGCCAGCAGCTTATCGAAGGTAAAGCCGCTGGTATTGAACAGTTCCTGTTTGCGGCCACTGGTGGCAATGCGTGAAAGCGCCTTTTCCAGTGCAGGGCCGGTTATGCCGCGGGCTTCAAGGCGTTCCTTCTCAGCCAGAACCTTTTTCTGGTTTTCCGCCAATACCAGGTCAAAACGACGCAGGACGATCATTGGCAGCATTACCCGCCTGTACTGGGGTGGCCTATAGGGGCCTCGCAGCTTGTTAGCGATGTTCCAGATGAAGCCGACAAGGTTTTGATGATGGTTTTGTTGCATGCTGTTCTCGCTATTTAATAGTTACCGCTGCCTTGCCATGCGTGTCGACATAGCCAGGTGCCAGGACAGCGTTAGCGCAGTGCTCAAGAATGTTGTGGTTACGCAGCCACAGGTGATATTCCTGCTCTGGCAACCGATGATCGGGGCTACAGTCCACGTTCCAATGCCGTAGCAGGTAGCCAGCGCGAGCGGCACGGATGCTGAGCTGTCGAACTGGCTGGTTGTTCTGCCGGGACATATTAAAATCCAGCGCAATAGCCTCCGGGTGGCTGTGACACGGGTGCGGGATGAGCTCTAAGGTCAGTTGCTCGTTCCATTCGGCATCCGACGTTTGATGCTCATGCTCTGCGATACCCGCTTTGTCGATAATCACACTGGTGATGCGATTGCAGACAAAATCTCTGAATGCACTGCGTTTTCGGCAGTAGCCGCGCATGTGCCAACGCTGGCCGTTATTGACGATGCTGTGTGGCACAACCACACGCTCGCTAGCGCCTGAACTGAGGGACTGGTAGGTCATCCGCACAGCCTGTTGTTGGCTGATGGCCCGGCTCACTGTCGCCAGCACATCCTGTGGTGGCGCGATCAAGTCTGGTGCATCCTCACAGAAACCAGACTGGCCAGGCGTCACCGATAGCCCGTCGCCAAAGCCGTGAGTCAGGGTTTTCAAGGCGGCATGGGGCTCATGGTGGAACAAAGGCTGATAGTTGTCGGTACGATAGTAACGCTTGTTTTCGTGACGGAGGACCAGGTTTTCGTGAGCCAGCTCACGGTAGAGAGTGAAGTCCCTGGTGCTGGAGGCGACTGCGGTGCCGAAGTGCGCCATCAGCTCACTGCGGCCCACTGAGCCATGGTATTGCAGGCAGAAATCAATGAACGCCAAGCGCTCGCGCTGGGCGTGTGAGTGATTTTCGAGCTTTAAGGCGGCGTTTCCCGGCACGTTCGCACCTTTTTTGACTAAACTTTCTATTTGAGAATGTTAGCCACCTTATTACACAAACCTATATCATGCAATCATTTTGATTTGTCCTATAAAACTTTCACATGTGAAAGTTTTGGCTCCTTTCCAGGTGGGAAAATTAGCGCGTAAAGCCCGCCGGAAGGGACGGGCCTGAACGGTTTTTTGTTTAGGATTCTGGGGGCTGAAGGCCATCGAAGTGCGCCTCCAAACTGTCCAACTGCTTAAGGTTTGTCCTGACGAGACGGCGCATGTGAGTGAGGTTTGCATTCATGATACGCACTATCTCAAACCCGGCTTCGGTCTCCTCAATGATGGGCCTCTCCCAGTCTTGCGCGCGGTTAAATGCGGGTTTTGAGTACCGGTGTTTCAAGGCTCGGCGGATGTGTTCACTGAAAACCGCATGCCCCTTACCGTTTTTCACTCTTACAAAGCTGTTGTAATACCAGTGCATTTCCAGGCTGCCGTGCAGCATTCTCACCCGGCAGCCGTGATGGCCAGGGTAGCCTCTCGTTTCCTTGGTTCGATGAGCCTCATTATGCGCCCAGAAATGGTCCGACAGCCGCTGAGCGAGATAGCGTAGGCGTGCTCGCTCCATATCCAGGCTTTTGGATAGCGATTGTAGATACTGTCTGCATTGATCAAGCGCCATTCGGCGCCCCTGGTGATGGTCAAATTCCCCGGCGCGCGCCACCTCATGCCACTTATCGGTGATTTCCTGAATGGTTTTGGGTTTGCTCATTAGCATTCTCCTGTGGGTTGATGTTCAAGAGAAATGCTACTGGCCGCAGAGACAAACCCACGGGTCTGTAATTTGCCAATTTGGGCAAAAGTAGCCGTTTACCCCCAGATTATCTGGAATTTTTATCGACCTGGCGGCGTGCTTTAAACTTCCGGTTGAGAAATGCCTCCAGCTTGTCAGCATTCAGGTATGTGATGCCGCAGATTGCCAAGATAACGGCGACAAAGCCGAGGAAAGCAATGAGTGTGACGGACATATCGATCATGTGAGTTCTCCTGTTTTCGTTCTTTGAGTGCAAATAGCAGCCTATGCTGCATGTGACTGCCTTTGTTCCCTTGCGACAGAGGCAATCAGATGGCGCGAACAACCCAGGATGTCCTGGATTTCGCTATAGCTATGGCCGGTACGAAGTAAACTGGCGATGTGTTGCCGCCTTTTCAGATCGGGTTGGCGCCCCTGATACTTACCCTCGCTGCGGGCCTTGTTGATCCCCTGGTTCTGCCGTCGACGCCTATCCTCGTAATCTTTGCGAGCTACCGCTGCCAACATGTCGAGCATCATGCTGTTGACCGCCTGCAAGATAGAGTCGGTAAAGCCGGTGTCGTCTTTCTTGTCCAGTGCCAGCCAACTCGTTGGTAACTCGGGCGAGACAACCGCCAATCGCTTGGCGGCCAGCTTCTGTTTGAGCGTATCCCAGTCCTGCTGTTTAAGGCGGGCAAGCCGGTCTATCTGTTCTACCAGAACAATGTCACCTTCACCGGATTCGGCAATCAGTCGCATCAGTTCGGGGCGATGCAATGTGGCACCGGAGACGTTCTCGGTATAAAAGGCAGCAATGCGCTGACCGTGTTGCTCGGCAAACTGGATTAGCGATGCTTTGGCCCGGTCGGCATTTTGTTCCTGGGTCGATGCTCTCAAATAGGCGCGTATAAACATTAATGCCTCCTCAGTCTGTTATAAGTGGTTCCGCCTGGCCGGTCTGTTTTAAATGGTTCCTTGTCATGTTGAACGGCCTGAATTGTTGGTTCCCCTGATGTGTACCCAAAAGGAACCACCTCAAGAGTCGAAAAACTCCCCGAACGGATCATCCTCCCGTAGGATCGGATTGACTCTGAAGTCATCGAACAGATCGCCTGCGCCTTCTTGACTCCCGGTGCCGGAGGTTGTCGTGCTGCTTGGACCGTTTTCTTCCCTACCACCACCTCGACTAAACGACGCCATCTTTTTCTCGAATTCAGGAAACGTCATTTGCCCATTGGGTCCCTTGGTGAAAACCGTCTTGTAAGCATCGACTGCGGCCATTGCGAAACGAATAAGCAGTACGACCACCCAGAGCACGAACAATAGATACCATGCGTAAAGCGCTGCATCGCCACCCCTAAAGGTGAGCTCCACAACGCCGATCCCGGCGAGCCCCACTGCTACTATTTTTGTCGCCCTCACCATGGTTTCAGTCCCCGATAGTTCTTTACTTCGAAGCTACCAGAACCTGAGAAAATGCAAGTTTTGCTCGGCGTCAGGCCGCAGCGGCTTGCCCGGCCAGCCATGGCAGTTTCACCTTGCTGTAGGCATCATTTGTCATCGCCCTCAAATCTCCCGCATCCAGGTGTGGAACCAGCCACGCACTGCCTTGGTATCGAACTCGCGGGTAGTTGGACGGCTGGAATACGCCATGAGGGAGGTCGTCCTCATCGCCCAGCCACTGTCTGAGCCGGATATCGATACACCAGCCCTGTTCGAGCTCGATCCAACAATGGGGAGCAGTGACCATTCGGCTCAGTCGGTCCTCTGCGTATCCGATACGGCATTGATGGAAGATGCCTTGCTCTCTCAGGGCATTGCTGATCACAGAGGTCATGCAGTCGCTATCGATTTTGGCGTCTTCAAGCGGCAACAGCGCGAACTCCAGTTCATCATGCCAGTCACTCATGATCTGGCTCCTTGAACATCAATCGCTGCCCCTGCTCGTACAGCACAGGGTACGGTAGCGGTTCGCCATCTTGGATGACGGTGCCGGGAGGAAAATACACCACCATCCAGGATGGTAAGGCACCACTTACCGTGCGGTAGAACTCGTCCACAGGGAAGCTGAGTTGCTCACCTGACTGCCGGAAAACGAGGCGGGAATAATTCTCTGGATGATTGGCCGCAATGTTGTAGCTTTCAGGCTCAGCGCCTTCCACGTAGGCCGGAGACTTCCAGCGATTCGGCGTTTTGATGTTGTAAGCAACCACACATTGACCAGCACCGCATCCATGCTCAGTGCTTTCAATCGACCAGAGCATCAGTGGATGGCCGTCAATCTCAGGCGTTTCCACGTTACTGAGTTTGGTGGCACTCAACGCCATATCATTGGCAGCTAGCTGGATGGCCTGGTCCACCAGATCCACATAATGCTCATAGGCCTGAGCCTCCGAACTGGCCATAGACGCTGGCATCCATCCCATCAGGCTTGGTCTCGCCGATGGATTGTCCGGTGTCATCATGATGTCGATAGCGTTGAACAAAAACGTCTGGCTACCCGATAGATGTCGAAGCGGCGCATCGAATGAAGTCGCCAGGCTGGCGAGATCCAGTAATGGCACCAACATGCCTCTATTGTAGGAGCGGGTACCATCCTCAGAATCCCGCAAATACATATCGTAGATGCCACCGGCTCTCGCCAGGTTTAAGACCCGAGACTCTTCCGGATTGTAAGCTCGTGGGGTAGCCGCGCAGCCAGCCAGGGCAGCGGCCGATATTGCCGTAGTTAAGGGTGCCACTCTTTTCATTATGTCCTCCTGCTTTTATTAAATATTCTCACGAGGTTGAGAATATGCAAGAGGAAAACTAAAAATAATCTTTATAAATCAATAGTTTGTACTAACACTACAAACTATAAAACTGGGTGTTATTACTCAAAAGTTCAAATATCCTTTTCAAAGACCTATGTGACCAAAAATCACTCAATAAAGAGTTTTTCTGACTCTTCAGCCGTAAGGCCATTTCTCATTATTATTTCTCTCAAGCAATTACCAAGTATTCGGATTCCATCATCAAGTATTTCAGGGTATACGGATTTAATGGTTGATGGGGCACCTTCACCCCATCAATCTGATACCACCCTCAGATGGTTGATAGATCGACTCCGTAGTTGAGTTCCTCTGCGAAGTCCGGCAGTCCGTAACCGATGGTTTTCTTGTAGAAAGGAGAGACCTTCGCAGTCGGTGCCTTCTTCTTGTGCTTCGTGGTGTAGAGCATTCGTGCCCGCATCACCTCGAAGGAGTAACCGCGCCCTTCACGGTTCTTGTCCTTGGCCAGTCGGTTGATGGACTCCGTGTAAGCGTTGGTGACGGGCATGTCCGTCTCGAAGTAGGTCATGGTCTCTTCGCGCCAGTTTCCCACTGCCCTGACCAGATCGCTCCAGACTTCCTTTTGGCCCTTCGGGATGGTGGCTATCCACTCGTCCAGGGCGGCTTCTGCCTGGAGCCGTGTGGTGGCGTCCCAGATGCCGTAGAAGCGCTCCTTGTGCTCGTAGGCGGCCAGCAGTTGCGGGAACGCGCCTGTCCAGGTCTCCATGATGAGGCGCTCCCGGTCTGAGACTTCGTGAGCGCGTTTCAGCAGGATTTTCCGGTCTCCCTTGAGAGTCCGGCTCTGGGACGGTTTCAGCTCCTTTCTGAGGCCCTTGCGCACTCTCTCTAGGGCATCGTTGGCCATGCGCACCACATGGAACTTATCGACCACGATACGGGCCTGGGGCAGCACAGCCTTGACCGCTGCCCGGTAGGGGTTCCACATGTCCATGCTGACGATCTCGACCTTCTGCCGGTCTTTCAGCTTCATCAGGTAGTTGGTCACCACGTCCTGGCGGCGGGTGGCCAGCAGGTCGAGCAGGGTTCGCTCCTCAATGTTGGTCAGAATGCAGCGGTAGCGCTTGTTCAGGTATAGCTCGTCAATGCCCAGGATGCGGGGCGTCTCGAAGCGGTGCCAGCGCCCCAGGAACTCGGCGCGGGCGTTGAAGATGTCGCGCACCGTCTTCTCGTCCAGGCCGGTCTGTGCCGCCACAAAGGTGTAGGGGTGGTTGAAGGATTCCTTCTCCACGTACTCATGCAGCCGCAGTGTCATACGGAATCCGTCCACCATCTCCGGTAGCTGGGGCCTGAATGTTGTCTTGCAGGCCCGGCAGGTGTATCGGCGGCGGACCACCCAGAGAGTGACCCGCTTGCCGTGGATGGGCAGATCACGATAGGGAACGTCACGCTTGCCGAACCGTACGAACTCACCCTGCACGCCGCATTCCTCGCAGGCGATGGGATCGGGCACGTCCACCTGGAAGTGCATTTCGTCGTCGGTTGATTTGCAGCCCAGTACTTGGTATTGCGGCAGGTGAAGGATGTTGTCGGGAAGTTCGGTCATGGTGTTGTATAGGCGTAGGTGTCAGTCAGATCCATCCGGCTCGGCATTGGTGTTTGCTTTTTTACCCAACAAGCTGCTGGAAACGAAAAGTAAGGCACCGAGGACAATTGCAATATCAGCCAGGTTGAAGGCCGGCCAATGCCAGTCTCGCCAATAGAAATCAAAGGAATCCACAACATAGCCGCGAAAGACCCGGTCAATCAGGTTGCCCATGGCGCCACCGAGGATAAGACTGTAAGCGATGGCTTCTCCTTTATGACGATTTTCAAGGATCAGCTTGATCAAAAAAATCGAGACCACTACCGCGATTCCGATAAAAAAGTAGCGCTGCCAGCCTCCACCATTCGCAAAAAGACTGAATGCGGCACCGGTGTTCCATAGGTGCACCCAGTTAAAGAACGGGGTCACCGAAACATACTCGCCATAGGCCATTGATTGCTGCACCAGCCACTTTACAGCCTGATCAGACGCTGCCAGCAGGCCCGATATGGACAATAGGGCATACGGCGAGAGCTTTTTGCCAATAATGAGCATTATTTAACCCTTCAACGCCAAAATGCGTCTGGCACCGTTAAGTACAATGCCCCCCGCGATGGTGCCGATAATCAGATCCGGATAATTGGAACCGGTCCACGCGACCAGGGCGCCGGCGGTGATGACCCCCAGGTTGATCACCACGTCGTTGGCCGAGAATATCCAGCTTGCCTTCATGTGCGCCCCGCCTTCCCGATGTTTGGATATGAGCAGCAGACAACTGGTATTGGCAATCAATGCGACGAATGCGATAGCCATCATCACCAGCGATTCAGGCTCACTACCGAATACAAAGCGTCTCACCACCTCTACGAGCACGCCCACAGCCAAGATCAGTTGCAGTACACCAGCAAGATGCGCGGCACGTACCTGCATTTTCACGCTATGTCCAACCGCATAAAGGGCAAGCCCGTACACCGCCGCATCGGCAAAATTGTCCAGGGATTCTCCAATCAGGCCGGTGGACTGGGCGATCAGACCGGCAGTCATTTCCACCACGAACAGAAGTGCATTGATGCCGAGCAACCAGCGCAGGGTCCCGGATTCTTGCTTAGCAGAAGCTGCCGAAAACTCGGCGGCCTTGATGGCCTCCGGATTTGCAGCGACGGTTTCCTGAAGCGAGGCGCCTAGCCCCAAGGTCTTCAGTTTCGAGGTGACGGGCTCGACCTCGCCGTCATGCACGACCTTCAGCCGGCGGTTCGACAAGTCGAAGGACAGCGCCCGAATCTCCTCAAAGCCGTTCAGGGCTAGGCGAATCATTCGTTCTTCTGATGGACAGTCCATCTTCGGCACGGCATAAACACTGACCCATCTCCCTGGCGCCTCGGAGGAGGCCTGTATATCGGTATCCGCTGCGGACGTTGCATCACCGCCACAGGCGCCACCACAGGATTTGCTCATGATACGACTCCACTTGAACAATGTTGTGGTACCATTTTAAACTATAAAGCTACTATAAGGTCAATAGAGTAAAGAATCCGTTGGGGAGGAGGCTGATGCGCATTGGTCAGTTGGCGCAGTTGGTAGGGGTCGAAACACAGACGATCCGCTTCTATGAACAGCAGGGCTTGTTGCCGCCGCCTGATCGGCAGGACAACGGTTACCGTGTCTATACCGAGAAGCATGGTGAGGGGCTGGCCTTCATCCGTCGCTGCAGAATCCTGGGCCTGTCACTGGCTGAGATTCACGAACTACAGAGCTATCAGGACGACCCTCATCAGCCTTGTACCGCCGTCAACGCCTTGCTCGATGATCACATCTCTCATGTGCGGTCGCAGATAACCGCTCTGCAAGCGCTTGAGAAACAACTCGTTTCACTGAGAGCGAGTTGCAACGATGACCGGGAAGTTGAGGCGTGTGGGGTTCTTGCTGGAATTAGCGAAGGAAACATGCACCAGCAGTAGGTGAAGCATCAACCAGATAATCCGATGAGATGCCGGTCTGCCTCACTCTCATGCAAAGGTAAGATCAACCATTTAATCCGCTTACCCGTATTTCATTGGTGCTTTTTCTTCCTTCGTCTTTGATTTTATAGAACTTATCAACAGTTCCATTATGTACTGCCTCAGATCTAATGCCATAAATGCATTTGAGTTTTGAGAATACTTTGCTTCGCCCATCTCTGTCTGATGATGACAACTTTGCTCCAAGAACCCTTATTTGGAGAGACAACTGATCACGAGTCTTCGCAGAAGTTAAAACAGATTCTAATGCAATCCCAAGATCAATAGCCTTGTTGATGTTATCCCACGTGTTCATTGCTTGGGCTCTACGCCATAATGATATGTCTACAGGGAGCCGTTTTTTCTCTGGTATTGCCATATAACGTTGATATAAATCAATAACCTCATTCAGGTCTATATTGCCCCAATCTTCTGCTCCTTTCGGAGGTTTTATTTCTAAATAATGCGTGTAGCTATTATCAACGATACCGGACATTGGAACGTCGTCCTCCAGAAGACACCAACGCTTGTCGATCGTTGGAGCTTCTCGCACTGAAAATAGTGATAAAAAGTTGACGATTATACTCTCGGTTTTCACATAAGACTGTAGGCTGTCCATAGCAGAATCATCCAAGTCATCTGATATTAAATCAGACCTAAACGATTTAAATAAGAAAGTGTAGGGTGGATGGATGTTGGGATAACCAGACATAACTTTACTATGAACGTTGTTTTTTATCTTATCTGGCAGATTGTGATAGTCAGCCAGATAAAAATCATTTGGAAATTCTATAACCCCCTGAAAATCAAGACCATTTATGAGAGTAATATTATAAGCTGTGACTTCGGTAGAAGTCTCAAGCGAAATCAGTGAGGAGTATGTTTTTTCAGCGCCAACTTGGCTAGCTCTTAATGCTAACCATTTTGCGAGCGTCGCAGGATTAATTTTTTCCGCAGAACCCCCAGAACGAAAACAAGCATGACAAAGTTCTGGATGTGCTTCCTCCAAGCACTTCATAAATTTGATGCTTTCGCGCGAAATGCCTAATTTTGAAATCCAATCAAACCAGTCTTCAGCCCAAAAGGGTCTGAGGCGGAGAAGGCTATCATCTTTAGCCGCTCGCTCTAGACATCGAACTAAATCTTTTTTAGCTTTTTTGATAAAAACTCCAAGGTAATGACGTAATAAAGGGATGGATTAATCACTGACCCGATTTCGGCTTGGCGCCCTGTAAATTTCGGCCTCGCCGTCATCAGCAAGGTCAATCTCATACCTGCGTCTATCCAGGACTTCCAGAAAACCCATAACTTGTGAGTCATCAATATGCATAATTCCATCTACTTGATTAATATTTACGTTAGTCCTTCTACAATAATCTGAAAGTTTATCTTGGTTCACATTGTGAGCTTCTGATTGTGATTTAATTGAGGCGATATAGCGCGCAGCTCTAGGATGACGTTGAGCATAAGTTGAAATTGATTCGAAATTTACAAAGTCTATCTCCGCGGCAAGGACCTCTATATTATCGGGAACCGCCGCCATGACTGCTTCTTGAAGCTGAGCAGTGAACTCAAGGCCGCTTGGTCGGAGTATATAAATAGAACCATTTTGAATTAAAAAGTCAAAATCATTATCAAGTTTAAAAACAGAGTCGCCTAAAACTTGTAACGTGTTATCAACATTTCGAACTAATTTATTTCTTTTCTTTATGAGCGTTTTAAACTGTGTCGAGCGTCGAACAGCGGTAACTCTATTGCCATTGATATCGGAAACCTTTGTATAATAAGCAAAGCAATCTTCCATGTGGTCAAAAGCACCTGCATCCTCTTCTATATTCACCGCATCATGAAAGCGTTTAAGATTTTCAACTAAGCCATCATCTAAAGGTAGGGTCAAAAACTCAATGGTTGAGTACTTTTCTGACGGTTCATAATTACTTGGAGCATCACCGATTTTTTCCATTTCATCTTTAGTTTGTTTCACCATCTCTACCAATGAGGACTGAACATCTTCACCAACAGGAACTTGAACAAAACCTCGGTTTTCTGTTTCCATCCCGAAACCAAACTCAACAACATCTAAATTATTAAAATCTAAAACAATAGGCATTAGTCATCCTCTAAAAGCACCGTTTTACTTAGCCGATAGGCAGATATTTTTTCTTCCTTAATTAAATGAGATCGCCTGGTTATAAGAACAACTGGGAGCCTACCGCTCCAAGGGTTTTCATCCTCGCATGGAGACAACGTATATACACGATATCCTCTAATTGCCCAAAAAATGTTCATGTAATGCATGTTCAGGTGCCAAAATAAGAATACGATGAAGGCTATTGCAGCGATATGCCCAAGGAAGTCTCTAAGTGAATCAATATCGACGCTATAGAAAGGGAGTAGCATCGCAAATAGATAAACTAAAAGGTGGTCTCTGTGATCTTCGGCCCTACCGACAGTAATTTCTCGTTTGTCATTTCGTTTTTTAACAAGTCGAACTCTGAGCCATAGGAAAAAATTAGGAACTACTACAAAAAATGCACAAAATAGTAAAAAGTAACTTTCAGGAACACCTTTAATGTCTCCACCTTTGATGGACCACAAAATAAAAAGTGGGGACATACTACTTAGAACCATCAAAAGCCTCGCTAGAGAAAGCCCCTCTCCACGATTACTCATCTCATATTCCTGCGTTTGATCTTGTAACACCAAGGTTTCAACGTCATATCCCTGCGCCTGTGATAAAATCGTTATCTTAAAAGCCAGTTTGAAACTATTGTTAATATAAATTTGATTATAAGACAAGCTTTGTGCTGGTTTGTTAGAGTACCACTTTCCCACTTATCCCAGTTTGGAAATGGAAGGTCAGGAGTCAGTTTTGAAAAAACTTACCAATATTTACATTCTTTTTCACAAATTTTTGCACTCCAAGAGCACTCCAATATTTGTTCAAGCTGTTGTTTTTAAACAAAAATATACATTCTGCATCGGCAAATAAGCTTTCCTAAACGGGCGCTACTCCCCGACCAACCAAGACGCGCGATAGCGGCTTTGTCTGCCCAACAGCGGGGTCAACTGGGCCATCGCGCCCGCCAGGCGCTCGTCCAGTCCCCAGGGCGGGTTGACCACCAACATTCCGCTTCCGTACATGCCGCGCTCATGGATCTCCGCGGCTCGCAGGCACAACTCGCTACGCCAGATTTTGCGGATGCCACTGCGCTCAAGCGCTTCCAACAGTACCTTGTGGTTATTGGCAGGCAGCAATGGGTACCAGATCAACACCACCGCGTGACGCGCTTTCGCAAGCGCCACACTAAGGGTATCCGCCACCACCTGATACTCGTCTTTACGCTCGTAGCTTGGGTCAATCAGCACACAGACACGCGGCGTTGCAACAGGCAGGCGCTGGCATAATCCCTGCAAACCATCACCATGAATTCGCACGACGCCTTGTGCCAGCGCCTGGTCATCCAAATGCTGGTGCTCACCAGGGTGCAATTCAAACCCGTACAACCGCTCCTTGGCACGTAGTGCTTGGCTTATCCACCAGGGGGAGCCGGGGTAATGAGTCAATGCATCGGGATGACGCTGCGCACGTGACAGAGCATCCAGCCAACTGCACAGCAGCGGATCGGACACCGATTGAGCCGCTTCCCAGAGAGGCCAGACACCGTCCCGATACTCCTTCAAGCGCTGGGTTTCTTCGCTCGACAGTGGGTAAAATCCCCGCCCCGCGTGGGTATCGATATACGTCACCGGTGAAGCTTTGCGCAGCAGGTACTCGATGGTTGCAAATAACGTTAAATGCTTATGCACATCGGCAAAATTACCCGCATGATACGCGTGTTGATATGACAACATGATAATTCGACAACTCATAAAAAAGCCCGCTACTCAGCATAGCGGGCATTGAAATGGCTTCACAGCGGTACGCTTAGCTGCCTTGGTTTTGGGCTTCCGCCGTCGGCGTCAGGGTGATTTCGACGCGGCGGTTCTGGCTGCGTCCTTCTTCAGTATCGTTGCTGGCCACCGGCTGGGATTCGCCATAGCCTCGGGTACTTAGGCGCATTGAGGACACGCCATTCTGATTCAAGTAGCTACCCACTGCCTGGGCGCGACGCTCAGACAAACGCTGGTTATAGGCTTCGTCACCGGTGCTGTCGGTATGGCCCGCAATGTTGATCCGGGTGTCAGCGTATTCGCTGACCACATTGGCCACTTCGTTTAACGAGCTACGGGCTTGGCTGGTCAATTCAGCGGAATCAAAGCCGAAGGTCACGCTACTTGGCATGTTCAGCACGATATCGTCGCCGCGACGATCAATTTCGATGCGCGAGCCTTCGAGGTTTTGGCGCAGTTGTTGCTCCTGGCGGTCCATATAAGCCCCTATGCCAGCACCCGCTGCGGCACCTACCGCGGCGCCGATCAGCGCCCGATCCCGGCGGCTGGTGCTACCATCCCCGGACAACG
The DNA here is from genome assembly GCF_024124705.1 of Halomonas sp. Mc5H-6. Lineage (NCBI taxonomy): Bacteria > Pseudomonadati > Pseudomonadota > Gammaproteobacteria > Oceanospirillales > Halomonadaceae > Halomonas > Halomonas sp. Mc5H-6. The sequence continues at coordinate 74,843 of NZ_JAMXSI010000003.1, forward strand.
CACCGGCAGCCGCGCCTACCACGGCACCAATACCTGTGCCGGTGGCCGTCGATGAGCGCTGAGTTTGACCGCCGCCGTAAGGGTCCGAGGTTGCACAACCGGCAACCAGCACAGCGGCCGCTAACGGGGTCAGTAGTCGAGAAATACGCATCGCTCACTCCTTAATATTGTCATCTATCTATGAAGTTACTCGTTGCTTATCAAAGCCAGCAACTCGTTCAAGAATAATAGACCTTGAGGCGATGCCTGCAGTCTTTTTGGCATTTCCATCAAAAGTCCTTTTTTCTCGGCATTGTGTAAGCGCGCCAACAGCACATCAACCGGCAACCCCGTATGCGCTGACCACATCGAAACAGGAACCCCCTGGGTTAGACGCAGTGCATTCATCGAGAACTCCAGCGGCAGTTCGTTTTCATCAATGGACTGCTTGCCCGCGATAAAGCCGCGTGGGTCATTCACCCGCCTTAGATAGGCATCTGGCTGACGCGTTTTCCAACGCCGCTCAATATGCCACTGTCCCTGAGCATCCATATGGCTCAGCTTACCGTGAGCCCCCGCCCCGATGCCCAGATAGTCGCCAAACTGCCAATAATTGAGATTGTGCAGACTCTGTCGATCAGGGCGCGCATAAGCGGAAATTTCGTAACGTGCCAGTCCCGCCTGCTGTAAACGTAAATGGCCCTGATCCTGAATATCCCAAAGGGTTTCTTCATGAGGCAAAGTGGGCGGATGGACATAAAACGCCGTGTTGGGCTCCAGCGTCAGCTGGTACCAGGACAAGTGTTCAGGGGATAACGCCAGCGCTTGCTCGATATCTGCCATCGCCAGTTGCGGCGTCTGCTGCGGCAGGCCGTGCATCAGGTCAATATTGAGGTTATCGAAGCCCGCCTGACGCGCCTGGTTGACGGCGCTGACCGCCTCTTCACCGCTGTGAATTCGACCCAATGCGGCCAGCTGGTCCGGATGGAAACTTTGTACCCCGAGCGAAAGCCGGTTGATACCGGCATCTCGGTAGCCGGTAAAGCGGCTTTGCTCGGTGGTACCCGGGTTGGCCTCAAGGGTGATTTCAATTGTCTCTGCAAATGGTAAGCGAGCACTTACTTCGCTTAAAAGGCTTTTATAGAAAGCTGGGGAAAGCAGACTGGGCGTTCCACCGCCGATAAATATGCTATGGATGGTTCGCCCCGCCGCCAGTTCAAGATCGCCATCGATGTCCTGTAACAGCGCCTTAAGGTAAGCGGTTTCCGGTAATTCATTGCCCTGGGGCTCGTGGGAATTAAAGTCGCAATAAGGGCATTTGCGCACGCACCAAGGCGTATGGATATACAGCGATAACGGCGGCAACAGCTCAGCCATGGGCCACCTTCAACACGTCGACTAACCCGCTAAGGGCACGCCCACGATGACTCAGCCGATTTTTTGTCTCGCTGGGTAATTCCGCCACGCTCGTGCTCTGATCGGGCAGCCAGAATAGCGGGTCATAGCCAAAGCCGCCCTCACCGCGCGGGTGCGCCAGCACTTCGCCTTCCCAGCTACGCTGCACGATAACGGGCACCGGGTCCTCAGGGTGGCGCAGGTAAACCAGAACACACCAATAACGTGCCGTTCGCTGCCCTTCCGGGCAATCCTGCAAGGCCTCAAGCAACTTGGCGTTATTGCGCTGGTCGCTTTTGGGTTCGCCTGCATAACGGGCGGAATAGATGCCCGGTGCGCCCTGTAACGCATCGACCTCTAGACCTGAGTCATCAGCCAGGGCCGGTAATCCACTTTGGCGGCTCGCTTCACGGGCTTTAATAAGCGCGTTTTCCACAAAGGTCACGCCTGTCTCCGCCACGTCGTGGACACCGTAATCAGCCTGGGTACGCACATCGAACCCAAGTGGCGCTAATAATTTATTGAATTCTTTCAATTTACCAGCGTTTCCGCTGGCAAGCACAAGCGTTTGGGTACTGGTCATGCGGCGACCTCCTTGAGTGAACGATCAGTTTACGCATGCCAGAGGCTCGACTGAAGAGCTTTAAATGTAACACGATGTAGTTTATATCAAGTATAGTTAAAGTATTAGAAAAATAATAATCTTTTATATTCAAATACTTAAAGTTTAAAAACCATTGAACTTCACCTTATTTGATGGCTTTTTAGTAACAAATATTTACATTCGGAGGTTAATAGACAACACTTTAAAGGCTCTCTCCACTCATTCGTTATTTCCATGAGGATCCACCAATGCCGCAGGGAAAGGCTATCGATACGGTATTTATCGTTACCGAAAAAAGCCCACAATCACAATTGTTTGCGGAATATCTGGGGACTCATACCGAGTGCCAAGTGCAGCTCCAGTCTCCCCATGGCCGCGTTACGGCACCGGCATCGGGTAATGCCCTGATGTTGATAGACAGCGATCACATCAGCGTTGATACCCTGCCAGACTGGCAGCATCAGCTCCCTGAGACGCTCCATAACGCACCATTAGCCGCCTTTAATATCCGCGATATGGATCATGCACTTGAAGCACTTTCCTGCGCACAGTTGAAAGGCGTGTTCTATCGCCACGAGAGCCTGGATGTCATTTGCAAGGGTATTCATGCGCTACTGGAAGGCGAGCTGTGGATGTCCCGGGAACTGATGACGCGGCTGATCCTGTTCTACCGCAAATATCAAAACAACGCTTTCAGGCCCGCCTGCGGTCTCACTAACCGGGAAATGGAAATCATCTCGCTTCTCAGTGCCGGGGCTTCGAACCATCAAATCGCCGAAAAACTGTTTCTCAGTGAGCACACCGTCAAGTCTCACCTGTACAACATTTTCCGCAAAATCAACGTGCACAACCGTATTCAGGCGTTGAACTGGATTCATCAGAACCTGGGGCCCATCCTGCCCAACATTGAAACCGCACGAAGCCTACAACGCCATCGATAGCGTCTAATAAGAGTGAACTGGTTATGGCACCGCTACGTTACTGTCAATACGCCCTAACGGGGTTACTTATATGGATGGGGCTATCACTGGCGTTAGCCAATGAACCTGGCGCCACAAATAAAACCACAGCCACCGACGAGCAGGAAGCCGTGGACGCCATCAATCAATTATCAAGTCCTGATGGGCCTGCCATTCAAGAACAAAGTAGCTCCAGCAGCGAGCTCACCGGCGTATTGGTCGACCGCACTATCACCATGGCAGGCAAAACCTTCTATCGCGCCTTTAGCCAGCGGGCCATGGGTAACATGATCATTGGCAACGCCACCATCACCATTCAGGAGCGCCCGGACGCCCGATGGGGAAGCCAGCTGTGGATCATTGAAGGTAACGAAATGTATTTCCGTACTCAGCTATCTCCGCGTATCAGTGAAGCTGACCGCGCCGCGGGGGAAGCCGTACAAATCGTGGAAGAAGCACTGCTTCGTCAACGACTGAACTCAGCGCTGTCTTCCGACAAAGACTTGGGAAGAGAGGAGTTACGATAATGAAAACAAAGGCTATTCGTACCACCGGTATGAGCGCCGCGCTACTAGCCGGGCTGTTAACGTTGCAGGTACACGCCGGGGATCTTGTCTACCAGCCTATTAACCCTTCTTTCGGTGGAGATCCATTTGTTGGGAACTATCTATTAGGCAAAGCCCAGGCACAAGATACCAACACTGATCCAAATACCCGAAGTACAGAACGACTATCTGAAACAGAACGTCTTGTTCAACGCCTGGAAAGCCGATTGATCTCCCAATTAATTTCTGATGTAAGCAGCGGCGACATTCAAGAAGGTAGCTTTGATAGCGATGAATTTGGCGTCGTGGTTAGTGATAGCAGTGGGGAATTAGTGGTGCGAATAGTGGATAAATTTACTGGCGATGTAACAGAAATCAGCGTAGGTGGGTTGTTTAACCCCTAGCGCACATTCATGTCCGGAAAAATTAATAGAAGACAGGGCTATTCCGTTTAGCTCCATATGATGACGTCTTTAAGAAGAGGATTCTCATGAAAATTGCAGCGGCATTGATCATCGTCAGTTTATTAAGCGGCTGCGCCGGTATGGTCGCCAATTCAGAAAATCTGGAGGGCACGGAGGCAACATTGACCCCCAGAGGAGCCACGTATCAGGACCTTGTTTCGCTGCCCAACCCGGCGGGGAAAATATTTGTCTCGGTGTACGATTTCCGCGATCAAACTGGCCAATATCGCCCAGCGCCAGCGAGTACATTCTCGACCGCTGTCACCCAAGGCGCGGCGGCCATGCTGACCGGTGCGCTAGCAGATTCAGGCTGGTTTATACCGCTAGAGCGAGTGGGATTACAAAATCTGCTGACCGAACGGCGCATTATTCGGGCCGAATTTGAACGCTTTGGCCAGCCCGACACCCTTCCTTCATTACGCGCAGCTTCCGTGATGCTCGAAGGTGGCATCATTGCCTATGAGTCCAACATAAGGACAGGAGGCGCTGGCGCTGAGTATTTTGGTATTGGCGCCTCAGGGCAATACCAGGTTGACCAGGTCACCGTCAATTTACGCGCCGTCGAAATATCGACGGGCGAAGTGCTTGCCAACGTCACCACCACCAAAACGATTTACTCCAAAGAGCTTCGCGCCGGTGTTTATCGGTTTATTGATTTTCGACGCCTGCTGGAAGCCGAAGTAGGCATTACCACCAATGAGCCTGTGCAAATGGCGGTGATGGCGGCCATTGAGTCTGCCGTGATTCACTTGGTCGCACGCGGTGTCGAAAATCGACTATGGAATCTGGAACCCGGCGTCAACGTACACGATACGCTTTTAGGAGAGTATCTGGAAGCCGCTATCCCTGTGTTATAAAGGCTATAAAAAAAATGTAACACAATCTATAAACAAGCATCGCGGCCATGTACTCACACGGCCGCTTTTTATTTTATTCACTTATCTTTTATAGCCAATTGATTTTCATTAGAAATCATGTCTATGTCTAATAATGATAAATCTAATACTTACCCATTTAAAAACACATGATAAAAAACAATAAAAAAGTGAAAAATACCACCTCAGCAATACAAAATCTTCCGATAGCGAATTTTCTTAAATCGTCCAAACTCAACCCATGAAACACAAACTGATACATAAAGTTTCAAAAGGGATAACATAATGGAACCGTTACATACCTACAACATAAGCAGACTGTTAAATAAATCAGCCAGCATTGTATTTGTTGTAGCAGCTTCATTCTCCATCGCAACGGTTCCTGCAAAAGCCAATGGAAGTTGGGAAAATTATCAGGAAGCTAATCGAATAGCTCAACATAATTTCAACACTGATATTACTGCAATTCAAGGGAATATCAGCATTATTAAGCAAAACGGCAATGATAACCAAGCAAGCGTTATTCAATCTCGTTCTTCCAGTTACCAACTGGGCAACTTTGCCTACATTGATCAACGCGGTGAAAATAACCAAGGCAGTATCTCACAATATAGTGGCCGCAATATCGGCATCATTGTGCAAGTGGGCAATAACCATACCGCTGACATTGTCCAGGAAGGTAACAACTTTCAAGCCCAGATCAACCAGTTCGGCTTCAACAGTGATATATCGCTTTCACAATCGGGCAGTGGCCAAAAAAGCATTAGCGTCGATCAACGAAACTTTTCGGGCAATGCACGACCGGTCACTATCGATACCTACTGAGTTGCATATCGCCTCTCAGTAAACCAGCAAGCAAGACGATCAAAACCACAGGGGAAATACCATGAAACTGCAACTCACCGCGATTGCCGCTGCTATCGCACTCTCCAGTAACTTTGCTATAGCACAAACCGTTACATCCCCCGCCAATCTGGATTATGTTGGCGCGGAAGCAATGCCTCCTAGCTATGGTGTCGATAATAACACCACTTCAGAAGACGATGTTGCATGGAGTGGGGGCTTACCTGCACGTGGCACGTTCAACGCTATTAATGGTAGTAGCTTCGACAGCGAACTCGGCAGTATGTCTGGCAGCTCGGCTGTAGGTGGCACAAACGACAGCACCATCGATCAGACAACACAGTCAGGAACTTCCGCTGCTGGCAACTCTGCAAGCGTAGTTCAGAGTGGTGGGGATCAGAATGAATCCAATGTGGTGCAGAATAAGTTAGGGCAGGGCGATGCTCTTGAAGCAGAAGTAGTTCAGACAGGTAACCAAAACCGCTCCGATATCAACCAAGAACTCAGCTTTGGAGCTATCGCCAAAGTTGAGCAGGACGGTGACGGTAACCTATCACGCATCAACCAGCTAGGTGCTGATAGCAATGGTGCCGATGTCATGCAGACTGGCGATGACCACCGTTCAATTGTCGAGCAAGGGACTAATCCAGGTGGTGCCCAAAACAACAATACCTTTGTCACACAGACAAACACGGATAATCAGAGCTTTGTTCGTCAACAATGGAATGACAACCTCGCTGATGTCGATCAAAACGGTAACAGCGGCATGAGTCAAATCTGGCAGCAAAGTGATGGCAACATTGCCATGCTATCGGATACTGGTACATACAACGAGTCCTACATCCGTCAGGGCGAGACTGGAACCAGTGATTATAACGAAGCTGATGTCACACAGGGTGGATCGTACAACGACTCCTATATCTCCCAACTAGGCGGTGACTATAACGAAGCTACCGTGCAACAGACAGGCGATTATGGTACGTCAGATATTTTCCAGAATGGCGAAGGCAACGAGGCTAAAGTAACCCAGAGTGGAGATGGCGATGTTTCCTGGATCATTCAGGAAGGAGATGACAAGATCGCAACTGTTAACCAGATGGGTAGTGGTATTGCTGGCTCCGAGTTCAACGAATCGTACATCCTGCAAACCGGAGCCGGTGCGCATAATGCCACCGTGATCCAGGATCACGATCCAAGCAATGGCTGGAACAATGTTTCAACCATTACTCAAACCGCATCGACAGTTGGCAATGCATACGTCGAACAAACCGGCAGCGGCAACCGTGCTTCTACCATTCAGTACTAATCTCTAGAAAAAAACTCTAGCGTTACTACTCGTTACCGCTCCCTTTCGGGAGCGGTTTTTTATTATCTAAATTGCAATTTATCTCACGCCAATACTTAACGTACTTCCTTTGCCATGTGTTGAAGAGCGCGAACGATTGCCGCCTTTCTGAACGGTCACATTTAGTTGACCCTCATTTAGCACTTTGATACTTGCTTGCATACTATCGCCTTCAAAGGTGTAGTCCGCCGGTACTTGCCCTTCTACTTGATACGTTTGTGTCTCGTTATCCTGTATAACATGCCAATCGGCACTAAACGTTACACCCTGTGTCCCGCTAACCTCGACCTTAATCTGTTGACTCATTGCATCCCCCTTTGCCGTTTCTACAGAGAGTATTAACGAAGCTAGAACGCTCGCGCCGAACACCCAGGGTAGCCAAGCCGTTGTATGTTGCATAAGACCCCCAACCTAAAAGAGCCACCCTAATCAGGTGGCTCTTTCAGTATAGCGCCTAATGGCAACATTAAGTTACAAATAGGTATAAAGCATCACATGCTTGCAAAGGCTTTTTCCGCGGCGTCCAGGGTGACCTGAATATCTTCCGGCGTATGGGCGCTGGACATGAACCCGGCTTCGAACGCCGATGGCGCGAGATAGACGCCGTGGTCAAGCATGGCGCCAAAGAAGCGGCGAAACGCTTCCGGGTCACAGGCCGTCGCCTGGGCAAAGTTATCCACACGGCGTTGGCCTGTGAAGAACACCCCAAACATGCCGCCGGCCGACTGGGTCATCATCGGGACGTTGGCTGCGTTCGCACGCTCCTGCAGGCCATTGCACAGCGTTTCTACTCGTTGTGCCAAGGCATCGTGGAAGCCGGGCACTTGAAGCTTGGTCAGCAGCGCAATCCCCGCGGCCATGGCCAGCGGGTTACCCGAGAGGGTGCCCGCCTGATAAATCGGCCCCATCGGCGAAATGTTCTGCATGATCTCGCGTTTGCCGCCAAAGGCACCCACCGGCATACCGCCACCCACGATCTTGCCAAGGCAGGTGAGGTCGGGGGTCACACCATAATGAGCCTGGGCCCCGCCAAGGGCGACGCGAAAGCCGGTCATTACTTCATCAAAAATCAGTACACTGTCGTGCTCGTTACACACGCGACGCAGCGTCTCGAGAAAGCCAGGCTGAGGCGGAATGCAATTCATGTTGCCGGAGACCGGTTCGACGATGATGCAGGCGATCTCATCGCCCATCTCTTCAAAGCACGCTTCGACACCCTCAGGATCATTATACGACAAGGTAATGGTGTGCTCGGCAAGCGACGCTGGTACACCCGGTGAGCTCGGCTCGCCATGGGTCAACGCTCCGGACCCGGCTTTGACCAGCAGCGAATCGGAGTGACCGTGGTAGTTGCCTTCAAACTTGACGATCTTGTCTCGACCGGTAGCGCCGCGAGCGAGGCGAATGGCCGACATCGTCGCTTCGGTGCCGGAACTGGTCATGCGCACCATTTCCATCGACGGGATCATTTCACAAATCAGATCCGCCATGGTGGTTTCAACCGCCGTAGGGGTACCAAACGACAGGCCGTTATCCAACCGGGCACGCACCGCCGCAAGCACGTCCTGGTCCGCATGCCCGGTAATCATCGGCCCCCATGAACCCACATAGTCGACGTAGCGGTTGCCTTCAACGTCGAACAGATAAGCGCCTTGCGCGCGCTCCATGAATACCGGCGGGCGATGCAACCCCTTGAAGGCCCGCACCGGGGAGTTAACGCCGCCCGGAATATGGCGGCTGGCTAGTTCAAACAATTCAGCGGAAGTCGTCATGGCGTCCTCTTCATTCATTGCGTCATTAATCGCATGGCGTCATCAAATCAAAAGCTTGAAGCGCGTGGAGTACGGTTAGGTAAATACTGCCCGCTTGGGGTCTCATAACCTTGTGACAAGCTTTGCCAAGTATAGTGCTGAGCCTGCTCGCAGGCTGTAAGTAAGCGCTCACCTACAGCCAGGCGGGCTGCAATCGACGATGCCAGCGTGCACCCCGAACCATGAAATTGCTCTGGTAAACGCGGCCATAGCCATTGTCGGGTATTATCCGGTGAATGCAGCGTCAGTAATACCTGATCGTCATTGCCGGGTAACGGATCATCGGTCGCCGACACCAGCACCGCCTGGCAACCCAGCGAAAGCAGAACTACTGCCCTTGCCGTATCGTCATCCGTTGCCTGGCATTCGGGCGTGAGCGCTGCCAATTCGGCACGGTTGGGTGTCAGAATATCGACCAGGGGAAGCAGTCGCGTGATGTACTCTTGACGCAACTCAGGTGTCGAGAGTTCAGCGCCACCACCCGCTTTCAGCACTGGGTCAGCCACCACCGGGACCCCAGGGAAACGCCGGATAATCGATATGACCACCTCAAGTGTTGCCTCACTGCTGATCAAACCAAGTTTGATGGCCGCCACCGGCAGGGTCGCGATTTCATCGACCATCTGGTTGATGAGATGTGTATCGGTGGGCACCACCCGCACTACGTCATGGCAGTTTTGAATAGTCAGCGCGGTGGGAACGGTCACCGCCCAGCCGCCGCAGGCAGCGATGGATTCACTATCGGCGATCAATCCAGCGCCGCCGGTCGGGTCATGCCCGGCCAGTACTAGCACAACAGGGGGTAATGGTTGGCGCATCAGAACGGTTTCACCACCGCCAGCAGGATAATGCCGATCAGGCCAATCACAGGTAACTCGTTAAACCAGCGGAAAAACACATGACTTTTGGTACAGCGTGCCTGGCTGAACTGCTTGAAATAAATCAGGCAGACGTGATGATAGGCAATCAACAGCGCAATCAGCAGCAGTTTTGCATGCATCCATCCCTGGCTGAGCCAAGCGGGAGCCAGATACAGAAGCCAGCCACCGAAAATCAGCACGGCAATCATCGACGGCATCATGATGCCCCGATAGAGCTTACGTTCCATGGTTGTAAAATACGTCATTGCTTGCTGATCATCCGCATCGCGTGCCTGGGCATGATAGACAAACAGCCTGGGTAGATAAAACATGGCGGCAAACCAGGTTACCATCGCGATTAGATGAATCGCTTTGATCCATAAATACATTGTCACTCCTTAGGCTAAGGCTCTTTGTGAGATGAATCATTATCGCGAGGATCGCTGTAATGGTAATAACGCTCGATAGCGCCCCGAGTGATGATACCTGAAATACGCTGTTGTTTCGGCCGATTACCGTGGACCACATAAAGCGCGTCCAGAGCGTCATTCTGCAACGTCAAAAAGGCTTCGGAAAGGGTCGCCTGTAACGCGATAGGCGCCATCTCAAGGCGCTCCCCAGGTATTTCCAACAAATCGATCAACCCTTCATTGGAGGCGTTATCACTCGATGACTCGTCGTGTTCAATCATCCAACGCGCCAGGGCAGCGGCTTTAAGCCCAAGCACCGGCTTATCGGAACTGGAGCGTTCGATCACCAGCCATATCGGGTTATTTTCCAGTAAGCGGCGCGCCTGGTCCGGCGTTATCATCCGCGATGTGCGTACCAGATGACGCTCCATCACCGCTGGCACCGAGACCCTGGATAGCGCTTGCATCAAGGGTTGCTGTAGCGGGTGCAACCCATAGCGCACGCTGCTGATAAAAAACCCCTCGCAACCGGTTAATTGACGCGACGTCAAGCAGGCAACCACCACTGCCAACATGCCCGGCAACATGATACCTGGCGTATGGGTGAGCTCCAGCAGTGCCATGAGCGCTGCCAGCGGTGCCTGCAAGACGGCTCCCATCATCGCCGCCATTCCCAACATGGCATAAATGCCCGGGTCAGCGGCTTTGGCCCCCCATACCCAGTCGCCCAAGAGACCACTCAGGGCCCCCGTCGCGGCGCCTACCACCAATACCGGGCCAATGATCCCGATAGGTACCCCGCCGGCGACGGTCAGCGCGGTTACTACCAGCTTTACCGCAATCAGCGCCAATAACACCTGAACCGTCAACTGGTTATTGAGGGCGGCGGCCACACTGTCGTAGCCAATCCCTTGCACCTCGGGAAACCAGAAGGCGGCCACACCGGTTATAAGTGCAACAATACCCAGGCGGCCCCACAGGGGCCACTGCTGAAAGCGCTGCAAGCGCGATAAATGAATGAACCCGCCCGCCAGCAAACCAACTACCAGGCCCGTGATCACCACCCAGGGCAGGTTCATTAATGAGCCGAGGGCAACGTCGGGAATATGGAACGCCGGTTGGTTGCCGTAAACCACTTGAGCCACCAGCGCCCCCATCATGGAGGCCAATATAACGGGCATGAAGCTCATCATCGTATACTCCATCATCACCACTTCCATGGCAAAGATGACACCGGCAATGGGCGTGTTGAATGAGGCTGAAATCCCCGCGGCGGTGCCGCAGGCAACCAGTACCCGTAAACTGTTGTTGGGTAGACGCATCCGCTGGCCAAGGCCACTCGACGCCGCCGCCCCAAGATGAATGGCAGGCCCCTCACGACCAGCCGAGAGGCCTCCCAGCACGGCCACGACGCCCACCCACCATTGGTTGAGCCAGTTGCGCAGCGGGAAACGGCCTTGATGATAGGTCAAGCGTTCGATGACATGGGCCACGCCAAGCTTACGGGCCGCCACTTTCTGGCGGTACAGCAAGACGCCGATCAAGCCAACGGCCAAAAACGGAAGCGCCGCCCGCCCCCAGGGCGCCAGTGACTCAAACGCTTCCGGGTTGCCCTCGGGCATATAAAGCAACGCCCCCGCAGATAGCAGCAAACGAAACACGACCATCAAGGCACCGGTAATCAGCCCCGACACCAAGCCCAAAACGCATAGCTGGGGCAGCGCATCGACATTGGCCAACTGGCGTCGAAAACTCTCCAGGGTGAAATCAGATCGGGAAAAACGCGCCACAGGCGACCATCCTTGCTCTTGTGTCTATACACTCTTGTGTATCATAGCTGGATACGCATAAACAGCTTGGTATCCTATGCTTAAGCCGTTGGCGATTCGTTTTGCGCTCAAAATCTGCAAGGAGTCATTGTGATCAAGGTAGGCATTGTTGGCGGCACAGGCTACACCGGCGTCGAGCTGCTTCGGCTTCTCGCCATCCATCCTCACGTCGAAGTAGCAGCGATCACGTCACGTTCAGAAGCGGGCGTGAAGGTCAGCGACATGTACCCAAATCTGCGTGGGCATTACGACACGCTGGCGTTTAGCGAGCCCGATGCTAAACAGCTAGGCCGTCTGGATGCGGTGTTTTTTGCCACCCCCCACGGGGTGGCTCACGCATTGGCAGGCGAACTGCTGGATCAAGGTACCCGCGTGATCGATCTCTCAGCGGATTTTCGCCTGCGCGATGCCGACGAATGGGCGCATTGGTATGGTCAGCCCCACGGAGCACCTGCCTTGCTTGGCGAAGCGGTTTACGGCCTGCCGGAAATGCACCGTGAACAGATCAAAACGGCGCGCCTGGTCGCTGTACCGGGGTGTTACCCTACCGCCGTTCAGTTGGGTTATCTGCCATTGCTGGAAGCCGGTTTGGTGGATGCCGGACGGCTGATCGCCGACTGCAAGTCAGGCGTCACGGGTGCCGGTCGCGGGGCTAAAGTCGGTTCGTTATTGGCCGAAGCCAGCGAGTCCATGAAAGCGTATGGTGCTTCCGGGCATCGCCACTTGCCCGAAATCCGCCAGGGGCTCACCGACATTCAGGCCGGTGCCGTGAGCCTGACCTTCGTACCACACCTGACGCCCATGATTCGCGGTATTCACGCCACCCTGTATTCGACACTCAACGCAGCACCCGGCGACCTTCAGGCTCTGTTTGAACGTCGCTACGCAGGCGAACCCTGCGTTGACGTCATGCCCGCTGGCAGTCACCCGGAAACACGCAGTGTGAAAGGTACCAATACGTGTCGTATTGCGGTTCACCGTCCGGAGAATAGTGATACGGTTGTGGTGCTATCGGTGATCGATAATCTGGTAAAGGGAGCCTCGGGGCAGGCCGTCCAAAACCTCAATCTGATGTTTGGCTTTGATGAAGCTACCGGCCTAAGTGCCCCGGCCGTTATGCCCTAGCTTCCATTGGGTCGGTAATAGTTGACCCTTTTGCTAGGTTTTACTCATAATTAGCATTCATGCAGTCTATTCGCTTCGGGGCGAGTTTCTGTCACTCAGTGATATTCGCCCTATTCGCTCACGGGAGGTAGCCATGAGCAGCGCAGAATCCTTTGTTCCAACGCCACTGTTGTTGTCCGATAGTGCTCAAAAACGTATCAACGCCTTGATGGCAGAGGAAAACAACTCAACGCTTAAACTACGCGTTTATGTCACCGGCGGTGGCTGTTCAGGTTTCCAATACGGCTTTGATTTTGCCGATAACGTTGCCGATGACGACACCGTTATCGAATTTGGTGACGCCGCTCTGGTGGTTGATCCCCTCTCCTACCAGTACCTGGTGGGTTCAACCGTTGACTACGAAGAAGGCCTTGCAGGCGCTCGTTTTCGCGTGCAAAACCCCAATGCCACCACCACCTGTGGTTGTGGTGCATCGTTTATGGTGTAGCAGCGTCACCTTGAATTAAGGTTGGGCAGCGTCGACCCAGCGTTTACCGCAATCCCCACCCGTGACTTGACGCCCTGATGGTTTCTCGCCAAGGTTAATATGTCAATAACAGGCTTAGCTACCAGTCGCAAAGCGGTGCTCACTGCTTTGTGGCGCTTTGCCATACAAACCACGGGGAAAACCTATGAAATCGCTGTTATCACGCACCGTACTGCCTTTATCCGCCCTGACGCTTGCGTTGGGCGGTGCTTCTGCTCAGGCGCAAGAGACGCCTACCGTCAATGTCGCCACTGACCCAAGCTTCGTCCCCTTTGAGATGATGGATGAAGACACCGGCGAGATGGTCGGTTTCGACATCGATATCATCAACGAAGTGGCCGACCGGGCGGGCTTTGAAGTCGATCTCACCACCATGGACTTCTCAGGCATTATTCCTGCCGTGCAAACCGGTAACCAGGAGATTGCCATTGCCGGGATCACCATTACCGAAGAGCGGGCGGAGATCGTTGATTTTTCTGACCCCTACTACGATTCAGGCCTGCGGATCATCGTTCGAGCCGATAGCGACGTTGAAGACATTGATGATCTGGAAGGCATGACCATCGCCACCAAAACAGGCTCCACCAGCTACGACTTCCTGGAAGAAAAGTTTGGCGACAACGCCGACTATACGCCCTACCCCGGTACTTCCGACATGTACATGGCGCTACTGGGCCGCAATGTCGATGCCGTCTTCTACGACGCCCCCAACGTCGCTTACTTCTCACAAACCCGGGGTGAAGGTCGCACCAAGGTGGTGGGTCCCCTCTACGAAGGCCAGCAATATGGCATCGTCTTCAACAAAGGCAGCGAGTGGGTAGAACCCACCAACGAAGCCTTGGCTGAAATGCGCGAAGACGGCACCTACGATGAAATCTATGAAAAATGGTTTGGTGAAGCGCCCAGCGACGAATAACTACCGCTGATCGTTCTTTAACCATTTCATCAGGGCCGGGCGGCCTCGCCCCCGGCCCTGTTCGTTTGTCTTCTCGTCTCTCAGGAGAACGCGCGTGGAACCGAGCTTTGAGTTTAATTGGGAAGCGACCATTAACTCGATTCCCCATTTGCTACCGGGGATCCCCTATACCCTGCTGATTTCCTTTGGCGGGCTCGCCATCGGCTTTTTTATCGGCATCTTTTTTGGCCTTCTACGCATCAGCCCTCTCCGCTGGCTGCGCTGGCCCGCCATCGTCTATGTCGAAGTCTTTCGTGGCACCCCTATTCTGGTTCAGGTGCTGTTTATCTTCTATGGCCTACCTCAACTGCTGGGGAGCCCTATCAATGCCCTCGTTGCGGGCATTGCGGCCATTGCCGTTAACTCGGGGGCCTATATTTCCGAGATCGTGCGGGGCGGTGTGCAATCCATTGAACGAGGCCAGCGAGAAGCTTCCCTGTCGCTGGGGCTGTCACGTACCCAGGCGTTTCGATATGTCATCTGGCCCCAGGCGTTTCGCCGCATGATCCCGCCACTGGGCAATCAAGGCATTATCAGTATCAAGGATACCTCTTTATTTTCGGTGATCGGGGTAGGTGAGCTGGTTCGTCAGGGCCAGGTTTACATTGCCAGCACCTTTACCGCGATGGAGGTCTACCTGATGGTGGCCATCATGTACCTCGCTATCACCTGGACCCTTTCAATCATCTTGCGCCAGCTTGAAAACAAAGGCTTGGTAGGCCAATAAGGAGACGCACAATGAACGACAATGCTCAGCAGATTGTGCGTATGCAGCAGCTCAATAAACACTTTGGTAGCCTGCACGTACTCAAAAACATTGATATGCACATCACCCCTGGTGAAGTGGTCGTGGTGATCGGTGCCAGCGGGTCAGGTAAATCCACACTGATCCGCTGCATCAACGGACTGGAGGAATTCCAGGCCGGTTCGCTGGAGGTCGACGGAAACGAGTTGCTGCCCAACGGCAAAAGTAGCCAGGCACTGCAAACCATCCGCACCGAAGTCGGTATGGTATTCCAGCAGTTCAATCTCTTTCCTCATTTAAGCGTTATCGACAACGTCACCCTCGCGCCCATGAAAGTGCGCGGCTGGAACCGTTCAGACGCCCTGGAAGCGGCCAAGCGCCTCCTCGACCGCGTAGGCATCGCCGACCAGGCAGACAAGTATCCCAGTCAGCTCTCCGGCGGTCAGCAGCAGCGTGTGGCACTCGCCCGTGCACTTGCCATGGAACCGCGGTTAATGCTGTTTGACGAGCCTACCTCGGCCCTTGACCCTGAAATGATTGGCGAAGTGCTTGATGCCATGCGAGAGCTCGCTAAAGAGGGCATGACCATGGTCATTGTCACCCATGAAATGGGCTTCGCGCGTGAGGTCGCCGACCGTGTGGTGTTCATTCACCAGGGGGAAATCACGGAAGAGGGGCCCCCTGAACAGCTGTTCGATACGCCTCGACACGAACGTACCCAGTCATTTTTGGCTCGGGTACTCAAGCACTGATTTAGCCAAAAAATACGCTTGATAAACGACATTCAATGGCCTGTGATCACCACAGGCCATTTTTTTTGCCTGTGGATAAACTAATTTTCTGAATGGCCTCAATCCCTCGCGAGCCACCATCATGCCGCCTTCAAGCGGGATTGATCGTATTTACTCCACTTGTTCACAGTCACGGTAACAACTCCGGTATACACGAGTGGAAAACCCGTGTCTCATCACATCGGTGGATAAAACGAGCTTTCATCCACAGGCCCAACACCGTTTCTACTCAGTTAGTCCGCCGTTTAATCATGTAAAAGTCAACAATATAAGATATTGAAAATTATAAAGTTAATTTGCTTATCAACAGATTTTGTCCACAACAGTAGTAACAACATCAATAGAACTTCTCTTATATAATATTTATGTTGTTATTAATAAGCACTGCTGAGCCAATGGGGGTGTGGAAAAAACTGACGGTTACCCACAAGGGGTTTATACTGGCGGGCTTATTGGATTAAGGTGCTCATGCACCGACTCAACTCATCCGTGCCTGATGGCACAAGACGAGGTGTCTCTTGAATTACCCTGACCGCTTTGATGTCATTGTCATCGGCGGTGGCCATGCGGGAACTGAAGCCGCGTTGGCCTCTGCTCGCATGGGCTGTCAAACCCTGTTGCTTACGCACAACATCGAAACACTCGGCCAAATGTCGTGTAACCCGGCCATTGGTGGGATTGGCAAGAGCCATCTCGTCAAGGAAATTGATGCACTGGGCGGCGCCATGGGGCTTGCCACAGACGTGGGTGGCATCCAGTTTCGTGTCTTGAACGCACGCAAAGGGCCTGCCGTTCGAGCAACCCGTGCCCAGGCTGATCGCGTACGTTACAAAGCGGCCATCCGTGGCATGCTTGAAAACCAGCCAAACCTGACGATTTTCCAGCAGGCTGCGGGCGATCTGATTGTGGATAACGACACCGTGCGGGGCGTGGTGACGGAAACCGGTATTCGGTTTCACAGTGAATCCGTCGTGCTCTCGACCGGTACTTTCCTCGGCGGTGTGATTCACATTGGGCTTGATCAAACTCGCGGTGGCCGAGCAGGCGATGCGCCCTCCAATGCCTTGGCTGAGCGACTGCGTGCTCTGCCGTTCCGGGTCGATCGTCTGAAAACCGGTACACCACCACGCATTGATGCCAAAACTGTTGATTTCTCTCAATTTGAAGAGCAACCCGGTGACACGCCAACGCCGGTAATGTCCTATCTCGGCTCAAGGGACATGCACCCCAAGCAGCTGAGCTGTCATATTGCGCACACCAACGAGCGCACTCATGAAATTATCATGGCGAACCTCGAACGTTCGCCGATGTATTCGGGCGTAATCGAGGGTATCGGGCCTCGCTATTGCCCTTCGATAGAAGACAAAGTCCATCGCTTTGCCGATAAATCAAGCCACCAGATATTTATCGAACCCGAAGGTCTGGATACCAATGAGCTGTATCCCAACGGGATTTCCACCTCATTGCCGTTCGACATACAGCTCCAGGTTGTGCGCTCGATCAAGGGAATGGAAAACGCGCATATCACTCGGCCAGGCTACGCGATCGAGTACGATTTCTTTGATCCGCGGGATTTGCAACATTCCCTGGAAACCAAATTTATCCACAACCTGTTTTTTGCTGGGCAAATCAACGGCACGACCGGTTACGAAGAAGCCGGTGCTCAGGGCTTGCTCGCAGGGCTGAACGCGGCACGCCGTGCCAGGCAGCTGGAAGCCTGGTACCCACGCCGCGACGAAGCCTACCTTGGCGTGTTGGTCGATGATTTGATCACCATGGGAACCAAGGAACCTTACCGCATGTTCACGTCACGCGCGGAATACCGCCTGTTACTGCGTGAAGACAACGCCGATCTCCGGCTCACTGAAAAAGGCCGCGAATTGGGGCTGGTGGATGACGTGCGCTGGGCAGCATTCAGTCAAAAGCGCGATGCCATCGAACAGGAGTCAGCCCGTCTTGCCAGCACCTGGGTTCAGCCTAATAGCCCGGCCGCCGCTGTCATTGCCGAGCACACCGGCCAGGCGCTGAACCGCGAATACCGGCTGAGCGATCTGCTTAAACGCCCGGAACTGACCTATGAGGCCTTGACCCATCTTCCCGGTCTGGAGGCTTCGCCAGTGACCGACGAAGCTGTCGCCGAACAAGTCCAGATTCAAGCCAAGTATCAGGGCTATATCGATCGTCAGCAGGACGAAATTGATAAACTCAAGCGCCATGAGGCAATGCCCCTACCTGCTGACCTGGACTATCAAGGCATTGAAGGCCTGTCCAATGAAATTCGCCAGAAACTCAGCGAAGCACGGCCTGAAACCCTCGCCCAGGCAGCGCGTATTTCGGGTGTGACGCCTGCGGCCGTCTCGATTTTGCTGATACAACTCAAGAAACGTCGGCTTATATCGACACCTGAGGTAGCCAACGGATGAGCAGCGTAGCGACGCTGTTTTCCGGTTTGCCCAGCCAGGTGGCAACACGGCTGGATGAAGGGCTCAGCGCATTAGGTACCCCCATAACAGCCCGGCAGCATGACCAGTTGCTAGGGCTGCTCGCCCTATTGCACAAGTGGAACCGGGCTTATAATCTCACCGCAGTGCGCGATGTTAACGACATGGTATCGCGCCACGTGTTGGATAGTGCCGCCGTGCTGCCATTTGTCGAAGGGCCCAGGCTGCTTGATGTCGGTTCAGGGCCAGGACTGCCGGGACTGGTTCTGGCCATTCTCAAGCCCGAGCTATCCGTAACCCTTCTGGACAGCAACGGCAAAAAAGTCCGCTTTCAGCGTCAGGCGGTGATGGAACTAGGGCTGTCGAATGTGACACCCGTTCAAGCGCGGGTAGAACAGTTTGCTGAAAGTGTCTTCGATCAAGTGGTTTCGCGGGCATTCGCCAGCCTGGTGGATTTTGTTAATCTGACGCGCAAACTTCCGACGGCCGAAGGGCAATGGCTGGCGATGAAAGGCCCTGGTGCCAATGAAGAATTGCGCGATCTGCCGGGTGATATTCGGCTCCACGCAAAACACACGTTAAATGTCCCCTTTGAGACGGCCGAGCGACAGCTGTTGATTCTGACCCCACAAGGAGTTGAGTAAGTGAGCCAGATCATTGCCCTGACCAACCAGAAAGGCGGCGTGGGCAAGTCCACTTCAGCCGTCAACTTGGCGGCCAGCCTCGCCGGACTCGACCGCCGTGTACTGCTGGTGGATCTCGATCCTCAGGGACATGCCAGCATGGGCAGTGGTATCGACAAGCACAGCCTGGAAAAAAGCGTTCTTGACGTCCTCTTGGGAGAAGCGAGCGCCGCCGACGCGATTGTCCGGCAGCCGCCCGTAAAATATGACGTGCTACCCAGCAACGGTGACTTGACCGCTGCGGAAGTCGAACTCATGCATTCAGATCAGCGTGAAAGCGGCTTGTCGACGGCGCTGACGGGCGTTTTGTCACAATACGACGTCGTGCTGATTGACTGCCCGCCGTCGCTTAATATGCTGACAGTGAATGCCCTTACGGCAGCCCACGGCGTGTTGATTCCGCTGCAGTGTGAATTCTATGCACTGGAAGGCCTTTCGGCGTTGCTGGATACGGTCGAGCAGATTAAACAGAGCATCAACCCGGATCTGGCTGTCTCCGGCATTCTGCGCACCATGTACGACAAGCGCACGAGCCTAACCCGTGAAGTTGACAAGCAACTGCGTGATTATTTCGGCGATGCCCTGCTGAAAACCACGATTCCGCGTAATGTTAAAGTGGCCGAAGCGCCCAGTCATGGCCTGCCGGTTACCCAGTACGCGCGCTTTTCGCGCGGCAGCCAGGCCTATCGTGTGTTAGCGAAAGAGCTAATTCGTCGACTCGCGCTATAATCACCACGACTGATCTATTTATCACGAGGGAATGCCCATGACGCGTAAACCCGCACTAGGACGTGGCTTGGATGCTCTGATTGGTGCTGGTGCACGTCGCCGCGATAGCCTTGAATTGGCGGCGGGTTCATCCTCACCGGCAGACAGCGCTGCTGCTGCGGATACGACCACCTCACCGGGTCAGGAACGCCTTGAACGTTTACCGCTCGGCCAGCTATCACGGGGTAAATATCAACCGCGCCGCGATATTCAGCCGGAAGCGCTTGAAGAGCTCGCCGACTCGATCCGTGCTCAAGGGGTCATGCAGCCCATCGTGGTCCGTCCGATTGGTGAAGACCGCTACGAGATTGTGGCCGGCGAACGCCGCTGGCGGGCGGCTCAGCTTGCCGAATTGGATGTTATCCCCGCGGTTATCCGGGAAGTCAGCGACGAAGTTGCCCTGGCGCTGGCACTGATTGAAAACATTCAGCGCGAGAACCTCAATGCCATTGAAGAAGCGCTGGCCTTGAAACGGTTAGGCGACGAGTTTGAAATGACCCAGCAGCAGATGGCCGATGCGGTAGGAAAATCGCGTACCCAGGTGGCCAATCTGTTACGTCTGCTGGCGCTGGATAATGAGGTACAGACGCTGCTCGAACGCGGTGATCTGGATATGGGGCATGCGCGCGCCCTGCTGACACTGAACAGCGCCCAGCAGCGCCAGGTTGCCCACGAAGTGGTCAACAATGACCTGACCGTTCGCGCCACGGAAGCCTTGGTCAAGAAAGTACAAAGCCAACCGGTAGCGCCCACACCAAGGCGCCAGGCAAAAACCTCCGACGTGGCGCGTCTTGAAACCCAGCTGGCGGAACTGCTCGGTGCCCCTGTGTCCATTGACCATGGTCAGAGAGGTAAAGGGAAAGTCACGATTCGCTATACCAGCCTGGAAGAGTTGGACGGTATTCTGGAACACATTAAATAGCCTGCTACTCGCTTAATGAATAGCAGGCTTATTAAAAACCTGCAAAAAAAGCTGATTTTTCACTCTTTGGTCGCATATCGGCGCTTGAAAGCGTGAAATACCCACAACTTCGGTTGAAGGTCTCATAGCCCTTCCCTATAATCGCGCAAGATTTGTGCAGGCTGCGCAAGGTTGTTCATTGCCTGTAGACATGGCTTTTGACATAGCTCGATAGGCTGGAATGGCATGCAGCGACTGGAAACGTTACGACGGCAGGCTTATGTCATCCGGTTGACGATTGCTCAATTGTTAGTCGCATTGGCTGGGGCGTTATTAGCGTGGGTCGTCGTCGATAGCGGCAGCGCAACATCGGTGGTGCTAGGGGCACTGGTAGCTTTTCTGCCCCAGGCATTTTTTGTTCATCGGATGGCGATCTTCCAGCAGCGCGCGCCTGCATCGCGCAATGCACTCAGGTTGTTTCGCGCCGAAGCAGGCAAGTTTGGTTTGACGGTGGCATTGTTTGCCATAGTACTGAGCACAGTACCTCCCTCAAACCCCGCTTTCTTTTTTAGTGCTTATGTCGCGGTTGTTCTAATGCATTGGCTAGCGCCCTGGCTGATGCCTAGAGAATTGCGCAACTGATCGAGGTGACAAGTCTATGGCCGCAGGAAACGAAGTCTCGCCGACTTACTATATCCAGCACCACTTGCAGAATCTGACCTTTGGTAAACATCCCGAGAACGGTTGGTCACTGGCAAGTTCTGCCGAAGAAGCACGTGAAATGGGCTTCTGGGCCGTTCACCTGGACACCATGGGCTGGTCGATCGCCATGGGGCTGTTATTCATCTGGCTTTTCCGTAAGGCCGGTAAAGTCGCCACGACCGGGGTGCCGGGTAAACTGCAAAACGCCGTTGAAATGGTCTTCGAGTTCGTCGAAAGCATGGTTCAGGGCGCTTTCCACGGCCGTAACCCGATTATCGCACCGCTTGCCTTGACGCTGTTCGTGTGGATTCTGCTGATGAACACGCTCAAGATCATACCGGTGGATTATTTCCCGGAGCTGTTCGCTCGCCTGGGCGTTGATTACATGAAAATCGTGCCGACCACCGACCCCAATGCCACCCTGGGCATGGCCTTGGGCGTATTCTGTCTGATTCTCTATTACAGCTTTAAGATGAAAGGCGTAGGCGGCTTTGCCAAGGAGCTGTCGCTGACACCGTTCAATCATTGGGCGCTGATTCCCTTCAACCTGCTTCTGGAAATCATTGCGTTGCTGGTCAAGCCGTTCAGCCTGGCCATGCGTCTATTCGGTAACATGTTTGCCGGGGAAGTGATCTTCATCCTGATTGCCATGCTGCCTTTCTGGGCCATCTGGCTGCTGGATGTGCCGTGGGCCATCTTCCATATCCTGATCGTTACCCTGCAGGCCTTCATCTTTACTGTGCTGTCCGTGGTATATCTGAGCTCAGCCCACGAACATCACTGACCGGAGCAATGCTTGCAATACGTTAACCTTTAACATCAACCCTCAACCTTGACCTTAACCTTGAGAAACTAGGAGCAATACCATGGAACTTATCTACGTTGCCGCTTCGATTATGATTGGCCTGGGTGCCCTGGGTACCGGCATCGGCTTTGCCATCCTGGGTGGCAAGCTGATCGAGTCGACTGCACGTCAGCCGGAAATGAGCGATCAGCTGCAAACCAAAACCTTCCTGATGGCGGGTCTGCTGGACGCGGTACCGATGATCGGTGTTGGTATCGCGATGTACCTGATCTTCGTTGTTGCCGGTTAATGACAGCTTAGCCGAGCGGCATTCCGCTCGGTTTTGTTTCACTCCGGTCGCCACGAACCTGTCAGAGGTACATTCCTGTGAATATCAACATGACGCTAATTGGGCAGACGATCGCATTCGCGATCTTTGTCTGGTTCTGCATAAAGTATGTGTGGCCACCGATCAGCAACGCGCTCCATGAGCGTCAGAAGAAGATTGCTGATGGCCTCGACGCAGCCAGCCGTGCTTCTCGCGATCTCGAAGTCGCCCAGGAGAAAGCCGAGCAAACCCTGCGTGAGAGCAAGGAACAGGCTTCTCAAATTCTCGAGCAGGCCAACAAGCGTTCTGCTCAGATCGTTGAAGAAGCCCGCGATCAGGCCCGCGCTGAAGGCGAGCGTCTGGTGGCAAGCGCACGTTCCGAGATTGAGCAAGAAGTGAACCGTGCTAAAGAGGATCTTCGTGCCCAAGTCTCTCACCTTGCCATTATCGGTGCTGAGCGCGTCTTGGAAGCGTCGGTCGACGAACAAGCCCATCGCAAGTTACTCGATGAGCTGGCTGCCGAACTGTAAGGAGGTGAATCATGGCGGAATTACTGACCGTCGCTCGTCCTTACGCTAAGGCGGCGTTTGAATACGCGCGTGATCATGAGGCGCTGGATAGCTGGTCAAAAGCGCTTGCCTCTTTGAGCCAAGCCGTCACGGACAGTGATGTGCGTCGTCTGCTGGGTAATCCGAAATTACTGGCCGAACAGAAAGCTGAGTTGCTGGCGGGCGTCTTGCCCGATCAAGGCGACGATGCTCAACGGCGGTTTCTGGACACTCTGGCAGATGAAGGTCGGCTCAACGCCCTGCCATCAATGGCTGATCAGTTCGAGCGCCTGCGCGCCGACCATGAACAGCGGGTTGATGTCGTGGTGTTATCGGCCTACAAGCTCGATAGCAAGCAGAAAACCAAGCTAAAGAACGCGCTCAAGAAACGTCTGAATCGCGAAATCTCCATTACCACTCAAGTGGATAAAACGCTGATCGGTGGCGTCATCCTGCGTGCCGGCGATACCGTCATTGACGGTTCGGTACGTGGACGATTGAACCGCCTTTCCGACGCGTTAACCGCTTGAGTCTGAGGGACATGGCATGCAGCAATTGAATCCTTCCGAGATCAGCGACATCATCAAGCAGCGAATCGAAAAGCTTGACGTCGCATCTGAAGCCCGTAATGAGGGCACCATCGTCAGCGTTTCCGACGGTATCGTGAAAGTTCACGGCCTCGAAGACGCGATGTTCGGTGAAATGATCGAATTCCCCAACAGCGTTTTCGGCATGGTACTCAACCTGGAGCGTGACTCCGTGGGTGCCGTTGTGCTGGGTGACTACCTGTTGCTTGAAGAGGGCATGACCGCCAAGTGTACCGGTCGTATCCTCGAAGTACCGGTAGGCCCCGAGCTGATCGGCCGCGTTGTCGATGCGTTGGGTAACCCTATCGACGGCAAAGGCGATGTCAATGCCAAGCTGACCGATGCAGTGGAAAAGGTCGCCCCGGGCGTCATCACCCGCCAGTCAGTCGATGAGCCGATTCAAACCGGCCTGAAGTCGATTGACTCCATGGTGCCGATCGGCCGTGGTCAGCGTGAGCTGATCATCGGTGACCGCCAGATTGGTAAATCCGCCATTGCCATTGATGCCATCATCAACCAGAAAGGCAAAGGCGTGACCTGTGTCTACGTCGCCATTGGTCAGAAGCAGTCGACCATTGCCAACGTGGTGCGCAAGCTCGAAGAGCACGGCGCAATGGAACACACCATCGTCGTCGCTGCTGGTGCTGCCGATCCGGCTCCCATGCAGTTCCTGGCGGCCTACTCTGGCTGCACCATGGGCGAATATTTCCGTGACCGCGGCGAAGACGCAATGATCGTCTATGACGATCTTTCCAAGCAGGCCGTGGCTTATCGTCAGGTATCGCTGTTGCTGCGCCGCCCGCCGGGTCGTGAAGCCTACCCGGGTGACGTTTTCTATCTCCACTCGCGTCTGCTGGAGCGGGCCGCTCGAGTGAACGTCGACTACGTCGAGAAGTTTACGGGCGGCGAAGTGAAAGGCAAGACCGGTTCCTTGACCGCGCTGCCGATCATCGAAACCCAGGGTGGCGACGTGTCTGCGTTCGTCCCGACCAACGTGATCTCGATCACCGACGGTCAGATCTTCCTGGAAACCAACCTGTTCAACTCCGGTATTCGTCCGGCGATTAACGCAGGTCTGTCGGTTTCCCGTGTAGGTGGTTCGGCACAGACCAAGATCATCAAGAAGCTCGGCGGTAGCGTGCGCCTTGCCCTGGCTCAGTATCGCGAACTGGCGGCATTCTCGCAGTTTGCGTCTGACCTGGACGAAGCCACTCGCAAGCAGCTCGAGCACGGTCAACGCGTCACCGAGCTGATGAAGCAACACCAGTACTCGCCGATGTCGGTAGCCGAGATGGCGCTTACGCTTTATGCCGCCAACGAAGGTCATCTGGATGATGTCGAAGTCAACAAAGTGCTGGACTTCGAGCGTGCTCTGCACGACTACATGAAGGCCGAGCACAGCGATTTGCTCGACAAGATCAACCAGACCGGCGACTACAACGAAGAGATTCAAAACGGCTTGAAGTCGGGTCTCGAGAAGTTCAAGGCGACTCAGAGCTGGTAATGTCTGGCCCGTCTGTATTGGGCGGGTTTGCATGCTTTCTGAGAGCCACGAACGAAAGGTAGGTCGCTATGGCAGCTGCAAAAGAGATACGCACCCAGATCGGGAGCATTAAAAATACGCAGAAGATCACCAGTGCCATGGAAATGGTCGCTGCGTCGAAAATGCGTAAAGCGCAAGAGCGGATGAAGGCCAGTCAGCCTTACGCCAGGCAGATTCGCAATGTGGTCAGCCACCTGGCCGACGCCAACCCTGAATACAGGCACGACTACATGGTCGAGCGTAAAGAGGTGAAGCGCGTTGGTTATATTGTGGTCTCCACCGACCGCGGTTTGTGTGGTGGTCTGAACCATAACCTGTTCAAGGCCGTGGTGAAGGATGCCAAGGCCTGGCATCAGGAAGGCGCTGGGCTGGACTTCTGCGCTCTTGGCGCGAAGGCCAGTGGCTTTTTTCGCAACTATGGTGGCAACCTGGTTGCCGCCAAGAGCGGGTTAGGCGAAGCGCCATCGGTCGAAGGTCTGATTGGCAGTATCAAGGTCATGCTCGACGCGTACGATGAAGGCAATATCGACCGCTTGTACGTGGTGCATAACGAGTTTATCAACACCATGACGCAACAGCCGGTGGTACGTCAGCTTCTTCCGTTGACGACTGATATTGGTGAAGACGCAGAGCAAGACGACGAAAACGCCCGTCCCGGAAGCTGGGACTACCTGTATGAGCCGGATGCCAAGGCGTTATTGGATAGCCTGCTGGTTCGTTTCATTGAATCGCAGGTGTATCAGGCGGTTGTGGAAAACGTGGCGTGCGAGCAAGCCGCCCGGATGATCGCCATGAAGAGTGCGACCGATAACGCGGGCAATCTGATTGACGATCTGGAAATGGTTTATAACAAGGCCCGTCAGGCCGCCATTACCCAGGAAATTTCCGAGATCGTCGGCGGCGCTGCCGCCGTATAACGCCTAGGGAGCCGATGCTTAGCGGCTCCCGGCAGACAGGTTTCATTTGCAGGTTTTTGAGAGGAACCAAGATGAGCGGACGTATCGTACAAATCATCGGCGCGGTGATTGACGTAGAGTTTCCGCGGGACTCTGTGCCCAAGGTCTACGACGCGCTGAAGGTCTCTGATGTAGAGACCATCCTCGAAGTCCAGCAGCAGCTGGGCGACGGCGTGGTGCGCACCATCGCCATGGGCTCCACTGAGGGCTTGAAGCGTGGCATGGACGTGGCCGACACAGGTGCTGCGATTTCGGTCCCCGTGGGTAAAGCCACGCTGGGCCGTATCATGAACGTGCTCGGCGAGCCGATTGATGAAGCAGGTGAAATCGGTGAAGACGAGCGCATGCCGATTCACCGCAAGGCACCCGGCTATGCCGACCAGGCAGCGTCTGAAGAGCTGCTGGAAACCGGGATCAAGGTTATCGACCTGGTCTGCCCGTTTGCCAAGGGTGGTAAGGTCGGCCTGTTCGGCGGTGCCGGTGTCGGTAAAACCGTCAACATGATGGAGCTTATCCGCAACATCGCCACCGAACACAGCGGCTACTCGGTATTCGCCGGTGTCGGTGAGCGTACGCGTGAGGGTAACGACTTCTATCACGAAATGACCGAATCCAACGTTATCGACAAGGTATCGCTGGTCTACGGTCAGATGAACGAGCCGCCGGGCAACCGTCTGCGCGTGGCGTTGACCGGCCTGACCATTGCGGAGAAATTCCGTGACGAAGGCCGCGACGTTCTGCTGTTCGTCGATAACATCTACCGCTATACCCTGGCGGGTACCGAAGTATCGGCCCTGCTGGGTCGTATGCCGTCAGCGGTGGGTTATCAGCCGACGCTGGCCGAAGAGATGGGCGTTCTGCAGGAACGTATCACCTCGACGAAGACGGGCTCGATCACCTCCGTACAGGCTGTTTATGTACCGGCGGATGACTTGACCGATCCGTCGCCGGCCACCACCTTCTCGCACCTGGATGCCACCGTGGTATTGGCGCGTTCGATTGCCGAGTTGGGTATCTACCCGGCCATCGACCCGCTTGACTCGACCTCGCGTCAGTTGGATCCGTTGGTCGTTGGCCAAGAACATTACGACACCGCACGCGGCGTTCAGGGTGTTCTGCAGCGTTACAAGGAACTCAAGGATATCATCGCGATCCTGGGTATGGATGAGCTGTCTGACGAGGACAAGCTGGCCGTCGCCCGCGCGCGTAAAATCCAGCGCTTCCTGTCGCAGCCCTTCTTCGTGGCCGAGGTATTCACCGGTGCACCGGGTAAATACGTGTCGCTGAAAGACACCATCCGTGGCTTCCAGGGCATCCTCGAAGGCGAGTACGATGACTTGCCGGAACAGGCCTTCTACATGGTTGGCTCCATCGACGAAGCAGTCGAGAAAGCCAACCAGATGAAGAAGTAATCCCGTCCATTAGGGGGATTCGCTATGGCGAATAGCTTCACTTGCAATATCGTCAGCGCTGAAGCGTCCATCTACTCGGGAACGGTCGAGATGGTGGTTGCTTCTGGCAGCACGGGCGATCTGGGGATTCTACCCGGTCACGCGCCGTTGCTGACGGAACTCAAGCCGGGGCCGGTACGGGTGATTCACGATGGTGGCGAAGAGGAACATTTCTTCGTGACCGGCGGCTTCATGGAAGTCCAGCCAGATATCGTGACCGTGTTGGCCGACGCTGCCTCGCGTGCCAGCGACCTCAATGAGGCGGCTGCTGAAGAAGCGCGTCAGCAAGCGCTGAAAGCCTTTAACGACAAGACATCCGAGCTCGACTATACGCGGGCTGCTGCGGAACTTGCCGAAGCCGTTGCCCAGTTGCGAACGATCCAGCAGCTGCGCAAAAAAGCGGGCAAAGGCTAAAACCGTCACGCTTGGCGTGAACCACAACGCCCCTTGAACCCGTGATTAGGGTTCAGGGGGCGTTTTTTTTGTCTGGTAGTATATAAAATAGAAATCGAATGGCAGCCAAAACGCAAGGATAAGGAATTGTCGCCACCTGGCCTTCGCAAGCGTAAAAGGAGAATGCCGTGTCGTTAAATGATGAAACGCTGCAAGCCATAAAAGCCGAGCTGCTCGACGAGCTTGGAAAGGACGCACCGAACACGGCACTGTTTGCTGAACGTCTGAGTGAGATCCGGTCGGCAGATATCGGTGAAATCCTCGAAGATCTGATCGAAGAGGATGACGCCTTGGCTGACGCGCTGGCGTTACTCGATGTCTTGTCCACCGAACGCGCCGCCAATGTCTTGGGTTATCTACCCGGCGAAAGCCAGCTGGAGGTCATCGGCAGTCTCCCGGATACTCATGCGCTCAAGCTGCTGGAAGAAATGGGTTCCGATGAACGGGCCGACTTGTTCAACCTGCTCGATGAAGACCGCCGTGAAGCCCTGCTGCGGCGCATGGCCCACAGGGAACGTGAAGACCTCAAGCGGTTGGCCAGCTACGAGGAGGGCACAGCCGGGGCCATCATGACCTCGGATTACGTCGCCATTGC
The DNA here is from genome assembly GCF_024124705.1 of Halomonas sp. Mc5H-6. Classification (NCBI taxonomy): domain Bacteria; kingdom Pseudomonadati; phylum Pseudomonadota; class Gammaproteobacteria; order Oceanospirillales; family Halomonadaceae; genus Halomonas; species Halomonas sp. Mc5H-6. The sequence goes on from NZ_JAMXSI010000003.1 coordinate 103,644, forward strand.
CAGCGGCATGACGGTCTCTCAGGCCATGATGCGCGTGCGCCAGACCGCGCCTGACGCTGAAACGGTCTATCAGCTCTATGTACTCGACAGCGAAGGTCAGTTGATAGGTACCATGTCGTTGCGCCAGCTAATGGTGGCCCGCCCGGGCGCTTTGGTCGATGACATCATGATCAAGGATGTGATCAGCACACCAGTGGATAAAGAGCAGGAAGATGTTGCCAAGATTGTGGCGCGTTACGACCTGCTGGCCCTGCCGGTGATCGATGCTGATGGCCGGATGGTGGGAATCGTCACCCACGATGACGCCATGGACGTGGCCGAGTCGGAAGCGACAGAAGATATCCACAAGGGGATGTCGATCGGCCAGTTGGAGGATGGCGTTAGCCGGGTGCCTCTTTGGACGCTGTATCGCAAGCGGGTTTTCTGGCTGGTGTTGCTGGTATTTGCCAACCTGTTCTCCGGTGCCGGCATTGCCTATTTCGAGGACACCATTGCAGCACAGGTCGCGCTGGTGTTCTTTTTGCCGTTGCTAATCGGCAGCGGGGGTAATGCGGGCGCCCAGGCTGCTACCTTGATGGTTCGCGGGATGGCAACCGGTGATGTTGGCGTGAAGGACTGGGGAAAAATGCTTGGCCGTGAGCTGTTGGTGGCCGGTTCGCTGGGGATCACCATGGCGATTGCTGTGGCGCCAATCGGGGTGCTTCGCGGTGGTGAGGCGGTGGCGATGATTGTCGCACTCAGCATGGTGACCATCGTCATGTTTGGCAGCCTGATCGGCATGTGCCTGCCGTTCGTGCTGGAACGCTTTCGGGTTGACCCTGCCACGGCCTCGGCGCCGCTGGTCACCACCTTGATTGATGCCTCTGGGGTGCTGATTTACTTCAGTATTGCCACCGCTGTGCTCACCCCTTTGTCGTAGGGTGATAGCGCCGAGTTCAACGCATGGTATGACTGGCGGCGCGGGTAATAAACATCACTTCCACATGCCCGAGCCATTCGATATCGCTGGCCAGCGCTTTTAGCTGGCTGGCAAGGCACTGGGGCGGCTGGTGAACGGGGTCGCTTATAATCAGTGATACTGAGATTTTTTCGTTCAGGTAGTGAAGCTGTAGCTCGTTGAGCGTGCGCCACACCGGATGCTTGTACCAGCGCGCATCCAGAGCTGCCTCTACTTCCGGGCGCAGGGGCAGACCTGGAAAGCGGCTTGGGTCGCCTTCGCCAGCGTCGTCTTCAGGGTCGATGTGAAATATGACGTCGGTTAATGCAGGGAACTGGTGACGCAGGCGGCGGCTGACCTCATTGCCGATTTCATGGGCTTCCGAGACGGTGATCTTGGGGCCGACCACAACGTGTAAATCGACCATTACCCAGCCAGCGGATTGGCGGGTACGCAGGTCATGAACGCTGTCCACGCCGGGTACGCCGCAGGCGACGTCATGCATCTGCCGTTGGGCGTCCTCGGGCAGGGCGGTGTCGACCAGTTCGCGGGCCGACTCCCATAGCAGGTCCCAGCCGACTTTACCGACCAGCAAGCCGACGATGATGGCGGCAACGGCGTCCAGCCACCCCAAGCCAAACTGGGCACCGAGCAGGGCAATCAAGACGACGGCGGTGGAAAGGGCGTCGCTGCGTGAGTGCCAGGCGTTGGCTTCAAGCAGTTTGGAACCGACCCGTTTGGCGATTTGCATGGTGTAACGGTAGATCCACTCCTTACTGAGCAATGCAATCACCGTCACCACAATGGCGAACACGCCCGGCGCATTAATATCAGCGCCACTAAACAAACGATCCAGACTGGACCAGGCAATACCCCCCGCGACGAAAATCAACACACTTCCCAGCAGGAGCGTGGTAAGGGTTTCGATCCGGCCATGACCATAGTGGTGGTCTTGGTCCGGTTCCTGGCGGCCGTAATGAATGGCCGCCAGGACAAAACCATCGGTGACCAAATCAGATAATGAATGAATGCCGTCAGCAATCAACGCCGCGGAACCGACCATCAACCCGACGACGACCTTAACGATGCTCAGCAGCCCATCCAGCCAGGCACCGATATAGGTGACACGCTTTGCCTCGCGGCTTTGCAACTGAGTATCTTGAATAACCGATGAGTCGACGCGCTGAGTCATGAGGTACCTTGCAGGGACGCCCCTTGGCGAGTAGGTGCCCTATTGTAGCGCACTCACCGGCGTGCTCTATAGTCCCAAGCGGCTGGAGAATGCTAATGGCGGACAAGTTAGCTCAGGATGTGTATCCTTAAGCGCCAATAAGTACCCCCTCAACCGAGAGTAGATGAGGATAAGCAATGGATTGGCTTCAGGTCTTGGTATTAGCACTGGTGCAGGGGGTGTCCGAATTTTTGCCGGTGTCCAGTTCGGCTCATTTGATTCTGGTGCCTGTGCTCACCGAATGGCAAGATCAGGGATTGGCCTTCGATGTGGCGCTGCATTTGGGGAGCCTGTCAGCAGTCGTGGTCTATTTCCGTGCTGAGCTGTGGCAGATGATGTTGAGCTGCGTTGCCGCGTTGAAAGGTCACCACGTCGACCGCGACGCACGTCTGGCTGGTTGGGTGGTCATCGCTACGCTACCGGTATGCGCCGTGGGCTTTTTAATGCGCGATGCAATCTCGGAATATATGCGTTCGCCGCTGATTATCGGCGTCAGTTTGATCGTTTTTGGCCTTTGGCTTGGCTATGCCGACTGGCAAAAACGTGGAGCACGTAGCGAATATCAGTTGACGTTGAAAGATGCGCTGTGGATTGGCGGGGCTCAGGCACTGGCACTGATTCCTGGCACGTCGCGCTCAGGCGTTACCATGACCGCCGCGTTGATGCTGGGAATGAGCCGCGAAGGGGCGGCACGCTTTTCCTTTCTACTTTCCATTCCGGTCATTGTGTTAGCGGGTGGTTTAGAAACAATAGAACTCATTGGTCAACCGAACCCGGTCGATGGATCAGCAATGTTGGCCGGTACGCTGCTTTCCGGATTGAGCGCCTATCTCTGTATTCATGTTTTTCTGGTGTTGATCAAACGGTTGGGAATGCAGCCCTTTGTGTTATACCGCGTACTTTTGGGCGCTTGGCTGCTATGGTTTTTTCATGGTTAAGGCGGAGTAACAACGATGCGACAGGGTCGTCATTTGTGGCGCTATTGCAGCGTGATCGTGCTGCTATCGATAGCGTTGATAGGCTGTTCGGAAACCGATCGGCCTCTGGAATCGCCGGTTAAACTGGAAGGCAATATATTCGGTACCTTCTATCAGGTGACAATGGCCGATTCGCTCACCCAGGGACAAGTCAACGACATTGAAGCGGGTATCGAGCAGGAACTGGAAAGCGTCGATCAATCGATGTCGACCTACCGCGACGACGCCGAGTTGATGGCCTTCAATCGATCGCCATTAGGCGAGTGGCAGCCGTTGTCCGACGGACTCATCGACGTATTGGCGATTAGCCAGTCGATTGCCGAGTCAAGCGACGGTGCTTTCGACGTTACCATCGGCAACCTGGTCAATCTTTGGAGCTTTGGTCCTGAAGCTCGACCTGAAGAAGTTCCGTCAGATCAAGAGCTCAGAGAGCGGTTGGCGCAGGTGGGTTTTGACGCTATTGAGCTGGATACGCAGGCGCTCGAGGCGCGGCGTATCCGTGACGTGTTCGTTGACCTGTCGGCTATTGCTAAAGGCTACGCGACTGACCGCGTCGCCGCCTATCTGGATCAGCAAGGGGTCGAGAATTATCTGGTCAATCTGGGGGGAGAGTTGATTGCTCGCGGCGTTCGAGACCTGGATGAACAGACCGCGTGGCGCGTCGGCATTGAAGTGCCAGAGAACGGACAGCAGCGCGCCCAGCATGTACTGCCGCTTGATTCAATCTCGGTGGCGACATCAGGCGACTATCGGAATTACTTCGAGGTTGACGGCCAGCGCTATTCGCACACGATTGATCCACGTACCGGTCAGCCGATTACCCACGACCTGGCTTCGGTGTCGGTTTTTCACCCCTCCAACGCCTGGGCTGACGGCTGGGCGACAGCGCTGATGGTGGCGGGTAATGAGGACGGTATGGCGATGGCCCGCGACCAGAACCTGAATGTTCTGATGCTGATACGCGAGGGAGATCAATGGCGAAGCGTCGCAAGCCCTGCCTTTGCGCAGTACTTCGGGGATGAGCTCATTGAGTCGTTAGAGATAGAGGTTGCGTCTGCCCATGCGGACGACCGTAAAACCGCGACAGGTAATTAACATGCAAGAACTCGATATTGTCATTCTCGCCGCCGGTAAAGGCACGCGAATGCGTTCTCAGATTCCCAAGGTACTGCATACGCTTGCGGGTAAGCCGATGGTTCAGCACGTGCTGGATACGGCCGCCGGACTAGGTCCATCGCGCACGCATGTCGTGATCGGCCATGGCGCCGATCAGCTGCGCCAGGCACTGGTTGATTATCCCGTGACCTTTGCTGTTCAGGCCGAGCAAAAAGGCACTGGGCATGCGGTCGCCCAGGCGCTACCGCAGCTGGGCAGTGGTAAAGTACTGGTACTGTACGGTGATGTACCATTGATCCACCGTGATTCGCTTTCGGCATTACTGGCTCAGGTGGATGATCAGCACATGGGGCTTTTAACCGTCATGCTAGATGACCCCGCTGGCTATGGGCGTATCGTGCGCAATTCAGAAGGCGAAGCGGTGGCGATCGTCGAGCAGAAAGATGCCAGCCAGGAGCAACTCGCCATTACCGAGTGCAACACGGGCATGATGGCGATGACCAGCGAGCAATTGAAACGCTGGATGCCTCGGCTCTCGGCGGATAATGCTCAGGGAGAATATTACCTGACCGATGTGATTGCCATGGCCAAAAGCGACGGCGTTGCGGTTTGCACCGCCCAACCTTCTACCGCCATTGAGGTCGAAGGCGTCAATAACCGCGCCCAGATGGCACGCCTGGAACGTGCCTACCAGGCCCAGGCCGCCGATAAACTCATGGAACAGGGGGTAGCGTTGGCTGACCCGGCCCGTCTTGATGTGCGCGGCAGCCTCACTTGTGGCCATGACGTGTTTATTGATGTGGGCTGCGTGTTTGAAGGCGAGGTCGAATTAGGTGAGGGGGTGCGAATTGGTCCCTACTGCGTGATTAAAAACAGTACGATCGGGGCTGAGAGCCGCGTGGATTCGCATAGTATCATCGACCAAACGGTGGCAGCTGGACTTAACCAGATTGGGCCCTTTGCCCGACTGCGCCCGGGTACCCGGCTAGCGGTCAAGGCGAAAGTCGGTAACTTTGTCGAGACAAAAAATGCCGATGTTGGTGAAGGCAGTAAAATTAATCACTTGAGCTACGTGGGTGATGCGCGTCTGGGGCGTGGTGTCAATGTCGGCGCGGGTACGATTACCTGTAACTACGATGGGGCCAACAAACACCTTACCGAAATTGGCCATCATGCCTTCATTGGTTCCAACACGGCGCTGGTGGCACCGGTGAGCATTGGGGAAGGGGCCACGGTGGGGGCTGGCTCGACTATCGCCAAGGACGTCAGCGATAATGCGCTGGCCGTATCGCGGGGGCGGCAACTCGAGAAAAGCGACTGGAAGCGTCCGCTCAAGCATCACGACTGAAAAGGGGAAGCCTATGTGTGGTATCGTCGGCGCCGTTGCCCAGCGCAACGTCCAGGGTATCTTATTGGAAGGGTTAAAACGTCTCGAATACCGCGGTTACGACTCGGCCGGCATGACGGTTTACGATGGCTGTTCGCTGACCCGCCACCGGGCGATAGGCAAGGTGGCAGCGCTTTCAAGCAAGCTGGATGAAGCGGCATTACCCGGGAAATCGGGGATTGCCCATACCCGCTGGGCCACACACGGAAAACCCTCTGAGGCCAATGCCCACCCTCACCAAAGCGGTGATCAGGTTGCCGTTGTACACAATGGCATCATCGAAAATTACGAAGCCATCAAAGATCGGCTGCAAGCCAGTGGCTACCTTTTTACCTCTGAAACCGATACCGAGGTCATTGCTCACTTACTCGCCGAGAAACTGGATAGCGGCCTTAGTTTATTTGATGCCACCCAGCAGATCGTCAACGGCTTGGGCGGTGCTTATGCGCTGGGCGTGATGAGTGCTAACGCGCCAGGCGTTGTCGTCGGTGCACGGCAGGGCAGCCCTCTGGTGGTCGGCGTGGGTATTGACGAAGCATTTTTGGCCTCCGATCCGCTGGCGCTGTTGCAGGTTACCGACCGGTTCATTTATTTGGAGGAAGGGGATCTGGTAGAGCTGCGTGAGCAGGGCGCTATTCGTATCGTCGACCGCCATGGAAAAGCGGTTGAACGACCGGTTCAGACATTTGAGCATGGTGATGGCGCAGCGAGTAAAGGAAACTATCGTCACTTCATGCTCAAAGAAATCTTTGAACAGCCCGAGGTAATCCGGGCCGCGCTTGAAGGACGCTTGAGCGATGATCACGTCTTGGTTGAAAGCTTTGGCCCCGATGCCCCGGCTATTTTTCAAGCCACCAGGCAAATCCATATTATCGCCTGTGGCACCAGCTATCACGCTGGGCTGGTGGCGCGCTATTGGTTAGAGCGCTATGCCGGTATCCCCGTACAGGTGGAAGTTGCATCCGAGTATCGTTACCGCTATCCCGTGGTACCCGAGGGCACACTGTTTGTCACGCTTTCCCAGTCCGGTGAAACCGCCGATACCCTGGCGGCGCTACGCTATGCGAAACAACTGGATTACGTGGGTACCCTGGCCATTTGCAACGTGCCGGGTAGCTCATTGGTGCGTGAATCGGATGTGACCCTGATGACCCGGGCAGGGCCTGAAATCGGTGTCGCATCGACCAAAGCCTTTACCACCCAGCTTATTGGATTGATGTTGCTGACACTGTCGATCAGCAGGGTACATGGCCGCGATGATCATCACGCTGATATCGTATCGGCATTGAAAGCCCTACCCGCACTTTGCCAACAAGTGCTGGCGTTGGATCCGGCAATCGAAGTGCTGTCGGAGGCTTTTGCCGAAAAACATCATGCGTTGTTCTTGGGACGTGGTGCGCATTTTCCGGTGGCCCTTGAAGGTGCACTCAAGCTTAAGGAAATTTCCTATATTCACGCGGAAGCCTATCCGGCCGGAGAGCTGAAGCATGGGCCGCTGGCGCTGGTGGATGCTGATATGCCGGTGATTTCGGTGGCGCCCAACGACGATTTGCTGGAAAAACTCAAGTCCAACCTTCAGGAAGTGCGCGCGCGTGGGGGAGAACTGTTTGTGTTTGCCGACGAGCAGGTAGGGATCGAGGAGCGCGACGATCTTCGGATCCTGCACTTGCCGCATATCCACGAAGCGCTGACCCCATTGCTGTACACCTTGCCGCTCCAGCTGTTGAGCTACCATGTTGCGGTACTTAAAGGCACCGATGTGGATCAACCGCGTAACCTGGCAAAAAGTGTCACGGTAGAGTAGCGTCTGGCAAAGGGGCATCCACAAGACAATGGCTGCCCCTTTTTCATAAATGTTATTACCCTCCTCCTTTAATAATACAGTCAAGTTTTCCCAGTGGCTTATACGTCATGCCGTATGTTTTTAAGACTTTGCTAATCCCAGTCAAAGCAAAAGCGATATTCCCCGGAACTTCTCTCCCAGCTTGATAAAAGCTTCAGTGCCAGTGACTATCTCATTGGTACTTTCTTTATGAGCCAAAAAAATTATCTATCTGATCAATGCTCCAGTCAGTTTTCCCTTCCTTGGTGTAACGTTATCGTTGCACTTTATGGAATGTTTTTAATTAACTGTTTTTAAATAGAATGCTCTTAAATTTAGGGCTTTTATCGCTCAACTGTTCCGTGGATGAAACACTAATCACCAAGTTACAAACGCTCTGGCAAGGCCTAGAGGGGATTAAAGTGTCCATTATTTAAAAATTTTCTTTTCTTATAATTGGTTACGTCCAGTTGGGTTTCAACTGGCATAGATCATGCTCCTGGGTTATTGGCTGCGAGCAAGATGCGTTATTCGAGGGTCCAGAATTGAGCGTTAGGGACGATGGCGAAAGTTCGCAGGCTGTGGCAGACAATTCAAACGGAGACATGAACATGAAAAAGTATCTCGTAGTAGCAGGAACGCCTCTACTGGCCATTGTGATAGCAATCTCTACGGCGCATGCCAACCCTAGCGCAGGATTAGCCGAGGAGGTGGATCAGACGGTGGATTCCCGGGCCACCGCGACGGGCGGCGGCAGTGGAAGCGCAAGCGGTGGCAGTGGGTCTGGTCAGGGCACTGGTGGCAGTGTCTATGCCAATGTCGACGGCGACTTTGATGAAAGTTCCGATGACAATGACCTCTCCAGTGGTAACGGCACGGGCGGAGCTGCCAGTGGAAGCGGTATGGGTGGAACCGGCGGCACCACTGGCCGTGGTGGGGATGCCTGGGCCATGAGTGAATCTTACAACACCTCCACCAATGTCATCTCGATGCAAGATATGAGCTCCACCGTCAGCGGCGCTCGTATCAACGTCTATGGCGGCCGCGGAGCCACTGGAGCTGCTGGCGGTGCTGGCGGTGACGCTTATGCCGATAGCTACGGTGAAGGTACCGGCGGTGGCGGCGGCCAGGGGCAGGGCGGCTACGGTGGTAGTGCGACTGCCGATGGCGGTGATGGTTACGAAGGTGGTTATGGAGAAGGCTACGCTGAAGTATACGGTGAAGGCTCTGGCGAGGGCGGCGATGCGGGTGCTGCCAATGGCAATACCGATGCCCAGGGTGGCACAGCTCAAGGCTATGCATCTGTCACCGGCGATGACGTCGATGATGACAACACCAATACGCCGACTAACGGTGATAGCACCAACGGTGATGCTACCGCGAGCTCTGCCGTAGCGGGTGGAACCGCCGGTAACGGTTCTGGTACCGGTTCCGGCACCGGTTCGGCTTCTGGAGCAGGCGGTGATGGCGGCGATGGTGGCCTAGCCACAGCTAGTGGTGGTAACGGCGGTGCAGGCAGCGGCGGCAATGGTGGCAGCGGTCAGGGAGTTGGTGGAGACGCCACTGCCGTAGCTGGCAACGGTGGCAATGGTGGCAACGGTGGCAATGGCGGTGCTGCAAGATTGGCAACTGGCGCAGCCAACGTTTCCGTGGCGGCTGGTGTGTTCGGCGGCATCAACAACATGAACTTGTCTACCGGCCTATACAACTCTCAGGTATCGGGTACCAACGTCGCGGCTCACAGCAATGTGAGTATCGGCAACTGAGTTAAAGCGCTAATGGTGCTTTGATGAACCGGGAGCCGGTGGGTGCAAATCCTTCGGCTCCCTCGATGAACTGTCCGTATGGATAGGGTGCCGGGAGCCAGTGCCATGAAGGTGTCTTCAGTCAGTTCAATTCAATCCGAGTTACTTTGTCCCCAGCGTACGCTGATGGTCATTACGCTCGTCTCTGTAATGGTCGTTCTGGGGATGACAAAGAGTCAGGCCAGCGATAGTCATGCGCTTAACAGCAATGGTTTTGAAGCGATGCAACGGATGGATATCGAGGAAATGGATAGGGCCAGGGCAAGAGAAGGTGAGGCGATCGTCAATTTCAATACGGTAAAAAGCATCCAGAATATGAAAGCATCGGTGACGGATACCTCCTTCAATATTGGCGGAAATATGGTCTCAGGCAATATCAGCTTTGCTTCTGATGCCTTGGGGAGCTATAGCGGAACAGGCATTTTCAGTGCCGTGACGGGTAATGGCAATTCCATCAACAATGCCGTGGGTATCAGTGTCTTTATCGCCAACTGAGCCTTGATCGGGTTTTCCACAAGGAATGATGCGCCATGAAACTAGATAGACAACTTTGCTGTGGCATGGCGTCACTCTTTCTTATAGGCAACATGGTGGTTGCCCATGCCGGACAGGTCGCCATATTCAATCGTTTCGGTAGTTTTCAGGTCGAGGCCCAGAGTCTGCAGGAAAAGGGTTGGGACAGGGTGGTTCGCCAGCAATACGATTTCAGCTGTGGTTCTGCGTCTGTCGCGACCTTGCTGACGTTTCATTATCAGCGTGAGACCACTGAGGCAGAGGTGTTTGAAAGCATGATTCGGGCCGGGGATGCCGAGCAGATCCAGCGGCATGGCTTTTCCATGCTGGATATGAAGCGATACCTGGATGCTCAGGGACTCAACTCCGATGGGTTCAGAATCAGCCTGGATGACTTTATCCGTATTGGCGTGCCCGCCATTACGATGGTGAACACGGCGGGTTACAAGCATTTTGTGGTTGTAAAGGGAGTCGACGCCAATAATATTCTGATTGGGGATCCCGCGACAGGTACCCAAGTGGTGCCCAAGGCTCACTTCGAATCGCTTTGGGACGGCACGGTTCTGGGCGTGCGCGAGGAAATCGAGATTGCCCGGAAAAACTTCAATAACGAGCAGGATTGGGCCGTGCGTCCCGATTCACCTCTATCGGTAGGAGTGAACCGTTCAAGCCTAGGTGCCAGTCTGCTGACCCTTCCCGCCAGAAATGAGATGGGTCGATGATGAGGAAATACGAAAATGCCATCTCAATCAAGCACCATGCTTAGGCGAAGGGGCGGGCGATGGATCGGTGCAGCGCTGATGATAGCGGCGACCGGCACTTGGTCAGCTTACCCAAAGGCAAGCAATGCAGCGTCAGAATCATCAAGTCGCCATTGGGAAGCTTCTTCAGGTTATCCAGTACCCGTGAGTCTTTACACTGAGGTTGTATCCTCATTGGCTGTAAATGATGAATTTAGTCGAGGCGTCGTTATTGCAGAGATAGAGCTCGATCAATTGCGAGCGGGATTCAGTCTTGGTGGGCTCGATGTAGACTTCGGGGCCAGGCTACAGACCATGATCGATAACAGCATTGAGCTGGTGTCGGTTATCAACTTCAGCAGGGCGGGCGTCGACGTTGTGTCCCAGACATTTCGCGCCCCTTCTGGTTCAGTCAGTCAGGTGGGGCCTGGTACGGGAGTGCTCGTCACTGATCTGACACCAGCTGGCGTGGATTTATCGGGTCTGGCAGGTTTTTCTGGCGTTACGTTGAACGATGCCAAAGGCTTTACGGCAGCCTTGCAAAATATTACCCGTGACGCCATCGTCAGCGGCGTAGTGAGCAATGCTTCTGGACGGAATATAAAGCAGCGGATCAATGTTGATGTTCAACTCAACAACATTGGAGCATTGAAGGCAGCCAGGCAACGGGCCGCGATTGTTGATTCCTTTTCAGGTATCCTGCGCTGATACGACAGCTGCCGGTGAGGCAGCTGTCGACGTTTCTTCCTTTAGCTAAAAAATGCCCATACCGATAGGCATGCGAAGTGTCAGGGTTGTATCCGGCGCATCATCGGTGATGCCCAACTCCAGGCCCAAGTTGAGCGAGACATCCGGATTCAACTGGTAGGACCATCCGAGGAGCAGGGAGCCAACGTTTAGAGTGTTTGAGCTTACCTGAGTCGTGTTACCGGTACTGTTATTGACAAACTTCGTTGTCGTCTCGCCGATGAAGTCGTTTTTGTAGCCCAGCGTAAAGGACGTTTTTGGGTTGATCGAGTAGGCCATGCCGAAACTCAGTCGAATGGTATCTCCAGGATCCACCTCGCCTATGATCAAGTCGTCATCATCTTGGGTAACTTGCTGATTGACATCATCTTCAAGATTGAAGACGTAGCCAAGATTGGCGAAATAGACAGCGGGCGCGGAGGGTACCAGCATGGTGAGACTGGGCTCGAAGGAGTGAAAGCCAGTGCCGGTGGTTAATTCCAGCGGAGTGCCAGCGCTGTTACGGCGAATATCGAAGGGACCTTCACCGGTGGTGCTCTTATAACGCAGATTACCAATGAAGTAGGGCATGCCATTCAGGCCACGGTTCAACTGGTAGTGGGCGGCTAATTCGATATCGCCCAGCGCATTATTGGATAACTCACGGTTCAACGTAAAATCGGGATTAACTTCTGAGACTGTGACGCGGTTCGACTCATCTCGATAGACATAGGGAACTTTCATCTCGAGTTCCAGGCGGTCGGTAAAACCCAGCCGCCCGGTCAGAGAGGCCGTATAGCTATCACGGTCGACATCCTGTGCGGTGAACACCCCGATCAGCAGGGTACTCAATACTTCGATACCCTCGAAGGTCGTTCGGTTAATGCTCTCGTGGGAATACTGGAATTCGGGCTCCAGAACCAACCTGCCTTTAGGCGTCAATACGCCTCCATATTCCGCCATTGCCTGGACGTCTGGCTGAATCTCCTGCTGGTCGGGCTCCTGTCCAACCGGCTGGATCTGCGAATCCCCGCCTGTCTGTTGGGCCAGTACCGGTGTGCAACTGATAAAAGATGCCAAGCCGGCGGTATACAGGATGTTAGTGCCACGTGGAGTCATGGTTTCTTTCCTTTTTTCTTTTTTGCGTAGTGCCTCGTCCTAGCGGGAGGAGGCATGGATCGATTGCCGTTCATCGGGACAGCCATTCTTTTCGATACCGTGTTTTTCGATTAAGCGGTATAGGGTGACGCGTGAGACACCCAGTTCGAGCGATGCACGCAGCACATTGTGTCTGTTACGTGCCAGGGCAGCCCTGATAGCCTCGAACTCTGCCACGTCGCGAACCTGCTGAAGGGTATCAACATCCCGGAAAAGTCCATGTCGCCTTTCCAGCCCCATATCGGCAGGGGTAATGAGTCGGTGCTCGCACATGACCATGGAACGTCTCACCCGGTTGACCAGTTCGCGGATGTTGCCTGGCCAGTGGTGTTGCCGCATGACAGTGATACATTCGTGGCTGAATCCACCGACTCGGGTTGGTTTTTCGGTCGAGAACTTCTGGAAGAAAAAGTGGGCCAGGGCTTCGATGTCTTCTGGGTGCTCTCTCAGCGCCGGTACCCTGACTTGAAGCACATTGAGCCGATGATAGAGATCTTCACGAAAATCCCCCCTGCTGACCGCCTCATCAAGGTCGACGTGGGTGGCGGCCAACACTCTGACATCGACAGGGATCTCTTTAAGCCCGCCGACTCGAAGCACTTTGAGGTTTTCCAGGAAGCGAAGCAGGTTGACTTGTAAATCCAGAGGCAGATCCCCGATCTCGTCGAGAAACAGAGTGCCTCCCTGTGAATTCTCTATGATGCCGACCTTGCGCTGATTAGCCCCAGTGAAGGCTCCTTTCTCATGCCCAAAGAGTTCTGACTGGATAAGACCGGAGGGTAGAGCGCCACAATTGACAACGTTAAATGGCCCATGGCGTCTGGATGAATGGGTATGAATGGCATGAGCTGTGAGTTCCTTTCCCGTGCCCGACTCTCCGGTAATCAGCACAGGTGCACTGGTAGCAGCCACTTTGGCGATCGTTCGATAGAGCAGTTGCATGGTCGGACTATCGCCAACGATATGATATTCATCGTCCAGACAGGAAAGTGTCGGGATGGGGGGAGTGCCTTTGAGGTTGGCCATTGCCAGTGCACTCTCTATCAAGGTATCGAGTTTTCTCGCATCGACGGGATGGACCTGATAGGCATAACAAGTATTAAAAATCCGCTCGCGAGTCTTCTCGTGACTTAAACCATTACGTTCGATAATGGCTACCCAATAGATGTCTGCCAGCCGGGGGCTACTATCGATTTCCAAAGGAAGGGTGAATGTTGATGGATCGATAGCCATCAAGCCAACTCGACAAGGCTTATTGTCGAGCAATTCTATTGCTTTATGAGCATTAACAGCATGGTTAATTGACCAGCCATACCCTAAAAGCTGTTTTATGGTGTTCTGAAGAAACGTCGTGTTTCCGGCTGTTATGAGCTGCCTGGTCGGCTCGATCATGACGTTACCTCGTGGTTGCTGGCAATCACTGCTAATAGTGATCAGGCCCTGCGTAAGGCAAAGTCTTGCGACGGCGTTGCCCGAGCATCATCATTTTTCAAACCCCGATAGAAAGCACCCTTTTCAAGCTTTAGGCTGAGAATGAATGGGTGAGTATTTCTAACATACGGCACTATCGCAGGCTGGGGTGTGATTAGTGTTGGTCGATCCTGAAGTAATGTAAAGTCAAGTTACAGTGTGTTAAAGAGAGGGCTATAAGTATGAGATTTCTCAGTACTGACATTAAAGATATTTTTTAACAAAGCGTTATAGAAAATTTTGCTATCCCGGAAGAGTAAAAGGAACGTCAGGTTCATTAATAAAATGGTACTTGCACTTGAGTTCCTGACCCATGTCATCGACCAAACGAAGCAGCTTGTCCTGTTGATCTACCCGTTACGCTTCGTTGACTGCAATGTTGCATTGCTCCCTTCTATTAGTCGGCTTATTATTGTGGCGGTTTTTCCTTCCTCCGTTCTACCGCAGGGACTTCTCCGCCATGAAACCACCCGATTACCACATCGCCGGGCGCCATAGCCGCCGAGCGATGTGCCTGTTGTTTGCATTCTGCTGCCTCGTTGTACCTTCCTTATCTTATGCCGCTGCCGGGTCGCTCGACCTAACCCGTTCTATCGCCGGTATCTTATCTGTGGCCATATTTGTGCTCGCCTATGCGTTAGTCATGGCCGAAGAGCTTTTGCACATGCGCAAATCAAAGCCGGTATTGGTGGCTGCTGGTTTGATCTGGGCATTGGTGGCCTGGGTGTACGTCCAGGCGGGGTTGCCCCAAGAGGCGGAAACCGCCTTCCGTGAAACGCTACTTGAATACGCTGAGTTGCTGCTGTTTTTGCTGGTGGCGATGACCTATATCAACGCCATGGAAGAGCGCCGGGTATTTGATGCGCTGCGTTCTTGGCTCGTGCGTAAAGGCTTTAGCTATCGCACCCTGTTCTGGATTACCGGCGTCCTGGCATTCGGTATATCAGCGATCGCCAACAACATGACCACGGCGATGCTGATGTGTGCCGTGGTCCTGAAGGTGGCTGAGGGCGATGATCGGTTTATCAGCCTTTGTTGTATTAACGTGGTGGTGGCCGCCAATGCGGGGGGCGCCTTCAGTCCCTTCGGCGATATCACGACACTGATGGTCTGGCAGGCCGGCCAGGTTGCCTTTGGTGATTTCTTCCATTTGCTGGTGCCGTCAATCGTCAACTTCATGGTGCCAGCGGTGATCATGAGTTGCTTTATTCGCAATCGAAAACCTGAAGCATTGTCGGAAAACGTATGGTTGAAGCGCGGCGCGCGGCGTATTGTCGTGCTGTTCCTGATCACCGTGGCGATTTCGGTGCTCTGCCACTCCGTGCTGCATTTGCCGCCTGCCATGGGCATGATGTTCGGTCTTGGTCTGCTGCAGTTCTTTGGTTACTACCTGCGCCGCAGCTTGCCACGCTCCCTGGAACGCAAGCGTGAGCGTTATTCCCGCCGCGGCGATTGGAAAAAACTCGAGCAACTGGGCGGTGTGGTTCCCTTCGACATCTTCAGCCGGATTGCCCGCTCAGAGTGGGACACGCTGCTGTTTTTCTACGGCGTGGTGATGTGTGTGGGCGGCCTGGGCTTTATCGGCTATCTCGGCCTGCTGTCGGAGACGCTATACGGCAGCTGGAATCCGGTGTGGGCCAACGTGGTATTGGGCTTGATTTCCGCAGTGGTGGACAACATCCCGGTGATGTTCGCGGTGCTTTCGATGGAACCGGACATGTCGCTGGGTAACTGGCTACTGATCACGCTGACGGCAGGTGTTGGGGGCAGTCTGCTATCCATGGGCTCTGCCGCGGGCGTGGCCCTGATGGGCCAGGCCAGGGGTATTTATACCTTTGCCCGTCATCTGCGTTGGGCGCCAGCCATCATGCTGGGCTATATCGCCAGTATTCTTACCCACCTTTGGTTAAATGCCGGGTTGTTTTAGCCCCGTATCAATACAACCGCCCGCGCGTTGACACGCGCGGGCGGGAGAATGAAAGCCGTGCGTTGCTTAAATATCGTGGCCTGTTATGACGTGGCAGATATCCGCAAAGCTTTGTGCCCTCGGGATGGTATTGATCGTCTTACCGATCGCCGCCTGAATATCGCTGGCTGAAATGATGCCGCGAATGCTGGGGTTGTGGTGGTCATCATGTTCGATAATCAGCAAATGCTGATCCGTAAAGCTCTCCATTGATATCACTAGATCCTCGATGCTCAGCGACGAGAGCTGGTTAAGCGGCATAGCGCTTAATTTGTGCCAGGGCGTCATGATCATTTCGGCCGTGATGTCCTCTTGACTCAGCTGGCGTTGCTGCATGGCGATATTGATCCGCCGCTTGCCAATGATCTCTTTGGCCGTGATCACCCCGATACAGTGCTCATGGCTATCCATGACAAACAATAACCGCACTCCCGCATCGCGCATCTTTTGGTGGGCCTGATCAACCGGGGTATCGCTATCAACCCATTGGGGGCGTACCTGGCTAAAATCGGTCAGAACGCTGATAGCCGGGCTTTGTGGCGATAACGACGGCTTCTTCGGGACAACCAGCGTTGGCGTTGACCCCAGTTGGATTAAAGGTTTGGGGGAAAAGATTATCTGGTTCATCAGAGTACCTGCGTTAAGTGATGTAATGGCAAACAACAGATGTCCTGCCGTTACGTCACATTTGCACGGTATTCTTATGACAACCTTAAGAACCGTCGGGGGCGATCAAGGTCATTCCGTGGCGAGAAGGAAAACGCTGAAGTGTAATGCATACGCGCAGTCCTCCTTGAGGTGCGCGGGTCATGGTGAACTCACCGTTGTGGCGTTTAACCACACGGTCAACAATGGATAGCCCCAAGCCTGCCCCGGCGCCTGGCCCGGCACGCTGGAAGCGCTCTCTCACCTTTGAGTATGCCTGTTCCGGGATGCCGGGCCCCTGGTCATCCACGCAGATTGTGATGTGATGAGCGGCAGCGGTTAAGGCGATGTCGATGACGCCTTTAGTGGGTGTATGCTGGAAAGCGTTACCCACAATATTCTGCAACACGGTTTCAATGGCACCGGGCTCTGCTTCCATCTGCCAGTCCAGCGCTTCATCGGCATGCAGGGTCACCTGCTGTTGGCGTTCGGCGGCTAGCGGCGAGAGTTCGGCGAGGGTTTCACGTGCTTCGATGAGCAAGTTGGCTGGACGGTAGTGGCGCTGTATCTCGGTTTCCGGCGCCAGACGAGCCAGGGCAAGCAGCTGGCTCACCACTCGCGTGGCGCGGGTAACGCCGTCGCGCAGGTGATCAAGTGCCTCTTTACGGTCTTCATGGCTATGGGCGCTCAACGCATTTTGCGCGTGCAGGTCCAGTACGGCGAGTGGCGTACGTAATTCGTGGGCAGCATCAGCGATAAAGCGCTCTTCGCGGGTGCGTATCTGACGGATACGCGCCAGTAATTGATTTAACGCGCTGGCGATCGGGGCTAGCTCTTGCGGCAGTGACGTAAGTGATAGAGGCTGAAGGTTTTGGGGGCCGCGGGTCTGTGTCTGCTCGGCCATTCGCGACAATGGTGCTAACCCCCAGCCGATACACCACCACAACAGCAATGCGACCAGGGGCAAGCCTATCAGCTCAGGTAATAAGGTGCGCAGGGCGATCGAACGGCTCAATTCACCGCGGCTGTTTTCGCGTTCGGCGACGACGATTCGTTGATTCGTCTCTGGCTGATTCAAGACATAAATCCGCCATGCCTGTTGGTCAATGGTGAGGTTCGCATAGCCCGTGTCCTGCTGGCGGAGGGGGATATCGGGCGCATTTGAGGAACCTAGCAATAGCTGATCGTTTTCCCACAGCTGAAAGGCGAGCCGGCTTGAGTAGCGGTGCCCGTAGGGCGAATCGGCCGATTCGGCCTGCTGTAATGCGTTTTCAATATTGCTCAGCATCGTTTTGCGATCATCACTCAGTCCAGACGCTTGCGCCATGCCTTCGAGAAGCCGGGCATGTTGGGCAAGTCGAGCATCTGAAAGCTCGCTTATTTGATGCGCGGCATAGCGGTAGCTGATCGCCCCGATCACCAGCGTACTGATGCCAAAGACCAGGAGCACCAAGGTGAGGGTGCGGTATTGGATCGAGCTCATTCGGGGTTATCCATCACGTAACCAATGCCACGTACGGTACGTATGACATGGGGAAAAAACTTGCGCCTCAAATGATGAATATGGACTTCAATGGCATTACTTTCGACATCCTCATCCCATCCGTATACCAATTGGGTTAAGGTATCGCGTGTGAACACACGTCCAGGGTGACTCATGAATTCCTGTAACAGCGTCAGTTCGCGGCGTGAAAGTGACACCTCTTGTCCTTGATAACTTACCTTGAGCGTGACCGGATCAAAGCGTATCCCCTGACACTCCAGCAGCGAACGGGCCTGCCCATGGCTGCGTCTTAATAAAGCGCGCAACCGGGCAGTAAGCTCGGTGACATCGAACGGTTTGATCAAGTAATCATCGGCGCCGGCGTCGAGGCCAGCAATTCGCTCATCGACCGCATCACGGGCGGTCAGCACCAGAATAGGTACCTGGTTACCTTCCCGTCTTACGGCTTTGAGCACGTCGACGCCATCCAGGCGGGGTAACCCCAGGTCGAGTATCACGGCATCGAAGGGCATCCCTTCCAGCAACGTTGAGCGGGCACTCACCCCATCGCTGAGATGATCAACCGTGTACCCTTCAGGTTTAAGCGCCAGGCGGATTCCAGACGCTAAACTTGAATCGTCCTCTACCAATAGGATGCGCATGATGAGAGATGATGTCCTTGGGTGAGTTTACCGATTCAGATGAATATGATGGTCAGATAAACACAATGGATGACAACGATAGTAGCGTCTATGGCACATACCTCAAAGATTATCCTATGCCCGCCTGAGCATCGCCGCGAGGCACTTCTGCATCTGGCCAAATCGCAGTCGTCGAAGGGACAGAAAGCATTGACCGAGGCGCTAAAGCCGATGCTGAAGGAACCGGAAACGGCTTGGCAGAGCTTATGGGTAAGCCTGGATAAAGGGCGTATCAACGGCGTTGTCTGGGTACAGCGGCTGCCACAGAATATGGCGCAGTTGTGGCTACCCAATGCACAGGGTGATCACATAAGCGCGTTGATCGAGACGGCGCGGCATTGGGTCATGCAGCAACGCTTAACGCTTTGTCACATCGAGCTGGCGCCAGAGGCGATCCACCAGCAAGCGCAATTAATCGCCCATGGCATGCAGCCGCTCGTATCGCTGCGCTGTTTGAAAGCGGATGTGGGCCAGCGTTTTCCTGCCGCGGCGCCGTTCACCCAACTGCATTGGGCACCATGGGATCGACTGACAGCGGCTCAGGAGCATGCGTTGATGGCCGCGGTTGGGCAGGATTCGCTGGACTGCCGTGGGTTGCGCGATATCTTGTCGATCAATGACTTACTGGCAGGTTTTTATGCGCAAGATTCTCACGCGCCCGTTCACTGGCATGCGCTGTATGTGGATGAATCGCCGTCGCCCATCGGCGCCTTGCTGTTGGCACCGCGGAGCGAGATTAACCGCTGGGAACTGATGCTGATGGGGCTGGTGCCTGAATGGCGACGTCGCGGGTTGGGCGGCCATATTCTCAACCATGCCTTGGCCCTTGCCCAGCAGGCGGGCGCATTGGAGTTATTGCTTTCGGTAGATCATGAAAACCTGCCGGCGTTTAACCTCTACAGGCACGCTGGCTTCAGCGAATATGCCCAGCAGTACGTCATGGCCTGGCAAGGCTAGTCGTCAAGGCGTCGTTGCCGCGTTGACCCGGCAGGCGTGGCGGGTTTTGTGGCACTTTGAATTACCACTATACTGCTAGGGCCTGTTGACGTTTCACTCGCGGCCGCGCTGGCGCCCGTTTTTATTCGCGGCAAGGCAGGAGGAGAGATGTTTGTTGGCTCCAAATGAACGACGACTAACGCCGCCGCGGATAAAAACGGGCCCAGCCCTACGGGTTGCACCACAAAGCGGTTCGCGCTGAAACGTCAACAGGCCCTTATATTCATTAAGTAGGCGTATTGGTAGCCTTTGAACTTCAGCCGCCCAGACGCCGACAATAATAAATAAGAGGTGGTGCGAGTGAACGTTAAGCAGATAGCAAAAGGTCTTGTTACGCTTGGGATTGCCATGCTGAGCGGGTCGGGTGCCGTCGCTGATGCCTCCCGTGAAGCGATTGCGGAGCGGTTGGCGCCGGTAGGTAGCGTTTGTTTACAGGGCCAGGATTGTGGCACCCAAGCGGCGCAAGCAGAAGCCGCCACCAATACTGAAAGCGGTGATGGAGAACTGGATGGCGCCTCGCTGTATAGCAGTGTGGGATGTGCGGCGTGCCATGATAGCGGCGCGGCGGGAGCACCAGGGTTAGGGGACACCGAGGCATGGGCATCTCGTCTTGAGCAAGGTACCGAGGCTCTCTACCAAAGCGTGTATGAGGGCAAAGGCGCCATGCCCGCGCGCGGGGGCAGTAGTGCTTCCGACGAAGAAATCCAGGCGGTTGTCGACTACATGGTCGCCGAGGCCGAATAAACTGGGCGTTGCTCTTTGTGCTTATTTAAATTGTCCACAAGCGGTTTTGGCTGACCGCCTGTGGACAATTTATAAGCGCCGAATCTTGCTTGCACTTCTGGTTTAAAGTACCCCTCAGCCAAGTAAAGAACGCAGCCCTGCAATGGCATCCTGCCCCCGGGCCTGCTTTTTCTCCGGGTCTTCCTTATCGGCGCGGCCTTCCCATTCCAGGTCTTCATCAGGCAATTCGTCCAGGAAGCGGCTGGGCTGGCAGTCCATCAACTCGCCGTAAGCTTTGCGCTGGCGGGCAAGCGTCAAGGTCAGCGTGCGCCGTGCGCGGGTAATGCCCACATAGGCCAAACGACGTTCTTCCTCCACCGTGTCCATTTCAATGGCGTTGCGGTGAGGCAGCAGGTCTTCTTCCAGGCCCATTAGATAAACGTGGGGAAACTCCAACCCTTTGGAGGCGTGCATGGTGAGCAGCTGTACCCGATCGGAGTCGTCTTCTTCCGCCTGTTGCTCGAGGATATCGCGCAGCACCAGGCGTGATATCGCTGCTTCCACGCTATCGGTTTCGGTGGCTTCGGACGCTGTATCATCTTCCGGGTCGCGGTTGAGCGACTTTTCCAACTGGTCGATCAAGATCCACACGTTGGCCATGCGTCGCTCGGCGACGGTCGGTGCGCTGGCGTTCTGGTACAGCCACGCTTCGTAATCCATGTCCCGCAGCATGTCGCGGATAGCGGCAATGGCATCGCCCTGGTCCATGCGCTTGCGTACGCCGTCGATAAAGTGGGTGAAACGCGACAACCGTTCCACGGCTCGGGTCGGCAGCACCTGCTCCAGGCCAAGCTCATGACAGGCGGCAAACAGCGAAATCGAGCGCTCGGTGGCGTAGTTGGCCAGTTTCTCGACGGTACCGGGGCCGACTTCCCGGCGCGGCACATTAACGATGCGTAAAAAGGCGTTGTCGTCGGCGGGATTAATCAGTAGCCGTAGATAGGCCATGGTGTCCTTGATCTCGTTGCGCGAGAAAAACGACGTGCCGCCGGATAGCTTGTAGGGGATTTGGTAATGCTGCAGCTTTAACTCCAGCAGCCGGGCCTGGAAGTTACCCCGGTAAAGCACGGCAAAGTCTCGCCATTCGGCTTTTTCCTTGATGCGCCGGGTAAACATTTCGCTGGCCACGCGCTCCGCTTCGGCTTCCTCGTGGCGATTGACGATGACCCGAATGGAAGCGCCGTCGCCCATCTCCGACCACAGGGTTTTTTCGTAGACGTGGGGATTATAGGCAATCAACGTGTTGGCAGCGCGCAGGATCGTGCCGGTGGAGCGGTAGTTCTGCTCCAGCTTGATCACCTTCAGGCGCGGGAAGTCTTCGCCCAGGGTAATCAGGTTTTCCGGCCGGGCACCCCGCCAGGCATAAATCGACTGGTCATCGTCGCCCACCACGGTAAAGGTGGCCCGTTCGGCCATCAGTAGCTTCACCAGCAGGTACTGGGAAACGTTGGTGTCCTGATACTCATCCACCAGCATGTAGTGGATCTTGCGGCGCCAGCGGGCCAGGGCTTCCGGGTCGCGCTGCAAAAGGACCACCGGCAGCAGAATCAGGTCGTCAAAATCCACCGCGTTATAGGCTTTCAGATGGCGCACATAGGCTTCGTAGACCCGTGCGGCAAAGTGCTCGTCGTCATCCGCTGCAAACGACAGCGCGTCGCTGGGCAGCATCAGATCGTTTTTCCACTGGGAGATTTTGCCCTGCACCGCGTTGATCTGTTCGGCGTCTACCTGGGCGTCCTTATTCATCAAATCGCGCAGCAGCGCCTTGGCATCCTCCGGGTCGAAGAGCGAAAAGCCGGGTTTGTAGCCCAGGGTTTTCAGCTCACCGCGGATGATGTTCAGCCCCAGGGTGTGGAAGGTGGAAACCGTCAGTCCGTGGCCTTCCTTGCCGTGCAGCATTTGCCCGACGCGCTCTTTCATCTCCCGGGCGGCCTTGTTGGTAAAGGTCACCGCGGCGATCTTACGCGCGCTCATACCGCATTCCTGCACCATGTAAGCGATTTTGGTGGTAATCACGCTGGTTTTGCCGGAGCCTGCCCCTGCCAGGACCAAGCAGGGCCCATCGATATAGCGCACGGCTTCCTGCTGGCGCGGATTGAGCCCGTTGATGCGGCTAAGGATGCTCTTTGGCGGCTGGGGCGTCATGGCGACGGGTAACCTCTAACGTGTTGCAGGGCGGTTTCGATTATAATCAGCGGCGCTGTGTAGACGCATAATGGGCTAACAATAGGCAGGTGTTAATGTTTGAAGTCGCTTTATTTGAACCACGGATGGCGCCCAATACGGGCAACATCATGCGCCTGGTGGCCAACAACGGCTGCCGATTACACCTGATCGAGCCGCTGGGCTTCGATCTGGAAGAGAAAAAGCTGCGCCGCGCCGGGCTGGACTACCGTGATCTTGCCAATGTGACGCGCCATGCTGATTTTAGCGCCTTTCAAAGCGCCATGCAGGGACGCACCATCTGGGCAATCACCACGAAAGGCACCCGTGCCCACAGCGACGCACCCTATGCGCCAGGCGATGTGCTGCTGTTCGGCTCGGAAACCGCCGGGCTCTCGCCCGAGGTTCACGCGGCGTTGCCCGCCCAGCAAAAGCTGCGCATTCCCATGCAGCCCAATAACCGCAGCCTAAACCTCTCTAACGCGGTGGCTATCGTGAGCTATGAGGCATGGCGCCAGCAAGACTACGCAGGCGCCCTAGCACTTTAGCCGTTTAGTCGGCAATTCCGTAGCGGTCACGATACGCCCGAACGGCCTCGGCGTAGGCCAGCATCTCGCCACCGGCATGCTCCTCTAGATAGGTAAGCACCTGCTCAAGCGTCACGATACTGACCACCGGCATGCCGTACTGAGACTGTACTTCCTGAATCGCGCTCTGTTCGCCCTGGCCACGCTCCTGACGATCCAGGGCAATGATCACGCCCCCTGCGCGAGCACCATTCTGCTCGATCAGGCTCATTACCTCGCGAATAGCGGTGCCCGCGGTAATCACGTCGTCGATAATCAGAATATCACCGGCAAGCGGTGCGCCGACAATGTTGCCGCCTTCCCCGTGGCTTTTGGCCTCTTTGCGGTTAAAGGCATAGGGGATGTCGCGGTCGTGGTGGTCAGCCAGGGCCGCGGCAGTCACCGCCGCCAGGGGAATGCCCTTGTACGCCGGGCCAAACAGCACATCGGCCTCAAGGCCGCTATCGACGATCGCCTGAGCATAGAAGCGGCCCAGCTTGGCGAGCGCGCGGCCGGTCTGGAACAGGCCTGCATTGAAGAAGTAAGGACTTACACGCCCGGATTTAAGCGTGAATTCGCCGAACTTGAGCACCCCCTGCTCAATGGCAAAAGCAATGAAATCGCGCTGGTAGGGTTGTAGAGTGGTGGCCACGGCGGTCTTCCCTTGTCGATCAAAAGTTGGGGCAAAGGCAACAATAAAAAGCAGGTAAATAGCAAGATTTGGTTTGTCTATTTACCCAAACGTCTAAACGTCGGGTATCATACAGCAGCGACGCAAAAGGGACGATTTATGAAAATTGCCAGCATTAATGTCAATGGTATACGTGATGCCGTCGACCGTGGCTTCCTGGACTGGCTGGCTCAGCAGGATGCCGACGTGGTCTGCGTGCAGAACATCAAGGCAAAAAGTTTTGAATTGAGCGACCATATTCTGTATCCGGAAGGCTACGAAGGCTACTTCCTGGATGCCGAAGAGGATGGTTTCTCAGGGGTGGCACTGTATTGCCGTCAAATCCCCAAGGCGATCATGTACGGCCTTGGCTTCCCCCAGTGTGACCACGAAGGGCGCTTTCTGCAGGCGGACTATGACCGTTTCAGCATCGCAACCTTCCTGATGCCCGACGGGAGCGACCAAAAAGCCAAACAGGCGTTCATGGATCAATACCAGGAGTACCTGACCAAGATGTCGCGCAAACGCCGCGAATACATCATCTGCGGTACCTGGAACATTGCCCACAAGACCGTCGACCTGGCCAACTGGTCCGACAATCAGCTCACCTCGGGTTTCCGCCCGGAAGAGCGCGCCTGGATGGATCAGGTACTTGGCCCAACCGGGTTTATCGACACCTTCCGCGAAATCAACCGCGACGCAGGTGAATATACCTGGTGGCCGAAGCTTCACCAGGAAGTTCCCCGTGAGCGCCAGGAAGGCTGGCGGATCGACTACCAACTGGTCGGTCCCAACTTCCGCCGCCACGTGGTCGACGCGTGGATCGATTACGACGCGACCTTCTCCGAGTTCGCCCCGTTGATCGTCGAGTACGACCTGGCGCTTTAGACGCGTATTTCCCGCGTCGCTGTCTGTTCGCAGGTAAATAGCCACAAGCCGACCTTGGGTCGGCTTGTGGCGTTGTGGCTAGCGCTTGATCAGCCTCGGATACCCAGCGCTTCGCGCTGCTTTTCTCGTAGCTCGTCGCCAGCTTTCTCAGCCAGATCGAGCATGGCATTCAGCTCGGCGCGGTTGAATGCGCCTGCTTCGGCAGTGCCCTGCACTTCGATCAACTCGCTGCTTTCGGTCATCACCACGTTCAGGTCGGTGTCGGCCTTGCTGTCTTCCGGGTAGTCCAGGTCAAGCACCGGCACGCCTTTGTAGATACCCACCGAAATCGCGCTGACCAGCTGCTTGAAGGGGTCGCCTTTGATCTTTTTATCCCGCTGCAGGTAGCGGATGGCATCCACCAGCGCGACACAGCCGCCGGTAATCGCGGCGGTGCGGGTGCCGCCGTCGGCCTGGATGACATCGCAATCGACGGTAATGGTGAACTCACCCAGCTTTTTCAAATTCACGGCGGCGCGCAGGCTGCGGCCGATCAAGCGCTGAATTTCCAGCGTACGGCCGCCCTGCTTGCCCCGGGTGGCTTCGCGGTCGCTGCGTGAGTGAGTGGCGCGGGGCAGCATGCCGTACTCGGCGGTAATCCAACCCTGATTTTTACCGCGCAGCCAGCGCGGTACGCCTGCTTCCACGCTGGCATTACACAGCACCTTGGTATCGCCAAATTCCACCAGGACCGAGCCTTCCGCATGGCGGGTGTAATCGCGGGTTATGCGAATATCACGGAGCTGGTCGGCCTCGCGACCGCTGGGACGCACAACATCAGGACGCTTAGCACTGCTCACAAATAATACCTCTCAATAAACGCGTAACAAGGAAAAGCCCCCCATTGTACACGTCTGGGCGTGCGCTGATGGGGCTATCGGTTAGACTGTTCGCAATGCTATATAGACCGTTGTTCATTAACAGGATGTACCATGGCTGCTTCAAACCGCGTACACAGCATGACCGCCTTCGCCCGCACCGAGCTGGCGGCCCCCTTCGGCACGCTTCAAGTGGAAATCCGTTCGGTGAACCAGCGCTATTTAGAACCGCATTTCCGCCTGCCCGATGCCCTGCGCGACCTGGAGCCGACGCTGCGAGAAGCGCTGCGTACCCGGCTGGCACGGGGGAAAGTCGAGTGCAGCCTGCGCTTTGAAGCCGCCGAGGCCCATCAGGCGCCTGCCGTGAACGCTCAGCGGCTAAAAGAGATCGCCGATGCGCTGGCGGCTATTCAACAGCAGGTACCCAGCGCCGAGCCGCCGACCACCCTTGCGCTACTCAACCAGCCCGGGGTCATGGAAACCCAGCACCTTGATCAGGAGGCCATTACCTCGGCTGCCAAGACGCTGTTCGACCAGGCGCTGGATGAGCTCATTGACGCCCGCGCCCGTGAGGGAGAGAAACTCGCCGTCATGATCACCACCCGGCTTGCCGCCGTAAGCGAGCAGGTAGCCACCGTGCGTAGCCTGCTGCCGCAGATTCTTGAGCGCCAGCGCGCCCTCCTGCTGGAGCGTTTAGAAGTCGCCAAGACCGACCTCGACCCGCAACGCCTTGAAGCTGAGCTGGTGCTGGTGGCGCAAAAGGCCGATGTGGACGAAGAACTGGACCGTCTCACGGCCCATGTCGATGAAGTCGGTCGTCAACTGAAACAGAAAGGCCCCAAAGGTCGTCGTCTGGATTTCCTGATGCAGGAACTCAACCGCGAAGCCAATACGCTGTCGTCTAAATCCGTTGTCGCCGAGACGACCCGCTGCGCGGTGGAGTTGAAGGTGCTGATCGAGCAGATGCGGGAACAGATTCAGAATATTGAGTAAGGGATATGAGCCGAGCAACACCCTGGAGCACAAGCGAAGTCGAGGCCATTGTCGCGACGTATCGATAGATGTTGGTGGCTGAACTGAGCGGGCAGCGTTATAACAAAAATTTGTTTCGGCTATTCAATTTCCGCAAAGGGCCCAAGCTTTATTGCCTGAAAGGCGATCTCTGGCAGCAACTTTGGCTAGAGCCAGACAACTATCGGGCAGGAGTGCGTTGATTCAGTAGAGATGATCAGCATCAAATGCACCACCTTCAACTGATTAAAATCCCCTTATTTTCCCGCCACGCTTGATTCAATCGCTGGGTGATCAGCTCGATGGTGCTGGCTTTCACACCCAGGTCTTTTGCCACAGCCGGGAAGGTGGCAATAACGTCCGCGATCTCCTGAACGTGCGGCTGAGCCTGTTTCCAGTTGGCAAAGCCTGCATGGGTGGCGAGCTGTTGGATGGCTTTTAGCGAGGGCTGCTTGCCAAAGCCCATATAGGCAGTGGCGTGTTCTGCAAAAGGGTGGGGGCTAAAGGTCACATCATAAAACGGTGCTGGTTTCCATTGGCCTGCATCATCCTGGAGAAACGCCCAGTTTTTACTGTGGTCATCCTGGTTGCAGGCAAACAGGTTAAACAGCGCACGTCGGAATTGCAGCTGGCCTACGGCGGGGGATCGACACAGCTGGCGGCTTGCCTTGATTAGGTCGGCGTAATCCAGGCTAGGGGTTCGGAAATCGGCATCCAGCAGCCCGCAGGCGCTGTGCATATGGAGACGCCCCGCAGGGTTTGTCTGATGGATCCAATCAAACCGTTTGATGGCAAGCCAGGCGCGCTCACCCTGCGGCGTAGGTACGCGCAGCAACTGCCATTCGGGCGGCTCAAGGCCTGCTGTTTTGGCCAAATCCAGGTAGGCCGCTTCGCAAAGCCCCTCGTCGTGACCCAGTGGCAAGTGTTGAGAGGTAAATTTGACCAGCCAGGCGTCATCCTCTGGCTGAGCATAGGTTCTGCATTCCTTCGATTGGCCAGGCGGCATGAAAAGCTGTGCTTTCGGTCTAGCCCCACCGGAACTACCCGCTGCGACCAAGGCGCTGAGTACGTCTTCCGTTTGCCCATCGAAAACGGCCTGTGCCTCAAGGCCGAG
Source organism: Halomonas sp. Mc5H-6 (assembly GCF_024124705.1). NCBI lineage: Bacteria > Pseudomonadati > Pseudomonadota > Gammaproteobacteria > Oceanospirillales > Halomonadaceae > Halomonas > Halomonas sp. Mc5H-6. The sequence continues at coordinate 131,369 of NZ_JAMXSI010000003.1, forward strand.
TGTCGCCAGATCTTCGTTATCGCTCTGTGTCGGCGCTGCCTCTGATGCTGGCTCAAACGTCAGTGCACCCATGCCACGTTGACCAACAAATGCCAGCCGGTCCAACGCCGTAAGCTGTGTAGGCGCTATGCCATGCTGACGAAAGACACGGTCTTGCAGCAGCAGCCCCCAGCCATCGGGTAAACAGTCGCCAAATACGCCGTGAAGCCCTTGATGGGGCGTTCTAGGTGCGGGCTGAAGCGCCAGGTCGCGCTGCAAAGTAAAGGGCGATAGATTGCCATGCTGTTCCGTATAGCCTTCTGCGTACTGAAAAAATACCCCTTGGCGGTTTTGCGCCAATACGCCAGCAGCAACCTGTTCTCCTGTCGATAGTGTGCGTGTCACGTTCAGCCGCTGCGTGGGCTTAGAAGCCATCTTTGAGTACCTCATCAATCGAGGAAGGTATCTTTGCGTTAAATGCGTCTTGCTGGGTCAGCGCGTATAGCCGCGCCAAGTCGTCCAGGCTTTGCCATAGCAACAGTAGCTGGCGAAACGAGATTTGCCCGGTGAGCTCAAATTTCTTGATGGTTGGGGCGGGCACATTGCTGCGTTCAGACAGTGCTGCACGGGATAGCTTGGCCTGTTCGCGTAAGCTACGCAGATGAGTCGCAAAGGCTTGCTGGACATCTGTATCGTCTAACAGCAGAAAACGGTGCATAAGTTAACATTCCTATAAAAGATACCCCTGTATCTATTATAGATGTTTTAGGCTTAATATGGATATTATAGTATCTTTTTTATTGCTTTTCGTGCTGCAGCCTGCTGCTGACGTTGTTCGACTGGCCCCTCCCCAACCACCCCGCTCATAGCCCCAGCAATTCCCCAACCGGCAAGTGGCTCGTCGCCTTCATTTCCCGCAGGGAGATATTGGAGCGGATGCTCGATACTCCCGGCAGCTGGCGTAGCACTTTTTCCACGAAGCGGCTGTAGTCATCGAGGTCCTGGGCGATGACCTGCAAGAGGAAGTCCGCCTCGCCGGTGGTGTTATGGCAGCTGAGCACCCGGGAGCTGGCCTGGATAACGCGTTCGAACTCCGCGGTGGCCGCCTCGCTGTGCTGGGTACAGGTGATCTGCACAAAGGCCAGCACGCTGCCGCCTAGCTGTCGGCGGTTCAGCGTGGCTTGGTAGCCTTCGATCACGCCCAGTTCCTCCAGGCGTTTATGACGCCGCCAGCAGGTGGCTTCGCTCATTCCCAGCCGCTCGGCCAGCTTGGCGATGGATAGCCGACCATCGGCTTGAAGGCTATCGATTAGTTGGGCGTCTATTTTGTCCAGTCGACTCATTTGAAAATCTCTTTCAGGTTTATGCGTTTAAAAGAAAGAGTGATTCAAAATTAGCCTGTGTGTCCATCCATCGGAAAAGTAATTTCAGGGGCGGTTGGTTATAGTAAAACAATGGATACCGCGCAGGAGTCGTTTATGAAAGCCGTTGTTTTTGAGCAGTTTTCCGCCCCTCCCCACATACAGCAGGTGCCAGATCCGGCGCCAGAACCGCATGGCGTGGTGGTGAAGGTGATGGCGAACGGGGTATGCCGCAGCGACTGGCATGGCTGGGTGGGGCACGATACCGATATCCAGCTCCCTCATGTGCCGGGGCACGAGCTGGCAGGCGTTGTCGAAGCGGTTGGCAAGGACGTCAAACAATGGCGCATTGGCGATCGCGTTACGGTGCCGTTCGTCGGGGGGTGTGGCACTTGCCCTGAGTGCCACGCCGGGAACCATCAGGTGTGCGATAGTCAGTTCCAACCCGGCTTCACGCACTGGGGGTCCTTTGCCGAGTATGTGAGTATTCACTACGCCGACGTCAACTTGGTCGCGCTACCCGAAACGCTCGACTTTGCCACAGCGGCAAGCCTGGGCTGTCGGTTCGTCACCTCCTTTCGGGCGGTGGTCGATCAGGGCCAAACCTCGGCTGGGCAGTGGGTAGCGGTTCATGGCTGCGGCGGTGTGGGTCTATCCGCCGTGATGATTGCCAACGCCATCGGCGCTAACGTTGTCGCTATCGATATTTCGGAAAAAGCGCTTGCTCTGGCTCGCCAATTGGGCGCGACTGCCACCGTGAATGCCGCCAAGGTGGCCAATGTGGTAGAGGCGGTGGCGGACATAACCCGGGGAGGCGCTCACGTGTCACTGGATGCGCTAGGACACCCGACCACCTGCTTTAACTCCATCAGCAACCTGCGTAAACGGGGCAAGCATATTCAGGTCGGGCTGATGTTGGCGGAGAACAGCACACCGGCTATTCCCATGAGCCAGCTGATTGCCAACGAGCTTGAAATACTCGGCAGTCATGGCATTCAGGCGCATCGTTACGGCGCCATGCTGGCGATGATCCAGTCTGGCAAGCTGGCGCCTGAAAAGCTGATCGGCAAACGGATTACTCTTGAGCAGTCGATAGATGCGCTGATGAACATGGATAAGTTTGAAGGGGCGGGCGTGACGGTAGTGACCGAATTTTGAGAAAGCGGACTTGAGCGTTGCTGCTGATGAGGAAGATAGTCTTTCGTTGAATTGGGGCTGGCTGGGTCAGCGCGTATCGCCGCGCCAAGTCGTTTAGGCTTTGGCGTAGCAAATGCCTGCCACGTCTTGAAGTGGGAAGGTTGATGGGTATCACATGCCCGTTGCCGTTCGCTTGGTCAATACTTCATCAATGGTTGAAGGACAATCCCCATGCCTACCTTACGCCAACTTACGTTAACCCTGTTGCTCAGTGTACTGGGGTTGCTGCCTGTCACCGCCCAGGCCAACGACACAATCTGGCAGGCCCTGCAGGAAGGGGGCCTGGTGATTTTGATGCGTCATTCGCTGGCGCCAGGTGTTGGCGACCCGCCCGGGTTCGAGCGGGGTCGTTGTGAGACGCAGCGCAACCTTTCAGAGCAGGGGCGTGCCCAGGCGAGGCTGGCGGGTGAGGCATTTCGCGAGCGGAACATTCCCATCGATGAGGTGTACGCGTCGCGCTGGTGCCGGGCGCGGGATACCGCCGAGCTCATGCAGCTGGGCGACGTCGAGCCTGCGCCGTGGCTGGACTCGTTCTTTCGCGGACGCGGTGATCGGGACGTCATCACCCAAGCTGCTCTTGAGCAGATAGCCGCCTGGGAAAAGTCAGGCAACATGCTGCTGGTAACCCATCAGGTGAATATCTCGGCGCTGGCCGGGCGGGGGGTTAGCTCGGGTGAGATGCTGGTCGTGCGCCCGGCCGCGGGTGGGCTGGAGGTAGTGGGCCGGCTGGACGTTCGCGCGCCGTAGCCGGTTTCTACCAATTTCCTTCAATGAATCGGGCCAAATTATTCGCTCCTCATGGGCGCGCTGGGGTTTTACGCTGGGGGATATCGATAAGGAGTTAGCTATGTCATCCGATAAGACCCCCACAACGCGTCATGTCATCGCCCAACACCCGGCCAGGCGCGACGATATCGGCGATCTGGTCACCCGTCGGCCATTGCCGGGGCCGCAGCTTGAACAGCTCGATCCGTTCCTGTTTCTCAATCACCATGGGCCGCAGACCTACCCGGCCAATAACGGTGGCTTGCCATTCGGCCCACACCCGCACCGGGGTTTCGAGACCGTCACCTTTATTCTGGAAGGCTCGCTGGCCCATGCTGACAGCACCCAGCATCAAAGCGTGATTCACGCCGGTGGCGTGCAGTGGATGACGGCAGGCAGCGGTATCGTGCATGCGGAAATTTCGCCGGAGGAGTTCCTGCGTGACGGTGGCCCGCTGGAGATCCTGCAGCTTTGGGTCAATCTTCCGGCGCGCTTGAAGATGAGCAAGCCGCACTACGTGGGGCTCCAGCATGACGACATTCCTTCGCTGGCGCTGCCGGGCGGCGGTGAGCTACACCTGATCGCCGGGCAGTGGGATAAGCAGACTGGCCCCATCCATTCGCTGACCGGCGTATTTATGTCAACGCTTAAGCTCCCTGCGGGTACACGCGAAACGCTGCCGGTTGAATCGGGGCGGCAGGTCTTTCTGTATGTAGTAGATGGTGACCTGGAGGTGGGCGGTGAACCTGTTCAACCCCACCATCTGATCGAAGTAGACCGCGCAGGCGATAGCCTGGTGATTGAAGCCAGCAGCGATGCTCGCCTGTTGTTTGGTCACGGCGATGTGATCGACGAACCCGTCTATTCACACGGCCCCTTTGTGATGAACACCCGTGAAGAGATCGTCCAGGCGGTGGAAGACTACCAAAACGGCAAATTTGGTGGGTTAGACGCCTAAAAAGAGTTTAAAAGAGTCCTTACAAGGGTTCACCGCGATAGTAGTGCCACAAGAACAGCGACCCCACCGTGCGCCAGGGTGCCCAGGGCTCGACCAACTGGCGGGCCTGCTTGGGTGTGGGTTTGTCATCCATACCTTTCAAGCGCCCGAGTGCCACACGCAACGCCAGATCGTCGGCGGGGAAAATATCCCGGCGCTTCAGCGAGAACATCAGGTAGATCTCGGCACTCCAGCGACCGAAGCCGCGCAGCTGGGTAATTGCGGCAATCGCCTCGTCGTCGCTTAGCTGCTCAAGCCCATCGGCGCTAAAGGTGCCTGCCAGCTCCGCTTCTGCCAGGCCCTTGGCGTACTCGATCTTGCGCCAGGAGAGCCCGGCATCGCGCAGCGCCTGGCTGTCGATATCGATCACCGCCTGGGCATGGAGCTCGGGGAGCAGCGTATTGACGCGGCCCATGATGGCGCGGGCGGCCTCAGTGGAAAGCTGTTGACTGACGATGGTACTGAAAAACGTCGCAAAGCCCTGATCGCGCTGTCGTGGTTCAGGCGCACCCACGAGGGGGTAAGCGCGGGCGATATCCGGGTCGGCCTTGGCGAGAGCTACCATAGCCTGTTCGATGGTATCTGGGGTCATCAGCGTCTCGAGTATTGAGAAATAAAAACACACTAACAAAGCTAGAACACGAATGGGATTAACCCCATGCGGAGGTTCCCTTTCGCCCGCTAACTTTTTAAACGCGGTGTGTTTCTACTTTCGTCTAATCCTGCGATCATTTGCGCCATCGCGATACCAACGGTCGGTATCCCAAGGAGATAAGCATGCAGGAATCGACGGCATCGTCGTCTCAAGGGCTGGCGCGTAACCCGCGGCTGGCTGAATTTGTGCTGGCGCTGGGCGGCTTTGGCATCGGCACCAGCGAGTTCGTCATCATGGGGTTGATGAACCGCATCGCGGAGGATCTGGCCATCACTGTGCCCCAGGTGGGCTATGCGATCAGCAGCTACGCCCTGGGCGTTGTGGTCGGTGCGCCGCTGATTTCCGCCCTGGCGGCAAGGGTCCCCAAGCGAGCGCTGCTGATCGCGCTGATGCTGGTGTTTGCCGTAGGCAATATTGCCAGTGCCATGGCGCCGGGCTTCTGGTCGTTTGTGGGCCTGCGCTTTATCGCCGGGCTGCCCCACGGTGCCTACTTTGGCATTGCCGCTCTGGTGGCCGCCGGGGCGGTGCCCATCGACCAGCGGGCACGGGCGATTGCCCGGGTGATGATGGGTCTGACAGTCGCGATTCTGGTGGGCGCCCCCCTGGGCACCTGGGCCGGGAGCTTTTTCGGCTGGCAGATTGCCTTTGCCGCGGTAGGCGGCATTGCGCTGCTTACCGCGCTGTTGACCCGGTTTTACGTACCGGTTCAGCCCGTTGATGCCCTGGCGAGCCCACTGCGTGAGCTGTCGGCGCTGGTCAAGCAGCGCGTGCTGGTGACCTTGGCCATCGCCTGTATTGGCTGCGGCGGCATGTTCGCCATTTTCAGTTACGTGATGCCGACGCTGACCCAGCAGGCGGGCATGAGCGAAGCGCTTGGGCCCTTGGTGCTGGTAATCTTCGGCCTGGGCTCGATTGCCGGGAATTTGATCGGCGGGCGTCTGGCGGATAAAAACCTCATGCGCGCAATTCCATCTATTCTGCTGTGGTGTGCGGTGATCCAGGGGCTATTTTACTTCGCGGCGAATAATGTCTGGTCGGGGCTGCTGTTTGTGGGGCTGGTGGGCACCAGCATGGCGCTGGCGCCTTCGCTGCAAACCCGTTTGATGGACGTCGCCGAGGATGCCCAAACCATGGCGGCATCGCTCAATCACGCGGCCTTCAACGGCGCCAATGCGCTGGGGGCCTGGCTTGCCGGGCTAGTCATCAGCGCGGGCTTCAACTGGTCTAGCACCGGCCTGGTGGGAACCGGGCTGGCGCTGTGCGGGCTCGTGCTGTTTGCCGCCGGGCGCTGGCTGGAGAAACGTTATCCCCCGGCTCGCGTGGCGGATGCAACCTAACGACAGAGGCGAAAGCCGCGCATCCCGAAGTGAAAATGGTCGGCGTGGGCGGCGTTGTAGTCGGGGCCCAGGGTGTTGCCGAAAAAGTCGCAGGCATCGTCGCGTATGTCGCGCAGAAACGCTCCCGCTGGCCCATTGTTGCCCCAGTCCTCAAGCAGGGTAATGCGCTCACCGTTGGCGAGGTGAAAGCCGCTCACGTCAAGCGCCTCGGCGGTGGCGTGTTCGCTGCGCCGCCCGCTTTCACGCCCATACACATTGCGGCAGGCAAAACTTCCCACATGGTCGACTTGGCGTACCCGGGTGCCGAGAATGGTCTCGGCGCTGGGTTGCAGTGCGTGGCGTTCAAACATCACCCAGGCCAAGGCCAGGGGGCAACTGGCCACGAACGACTGGTTGAACCCGACGCCGCTGGCTTCAAGGCGCACCACGTTCTCAAGCGGGCAGTTCTCCACGGGGGTGTAGTCGGCCAGAGGGGAATAGCGCAAGGCGTCATCCGGCACGCTTTCCAGTGCTGCCAGGCAACCGTCACGGTCATTTTCCAGGCGGCGGAGTTTTAGCGACGTGATCGGGGTGATTGGATCGTCGACGTGAAGCGGTGCCCAGGGTGACCAGTGGCGGGGAATCTCGATGACTCCCTTTTGCAGGACAACGCCTAGCACGATCAACGCCAGTATCAGCCAGGTACTTCGCATCGTGACCTCCCTGTTCTGCGAAACGCTACAGTCGTCGCGATGGGTGTGCGATACTGCGTCACTTTTCTACACTGCTTTAATCGCACGAGTTTACCTCGCCAACAAGGGAAGCGCGTATGTCCCAAGGTACACTGTTTATCGTTTCTGCCCCATCGGGGGCGGGTAAAACTAGCCTGGTACGCGAGCTGATCGAAAGCCTCGATGGCATCCAGGTGTCGGTATCGCACACCACCCGGGCCAAGCGCGAGGGTGAGGTGGATGGCGTCAATTACCACTTCACCGATGCGGCGACCTTTGAGGAAATGATTGCACGCGGCGAGTTCTTTGAGTACGCCAAGGTTTTCGATAATTACTACGGTACCTCGCGCAAGGCGGCTCAAACGGTACTTGATGCTGGCCAGGACGTGATTCTCGAGATTGACTGGCAGGGCGCGCGTCAGGTGCGCGAACAAATGCCCGAGGCCGTGTCGATCTTCATACTGCCGCCGTCGCGCAGCGAGCTTGAGCGTCGCCTGGCCAGCCGGGGGACCGACGAGCACGCCATCATCGCGCGACGCATGCGTGATGCGATCAGCGAAATGTCGCACTATGACGAATACGACTACCTGGTGGTCAACGATGACTTCACGACGGCTCTGCAGGAATTGCAGTCGTTGGTCATCAGCCGTCGCCTGGCGTGCCCGCTAATGAGCGAACGCCACGCCTCCTTGCTGGCAACGCTCTTGTCACAGGCGCCCGGCGTCGAGTAATCTACAAGGTTCTACACCCTCTTTAGCTGGATCGACCCGTTTGACCTCACACGGACACGATCCAGCATCGTTATTACAGGAAGGCACCCATGGCTCGCGTCACCGTTGAAGATTGTCTTGATCATGTCGAAAATCGTTTCAAGCTCGTGATGATTTCCACCCAGCGTGCTCGCCAGCTGGCGCGGGGCACGCGCGATTCACAGCTACCCTGGGAAAATGACAAGCCCACGGTCATGGCGCTGCGTGAAATCGCGGCGGGCCTGGTCGATCACACGGTACTGGACGAACCGGTTGAAGCACCTGTTCGCGCTCGTCCAGCAATGGCTCCCAGCGCACAAATCGACGACTAGGATTCACGACCGATTAGAGGCGCGGTGAATGTTTACCATTGATGACCTGGCCGACCGACTCGGCGGCTACTTACCCCCCGGCGAGATTCAACAGGTCAAACGCGCCTTTTATTACGCTGAGCAGGCCCACGACGGTCAGCGGCGTCGCTCCGGCGAACCTTACGTTACCCACCCGCTGGCGGTAGCCAACATCCTTGCCAACATGCACATGGACCATCAAAGCTTGATGGCTGCCATGCTGCACGATGTGATTGAAGACACCGGCGTATCGAAACAAGCGCTCGGCGCCCAGTTCGGCGAGCCAGTGGCGGAACTGGTTGACGGCGTCTCCAAGCTGACACAGATCACCTTCGAAGATAAAGCCGTCGCCCAGGCGGAAAATTTCCAGAAGATGGTCCTGGCGATGTCGCGGGATATCCGCGTGATTATCGTCAAGCTCGCCGACCGGCTGCATAACATGCGCACCCTGGGCGCACTGCGCCCAGACAAAAAGCGTCGCATCGCCCGTGAAACTCTGGAAATCTATGCCCGCATTGCGGGGCGATTGGGTATCAACACCATCCGCGTCGAACTCGAGGACCTGTCCTTTCAGGCGATCCACCCGATGCGGTCGGAGCGAATCAAGCGGGCTGTCTCCAACGCCCGCGGGCATCGGCGCAGTGCGATGCGGGAAGTCCAGGCGACATTGCAAAAAAGCGTCGACGACGAAGGCCTGAGCGGTACGGTCGTCGGTCGCCAAAAGCATCTGCTGTCGATCTATCGCAAGATGCGCGACCAGCGCAAACCCTTTGTCGAAATCATGGATGTGTTCGGCTTTCGCATCATCACCGACGATGTGGCCAGCTGCTATCGCATTCTGGGCGTGGTGCATAATCTGTATAAGCCGGTGCCGGGGCGCTTCAAGGACTACATCGCGATTCCCAAGGCCAACGGCTACCAGAGCCTTCACACCACCTTGTTTGGCGCGCGGGGCATGCCCATCGAAGTGCAGATTCGCACCCGGGAAATGGAGGCCATGGCCAATAACGGCATCGCCGCCCACTGGCTGTATAAAGCCGGGCAAACCTCCCATCCGATCGCCGAAGGCAGCCATGCCCGCGCCCGGGCCTGGGTGAAAGGGCTTTTGGAGATGCAGCGCCACGCCGGGGATTCCCTGGAGTTCATCGAGCACGTCAAAAACGACCTGTTTCCCGACGATATCTACGTGTTTACCCCCAAGGGCGACATCATGGAGCTGCCCCAGGGCGCTACCGTGATCGACTTCGCCTATACGGTGCACACCGATATCGGCAATCACTGCATCGCCTGCCGCATCGATCGCCATCTGGCGCCGCTTTCCACGCGTCTCGAGAGTGGCCAGACGCTGGAAATCATCACGGCGCCCGGGGCTCGTCCCAATCTGGCGTGGCTGAACTTTGTCACCACGGCCAAGGCGCGCTCGGCCATTCGTCATGCCCTCAAGCATCAGCAGCATACCGAAGCGGTGATGCTCGGGCGGCGGCTGTTGAACAAGGCGTTGGCCCCTTTCAATACCAGCCTGGAAGAGCTGGAGCCGACCGTGATAAGCCGTGCGTTCGAGCAACTCGACGTGTCGTCGGAAGAGGCACTGTTAGAGTCGTTGGGCCTTGGCAACCGCGTTGCCCACGTCGTCGCGCGGCGCCTGGTGGATGTTGCGGACGGTCATCCCAGCGAGCAGATTAACGAGGGCACCCACCATAAACCGGTGGTGATAAGCGGCAGCGAGGGCATGGTCATCAACTTTGCCCGCTGTTGCCACCCGCTGCCCGGCGATAGCATCATCGGCCACCTTTCGATGGGTAAAGGGCTTGTGGTACACCGGTCTGAATGTAAAAACCTGATGGACAGAGACGACCCCGATAAAGTCTTTGCGCTGGAATGGTCAGAGAACATCGACGAAGACTTCCCGGTTGTCCTTCGCATCGAAATCGAAAGTCGCCGAGGGATCGTGGCGCAACTCGCCGGGCTGGTCACCGATGCGGATGCCAACATCGAACGCATCGGGATTGAAGAGCGCGATGCGCGTCTCGCCACGGTGAACCTCACGCTTGCGGTAAAGGGTCGTGTTCACCTTGCCCGCATCATGAAACGTATTCGCAACCTGCCTAACGTCAGCAAAATAACCCGCATGGCAAATTAAGTGCCCGCTGTGGCGACCTGCTGGCCCATGGCTGGCAGCGTTAGCCATGGCGAGACCACCATGATCAACGTTGAGTGCACCAAGGAGCATGACATCCAATGAGCAACAAAGCTGTTATCAACACCGAGAAAGCCCCCGCTGCTATCGGCCCTTACTCTCAGGCGGTTAAAGCAGGCAATACCGTGTACCTGTCAGGCCAGATTCCGCTGGACCCGGCCACCATGGAAATCGTCTCGGACGATTTTGAGCTGCAGGCTCGTCAAGTATTTACCAACCTGCAGGCGGTCTGCGAAGAAGCCGCCGGGACGCTTGGCGATATCGTCAAGCTGAACCTGTACCTGGTCGAGCTGGATAACTTCGCGATCGTGAACAAGGTGATGGAAGAGTTTTTCGATATGCCATTCCCGGCCCGTGCCGCGGTGGGAGTAAAAGCCCTGCCCAAGGGGAGCCAGGTGGAAGCCGAAGCCGTCATGGTCATTGGCGATTAAGGCAGCGCAAGCATCTGCCATGAGTAAGCATCTGCCATGAGCAGGCTGGAGGCTCATGGCAGTGTGATGGGCCCGTGATGACGGTTACGCCTTTTGCACGCGCCAGAAGCCGCCTTCTTTCAATACCTGAGCGTAGCCCTCGCGGAACGTCGGGTAGCGGAATTGATAGCCGGTTTCGAGGATCCGCCGGTTATCGCAACGCTTGCTGGTGCGTCGACGCAGCGGCGATTGCATCGTGTCGGTGGACGCGACCTTGAGCTGCTTGGCAATCCAGTCCATCACGTTATGCATGGTGACCGGCTCGCAATCGCTCCCCAGGTAGAGGTCCGCCAGCGGTCGGCCGTTTTCCTGGCAGTGAATCAGATGGGCCAGAATGCCGGTGCAGTCGTCGCGGTGAATACGGTTGGAATAGATCACCGGGGTGACCGCGGCGAGCCGCCCTTCAGCGACCTGGTGGATGAGCCGGTCGCGGCCAGGACCATAGATGCCTGAAAAGCGCACCACGGTGCCGGGTAGCGGGTGGTTGATCAGCGCCTGTTCGGCTTCGCACATCAGTGTGCCGGAGAAGCTTGTCGGTTCGGTCGGGCTTTCCTCGTTGACCACTTCGCCTTCCTGCTGGCCGTAGACGCTGGTTGATGACACGAAAAACACGCGGCGTGGCGGTGTGGCGTGTTGTTCCATGACGCTCAGTACCCGTTTCAGGCCCTCGGGGTAAGCGCTCTGGTAGGCACTTTCTTCAAAGTGGTCGGCGCTCACCGTATAAATGACGTAATCCGCCTCGGGAAGCGCGCTTGCATCGGCGTATTCAAGCTCATTGAGGTCCAATGCCAAGGGCTCGATCCCGGTATCCTGCAGGGCTTCGATACGGCGACGAACGCCAATCACGCGGTGTCCTTCGCTGAGCAGTTCGCGACCGAGCGTTATGCCGATATCGCCACAGCCAATAATGAGTACGGTTAGCGTCACTTGCTTGCTCCTGTTGATAAATAATCCCTATTAGATGCAAGGTCCCTGATCTACAATTCCCTATAGAAGCAATCGTAGAGACGACATCGTCAGCAGGGCCTGTCTGTGTCCTTTTCCTACCCGCTAACTGTCGCGATCGCTAGTCACAAGCTGCTACGAGAGGATGCCACTGGCGCCAATATGACTTTAACAGAACTTCGCTACATCGTAACCCTTGCCCAAGAACGCCACTTTGGCCGTGCTGCCGAGCGCTGTCATGTTTCCCAGCCCACCTTGTCAGTGGCGGTCAAAAAACTCGAGGATGAATTGGAAACGCCATTGTTCGAGCGTTCCAAGGCGACGGTCCAGGTAACGCCGTTAGGTGAAAAGATCATCGCCCAGGCGCAGCGCGTGCTTGAGCAGAGTAGCCTTATCTTCGACATGGCCAGCGCGGGTAAAGACCAACTGGCCAATCCACTGCGTATCGGGGCCATTTATACCATCGGCCCCTATCTATTCCCGCACCTGGTACCCGAACTGGCCAAGGCCGCACCGCAAATGCCCTTGTACATTGAAGAAGGCTTGACCGGCGGGCTGCGCACCAAGCTGCGCAGCGGTGAGCTGGATGTCATCATCGTGGCGTTGCCGTTCACCGAAACCGACGTGGTGACCAAGCCGATTTACGATGAGACCTTTGAAGTACTGCTGCCCGCCAAGCATCGCTGGGAAGCGCGGGAGGCCATCCATAAAGAAGAGCTATTGGAAGAGCGTCTGCTACTGCTGGGGGAAGGCCACTGTTTCCGCGACCAGTTGTTGGAAGCCTGCCCTGCGATCACGCAAAAGCTCAACAATCCCAATAATACGCTCATTGCCGAAGGTGGCTCGCTGGAGACAATCCGGCATATGGTGGCCTCCAAGCTGGGCATCACCGTGCTGCCTCAGTCGGCGCTGGGCACCGACCAGTATGAAAATGCCATGCTGGTCAGCCGTCCCTTTGTCAGCCCGGCACCTTCGCGAACGGTAGCGATTGCCTGGCGGGCCAGCTTTCCGCGCCCCAAAGCCATTGATGCGTTGGTCAACGCCATCAATCATTGTCGTCAGCCAGCCCAGGCGTCGACGGTTGACTCATGACGGCGCTTTCGGCACCGGTCACCGCCCTTAAAGGCGTAGGAGAGGCACTGGCGCTGAAGCTCGGCCGCCTGGGGATCGAGCAGGTCAGTGATTTGCTGTTTCATCTGCCGTTGCGCTACCAGGACCGCACCCGGCTGACGCCAATCGGCGAGCTACGCGCGGGCAGCGAGGCGGTCATCGAGGGCGAGGTCACCGCCTGCGACGTGGTCAAAGGGCGCCGACGCAGCCTGTTGGTGCGCCTGCGCGATAATAGCGGCATTTTAAGCCTGCGTTTTTTTCATTTCTCCCCCGCCCAGCAGCAACAACTTAGGCCTGGGGCCACCGTGCGGGCGTTTGGTGAAGCCCGCGCCGGGGCGACGGGGCTGGAAATCTATCACCCCGAATACAGGCTGAGCGGTGGCAGCGAAACGCCGGTCGACGAATACTTTACGCCGATTTACCCCACCACCGAAGGGTTGCATCAAACGCGCCTGCGCGCCTTGACCCAACAGGCGCTGGGGCTGCTGGAAAACCAGCCCGAGGCACTGCCTGACGTTATTCCCGAGGCGCAGCGCCAGCGCTTTCAGCTACCCGGGCTGCACGCCAGCTTGAAGCTTCTCCACCAGCCGCCGCCGGATGCCGACCTGGAGCAGTTGACCCACGGCCAGCACCCAGTGACGCGGCGTCTGGCGTTGGAAGAATTGCTGGCGCACCAGCTAAGCCTGCGCGAGGTGCGTTTGCGCATCCAGGCGGATGGTGCCCCCGAGTTGCCGTCCGGGCGAAGCCTTCAGGCGCGTTTTTTAGCGCAGTTGCCCTTTGCCCTGACCGGCGCCCAGGGGCGGGTGCTGGAAGAAATTGCCCTGGACCTTGCCCGCCCAGCCCCCATGTTGCGGCTGGTACAGGGCGATGTGGGCTCGGGAAAGACTGTGGTCGCCGCCATGGCGGCGCTGTCGGCGCTGGCGGGGAACTGCCAGGCGGCGATCATGGCGCCCACGGAAATCCTAGCCGAGCAGCACTACCGCTCGTTTAAAGCCTGGTTCGAGCCACTGGGCATCGAAGTGGCCTGGCTGGCGGGCAAGCTCAAAGGCAAAGCGCGGCTGGATACCAAGGCGGCGATTGCCGATGGCCGTGCGCGCATGGTGGTGGGCACCCATGCGCTGTTTCAGGACGATGTACATTTCCAGTGCCTGGGCTTGGCGATTATCGACGAGCAGCACCGTTTCGGCGTGCACCAGCGCCTGGCGCTGCGTGAAAAAGGCGAAGCGGGCGGCCTGACACCGCATCAGTTGATCATGACCGCCACGCCGATTCCCCGTACGCTGGCCATGAGCGCCTACGCGGACCTGGATGTCTCGGTAATCGACGAGCTTCCCCCCGGCCGGACGCCGGTCAAGACCGTAGTGGTCTCCGACGAGCGCCGCCCGGAAGTGGTCGAGCGTATCCGGCGCGCCTGCAGCGAAGGCCGCCAGGCCTACTGGGTGTGCACGCTGATCGAAGAGTCCGAAGCGCTGCAGTGCCAGGCGGCGGAAGTCACCCGCGACGAGCTTACCGAGGCGCTGCCGGAGCTTGCCATTGGCCTGGTGCACGGGCGCATGAAGTCCAGCGAAAAAGCCCAGGTGATGGCGGCGTTTAAAGAAGGCGAGCTGGATTTACTGGTTGCCACAACGGTGATCGAGGTGGGCGTGGATGTCCCCAACGCCAGCCTGATGATTATCGAAAACCCCGAACGCCTGGGGCTTTCCCAGTTGCACCAGCTGCGCGGCCGGGTCGGGCGCGGCAGTACCGAGAGCTTCTGCGTGCTGCTCTACCACCCGCCGCTGTCCAAAACCTCCCGCCAGCGTTTGGCGGTGATGCGCGAAACCACCGACGGCTTCCGCATCGCCGAGAAAGACCTGGAAATCCGTGGCCCCGGCGAAGTCCTCGGCACCCGCCAGACCGGCCTGGCGCAGATGAAAATTGCCGACCTGGAGCGCGATGCTGACCTGCTGGACCAGGTCACCGCCCTGGCCCAGGCGCTGCAAGGCAACAAGGACATCACCACCGTGCTGGTGCGCCGCTGGCTGGGGGAGGCCGCCGGGCGCTATGGGCAGGTTTAGCCCAACGCTAGGTCGCTGGATCTGGCGTGGTAATCAGACGACTCGCCGCCTCGCTCAGCGGTGCCAGCTGGTTCGCAATCAGGCGTAGCTGGCTCTGGATGGGCCGGTAACGCGTGACGGCGTTTTCCTCTTTGGCTGGGTCTTGGTCATCGAGCTGTGCGATCAGCGCCTCGGCCTGGGCCGACAGCGGGGTGATCGGCTGGCGGTTTTGAAGCTGCTCGGCGAGCTGGTCGAGCAGTTCGCACATGCGCTTGGCGGCGGGCACAGACGCGCTGTCGTCCTCGTCGTCGGCTAGCTGGTGGCGATGGGCACCGAGTGCCGAAAGGTGGCTCAGCAGGGTGTTGGAGAGCACCAGAAAGCGCAGCCCGTTGTCGGCATCCTGCTTACGGTAGTGCCCCGGCTCGTGAAGCATATTGGTGAGCAGCGTGGACAACGCCGCATCGGCGTTATGCGCATTGCGCCGTGCCAGGCGATACGCTAAATCGTCCTGTTTGCCTTCTTCGTACTGGTGAATGATTTCTTCCAGGTAGCGGCGATGGTTGGTCAGCACATGCGCGGCCTCGCGATTCAGCCGCCGACCTTGCCAATCGGGCAAAATGAAGAATACCGCCAGGCCCGCGATCAGGGCGCCAATCAGCGTATCGAACAGGCGTGGCCAGATAAGATCGAAGCCATCGCCCACCTGGTTGAAACTGCACAGCACCAGTAGGGTAATCGAGGCGGTGGCGATCACGTAGTGCTTTTCGCGGTTGGCGAAGAACGATACCCCCGCGGCGACCGCGATCAAGCTTTGTACCAGTGGTTGGGGGAACAGGCTGATCGACGCCCAACCGACGACTAACCCCAACATCGTGCCCATGATTCGCTGAGAGAGGAAACGTCGCGTGGTAGCAAAGTTGGGCCGACAGACAAACAACGTGGTGAGCAGAATCCAAAAGCCCTGCTGTGGGTCAATCCACTGCATGATCCCGTAGCCGGTCATTAGCGCGATGGAGAGCCTCACTGCATGGCGAAAAGTGGGCGAGCCCAAGGTAAAGTTGAGCCGCACTCGTCTCCAGGCTTCCAGCAGGCTAGAGGGTGAGCGGTCGTAAAGCGCGCTGTCACGGCGTTCGCTGCCGGTGTCCGGATTGTGCGCACTGGCAATCTGCGCTTCCAGGGTGGTCAGGTTGTCGGCCAGTGCGTTGAGCGGGCGCATGAGTGGGCGCCACTCGGGTTTTTCCCGGTCGTCAAGGTTATCGATCGAGGCGCGTAGGTCAGCCAGGGCCTGCTCGCTCTGTTCGTGGCCGAACGGGCGGTTGAGCAGCAGCGACTTGGCTAGCTGACGGCAGGCACGCCCCTGTTGATCAAGCAGCCGCTGGCAGCGAAACAGCACGTCATGGTGAAAAAACGCCTCGGTCAGAGCGCTATACGGGTAGTGAGTAGAGCTTGCGCGCTCGTGGATATCCTGAGCGATAAAGTAGATGCGTAGATACCGGTTGAGCTTCTGGTCACCCCGCTGGCCTTCCAGGCGACGAAAGATCATCTCCTTGGCCTGATTAAGTGCGGTGACGACCTTGCCGTTCTGGCGTGCCAGCGCCACGCGGCGGGCCTCGACATCCACGCCCCGGACCGGCTCGAACAAGGCCGACTTCAAGATCAGAAATTCACCCAGCGCCTTGTATACCCGCGCCATGCTCTGTTTGACTGGCTGGCGCGAAAAAAGCGCGCACCAGATGACCGAAATGACGCCGTACCAGGCGGCACCCCCCAGCAGCAGCAATTGACGGTAGGCGACGTCTTCATCCACCCCGCCGTGCTGTTCAATGTTGATCATCGAATAGATCGACAGAATCAGCGTACCGGAGGCGATGGTGGCGTAGCGTTGGCCAATGGCCCCGAGCATGATCAGGGTAAAGGTCGATGTCGCCAGCCACAGGGCAAACAGCCACGGCCACGGGAACAGCCACTGCACGATGAACGATGCCGACGCAAAGCAGGCAAGCGTCACCAGTAGCGCCTGGAAGCGGCCCTCCCAGCTGTCGTCGGTTTCCGACAGGGCGCTGGCGATAATACCCAGAAACAGCGGGATGACCAGCGTGACATCGCCCAGCAGCGCACTCAGCACCAGCGCACCGCTGAACGCGATAAAAACGCGCAGGCTGTAGGCGAACTTATCCAGCGTCCAGAGGCGGCGCAGCGGTAATGCGATGGGCATAAGGTCTCTTGGTGATCACTGTTATTAGACTTTAGTCGTGATCATAGTATAGAGGGTTTGGGTAGCGCCTGTCTGCAACGCTGATCTATCAGTTATCGGCGAGGGTGTAACGTAGGAGTGGGGAGGGCGAGTCACTGGCGGTATTCGGACAGGATGACGTGACTGGCCCCTCGAGCGTTAACAGTGCCGTCGGGGCCGCAAACTACAGATGCTTAAGCAGTTTCTGAAGCTTGTTCATATCGGCGGAGTCGCCTACCAGGCGGACCTCGCCGTTGATCATGCCGTCGAGGAAGGCTTGCTGCGTGGGCTTCTTGAGGATGCGTAAAGCGGCCTCGTCGTCGCGAAAGCGCAGTTCAAGGTCCAGATCGACCGGCAGTCCCTTACCAGAGGTAATGCTGGTTGGCGTCATCCGGTAATGGCGGGCAGTAACCAAATCCTCTGTGGCAATGCCCCAGTCAAGGCCGCGCATGCGTTCCAATTGTTCACGAAAGCGCGGCTTGCGGCGCAGGGCA
This sequence comes from Halomonas sp. Mc5H-6, assembly GCF_024124705.1. NCBI lineage: Bacteria > Pseudomonadati > Pseudomonadota > Gammaproteobacteria > Oceanospirillales > Halomonadaceae > Halomonas > Halomonas sp. Mc5H-6. The sequence goes on from NZ_JAMXSI010000003.1 coordinate 148,954, forward strand.
CGTTTGAGCAGAAAGCCCAACAGCCACAGCGTCAGCTTGAGCTTCATCAGGAAACGGCGTCCTTTAGCGCTTTGCCTGGCTTGAAGGCGACATTTTTGCTGGCCGGGATCTGCAGCGGCGCGCCGGTCTGCGGGTTTTTGCCGGTACGCGCCGCACGCTCACGGACGGTAAAGGTGCCAAAACCAATCAGGGCAACGTCTTCGCCTTTGGAAACGCTGTTGGTAATTTCATCAAGGATCACGTTGAGGACTTGGCCCGCTTTGTCCTTGGACAGGTCGGCGTTTTCTGCAATGGCGGCGGCAAGTTCAGGTTTACGCATAAGGAAACTCCCTTTGTTTAATGATCGTGCAAGATACACTGTCGTGTTGTTGGTCAGGACACTGCTGGCTTGGCCGTCATTTCAGCCAAGCCGCCAGCGCCGCGAAATTTAGCCTAGCAGCGTAGGGGCTGCTCTGGAAAGCTCCACTTTCCTTTTCACGCAGCTGCCTGTCAATGCAAATCCAATCAAACGTCCGTCTCTATCTTCAGCGATTGCCATCATGTCACCGCCTTCGCCTTCGATCCGCCAGCGTTCGGGTGGCTGGACAGGTGGGTAAGCAACCACCGGTAACAGGGGCGTTTTGACGATCACCGGCCATGCCCCAAAGCGCACCGCCGTGGGTGTGCCGGACAGGGTGGCGGCCAGCGCCTGGGCGCTGGCTTGCAGCGGCTGGACGTACATGGCGTTGACGCCATCGACGCAGGCAACGTCGCCCAGGGCGTCGATATCCGGGTGAGAGGTGCGCAGTTGCCGATCCACCAGGATACCGCTGGCGGAAACCGTGAGCCCTGCTGTCTCGGCCAGAGCGGTACGCGGGGTCAACCCCGTCGCCATCAAGATGACATCGGCGTTGAGCGTGTCGTCGCTATCCAGCGTCAGCGTTACGCCTTGTTCATCATTAAGGGCCATGGTCTGGATGGTTCTGCCCAGGGCAAGATGGATGCCTGCGTCAACAAACGCCTCGCCGAGCGCGCGGCCCAGGGGGGCAGGCAACAAGCGGGAAAGCGGTGTGGCATCAGGGGCGATAACGGTGACCTCATGACCGCCCGCGTGCAGATCGTTGGCAAACTCGCAACCGACCAGGCCTGCGCCGATCACCGCCACACGCGCGGGCGTTGTCCCCAGGGCATGATGAAAACGGCGGTAGTCGTCAAGGTCGTTGACGGTAAAGCAATGCGCTTTGACGGGGTCGGGTATCGCCATGGGCACCCGTGGTTCGGCGCCGGTGGCCAGCACCAGGCGGTCGTAGCCAAGCGCTTGGCCATCTTCCAGCCGCAGCGAGCGGTTCGCCACGTCAATCTGGCGGACGGGGGTGTGGGGGATCACTCGAGCGTCAAGCGATTCGGCAAGCGCCGTGGCGTTGCGCTGTGCGAGCTTTTCGGGGGGCAGGCGCTTGGCGAAGCCGGTGGATAGCAGCGGTTTGGTATAGTCATCGCCGCTATCGGCGCTGATCAAGTGCAGGGTGCGTGTATCGCCTTTGCGGCGCAGCGCACGGGCAAGACCAACGCCCGCCATGCCAGTGCCAACAATAACGAGCTCAGCGTGTGATGAGGGCATCCGGGTATCCAGTGGTCAGTGGGACAAAAGCCTGTAAAGCCCACATGTTACACTAGGTGATCGTTTAATTGCCTGGAGGCTCTGGTGTCGCGTCACTGTGTTGGAACCGCCCCTGATCTGCCATGTTGGCGTCCCATTAGCGCGCTGCGTCCGGCGATGAGCGCGCCGTGGTGGCAATGGGTTGCCTCCACGGACTCACTAACGGCGCGTATTGTCTCCGCAGGGGGCGAACGGACTTTTCGCGTACGTTTGTTGCGCCAGGGTGTCGGCTTTCCCCGGCCGCATGAGGCCCTGGCGCTGGGTATGCCAGCCCGGCGCTATGCGTGGCTCCGCGAGGTCGCCCTGTGCGTGGACGAAACACCATGGGTCGTGGCGCGCTCGGTGGCTCCCCTCAAGTCGCTCAGGGGCCAGTGCCTGGAACGCTTGGGGGAGCGCTCATTGGGCAGTTGGCTGTTTCGCCAGCCGGACCTGGTGCGTAGCCCGCTGTATGCCACGCGCCATGCGCCTGGTTTTGCTTTCCCAGGCGATGATCGTATTAGCAGCCTGTGGGGGCGCCGCTCGGTATTTCAGAACGGCGGTAAGAATGGCGGGTTATCGCTGCTGGTGCAGGAATACTTTTTATCGACCATGACGGATGATCTTGCGCTGCCTTCGCGCTAGGCTAAGGCAGCGTCTCTTGGATGGGTGAGGTAAGCATGGATCGTTCTTTATTGCGGCCAACCGGGTTGAGTCGGCTGGCGGACTTCATACAGCTGATGCGCCTGGATCGGCCGATTGGCACCTGGCTGCTGATGTGGCCAACGTTATGGGCCTTATGGGTGGCTGCTGAGGGCGTGCCCGGTCGCAATGTGCTGTTGATTTTTATCGCCGGTGTCTATGTCATGCGCGCGGCGGGCTGCGTGGTCAATGATTACGCCGACCGCCATGTCGACGGTCACGTCAAACGCACCCGGCACCGCCCCCTGGCCACCGGGCGGATCAGTGAGACCGAGGCGCAGCTGCTGTTTATCGGGCTGGTGACGGCGGCCTTCATGCTGGTGCTGTTGACCAACTGGTTTACCGTGCTGCTGTCGGTGGGCGGCGTGGTGCTGGCCTTCATCTACCCGTTCATGAAGCGCTACACGCATTTTCCCCAGGTGGTGCTGGGAGCGGCATTTTCCTGGGCGATCCCCATGGCGTCCGGTGCGGTACTTGGATACGTGCCGGTAGAGGCGTGGCTGCTGTTCATCGCCAATGTGCTGTGGACGGTTGCCTACGATACCCAGTACGCCATGGTCGATCGCGACGACGATATAAAGATCGGCATTAAATCGACGGCCGTGCTGCTGGGTAATGCCGACCGGCTGGTGATTGGGCTGCTTCAACTGGCCACGCTGGCACTGCTGGCCTGGGTGGGCGCGCGCATCGGGCTGGGCGGTTTTTTCTGGCTCGGCCTGGCGGGGATGGCGGCGACCTTCGTCCACCAGCAGCGCTTGATCCGTCACCGTGAACGGGATCCCTGTTTTCAGGCGTTTCTGAATAACCACTGGTCGGGGCTGCTGGTGTTCGCCGGGATTGCGCTGAGTTGGTGGCCAGCGACTGGCTAATCTCCGTCAGTGTCATAGAATTGTCATCAAGTCATGGTGTGATCGTCATGTACCTGTCACTGGATTACTTTCTATCGGACACCGTGAGGCTCTGGAATGACCGCCAAGACCGTCTTGATCGTCGATGATGAAGCATCCATTCGCGAGATGATCGCGGTGGCGCTGGAAATGGCCGACTACCGTGTTCTTGAAGCGGACAACGCTCAGGACGCCCACGCCATGGTCGTTGATCATCAGCCTGACCTGCTGTTGCTCGACTGGATGATGCCCGGCACCAGCGGCATCGAGCTGGCCCGGCGCCTCAAGCGTGAGGAAACCACCGCCGAACTGCCGATCATCATGCTCACCGCCAAGGGGGAAGAAGACAATAAGATACAGGGCCTCGAGGCGGGAGCCGATGACTACATCACCAAGCCGTTTTCGCCCCGTGAACTCGTGGCACGCCTCAAGGCGGTGCTGCGCCGTGCAACACCGCGTGGTGTGGAAGATCCCATCGAAATTAATGGGCTGCTGCTTGACCCGGTGGGCCACCGGGTAAGTGCCAACGGTAAAGACCTGGATATGGGGCCGACCGAATACCGGCTGTTACAATTCTTCATGACCCATCAGGAAAGGGCCTACACACGCAGCCAGTTACTCGACCAGGTGTGGGGAGGTAATGTGTACGTGGAAGAGCGCACTGTGGATGTGCATATTCGTCGGCTACGCAAAGCCCTGGGTGACGCGCATCAGAACTTGATTCAAACGGTTCGCGGTACCGGCTACCGCTTCTCCGCTCGAGCTTAACCGTGCGTTTGTGGAGCCGTGAACTGTGGCGTTTGCTAGGTTGGGCGGCACTCGGCACCTGTCTGGGCTGGTTGCTTGGCCTGCCGGGTCTGGGGCTGGCCGGTGGCTTCGCGATGTGTCTGGTCTACCATTTGCGACAATTGCGCGCCGCCTACCGTTGGCTGACGCAGCGCCCGCAGGACGAACCGCCCGCCGCAAGGGGTCTGTGGGGCGAATTGTTTGATCGTCTGTACCGTTATCAAAAAAGCCAACGCATTACCCAGAGCCGTCTCCGCTCGACGCTTGCCCGCATTCAGGAATCCTCGGAAGCCATGCGCGATAGCGTGGTGATGCTCGACCGCCACGGCGACCTGGAATGGTGGAACAGTGCTGCCAGCAATATGTTGGGGCTGCAAACCGCCCACGACCGCGGCCAACATATTACCAATCTGCTTCGCGACCCGCGGTTCATCAGCTATTTCAACGCCCGCGACTACAGTGAGCCGCTGACGCTCACGTCGCCGATTGATGAGCGTCGCATTCTGCAGTACCAGATTACCCTTTACGGTGACGACGAGCGCCTGGTCATGGCGCGTGATATTACGCGGCTGCATCAGCTAGAGCAGATGCGTCGCGACTTTGTGGCCAACGTCTCCCATGAGCTGCGCACACCGTTAACCGTATTGTCGGGCTACCTCGAAACCTATGGCGAGATGGCTGATCAGCTTCCCCCACGTTTGGGACGCAGCATCGGGCAGATGCAGGCCCAGACACAGCGCATGCAAAACCTGGTCAACGACCTGTTGCTGCTGTCGCGGCTGGAAATCGATCAGGGCGGACAGGATCATCAGCCCATGGACGTGACGTCCCTGTTAAACAGTGTAGGGGCCGATGCGATGGCGCTTTCCGAGCATCAGCACACGCTCACCATTGAAGGCGACTACCCCGCGCAGTTGGTGGGCAGCGAGCAGGAAATCCGCAGTGCCATTTCTAACCTGGCGTTCAATGCGGTACGTTATACGCCCGCTTGCAGCGAGATTACGCTGCGCTGGAAAGCGTTCGGGCAAGGTGCCTGTATCGAAGTGTGCGACGACGGCGAGGGGATTGATCCAGTGCATATTCCGCGTCTTACCGAGCGCTTTTATCGCGTCGATAAAGGCCGCAGCACCGCCACCGGGGGCACCGGGCTTGGGCTTGCCATCGTCAAACATGTATTGCTTCGCCATGACGCCCAGTTGCAAATCGACTCGCATCCGGGCGAAGGTGCCCGTTTCCGCTGTGTTTTCCCGGCGACCCGCCTGAGCACATCTGCCACGCCGCCGCGTAGCATCCCCACGGTTACGTAGCTCGCGGCTGTGCTGCTGGGCATCCAAGTCACATGTGTCATTACGACACATGTCTAGCGTATCCAAATGACACGCCTTGGCGACCAAGCGGTCTGGATAGAAGTATTTAACTCTTTGTTATTATTGATGAATAATCCATTATTTGAATAGCTGGCATAGAGGCTGCTCTCTAATTAGTTAAGGCAGTATCTGTCACTGTAAGATGCAGAAAACTGTTGATACTTTTCTTTACGAAACAAAGAAAAGTAACTACGCTTAGACAGTAGCCCAATGCCGAGCAAGGATGTTCTGCATTAGCAGGGATGATTCAAGATTCATGGGATGAGTCTAGAAGGCGGTCACACTGCCAGTCAGGGTAACGTCCACGGTTGGAGTCCCGCAAAAGGATTGGAAGCTGGTAAGCACCACCGCCTAAAATGATCACTGTCGAAGACCCCGCCTTGGCGGGGTCTTGTTTTTGTCAGCCTTTCAACAATGTCAGCTTGCCCTTCTTTCAGCCTCTATATACTGGCCTTCGCATACTTCAAGAACGCTTGGTCACCGACTGGGCATGGCGATAATGGTCGTCCCACATCAGCACCGCCCCGGCCACGGCACCGGGAATCAAAAACAGGTTGGCCAGCGGGATCCACGTCAATAGCGTGACCAGACCGCCGTAGCTTAAGCTTTGCCACCAGCGAGCCGATAAGCGACCGCGCATATCGCGAAACGCTACCTTGTTGTTATCCATCGGGTAATCCAGATAGGTGATGGCCATCACCCAGGCGGAAAACAGCGCCCATAGCAGTGGTGCCAACAGGTTAAGCCCTGGAATCCAGCCAATCACGAACAGCAGTGCGGCACGGGGCAGGATATAACCCAGCTTGACCATTTCGCGGCCCAGCGCATCGATGGTCGTTTTGACCAGCCCCCGATCATCCAGAGGTTCATGCCCGGTGACCTGAACTTCAACTTTAGCGGCCAAGAAGCCGTAAAACGGTGCCGCAATCAAGCTGGTCACCAGCGTGAAGGTAAAAAACACCACAACCAACAGGCTAAGCACGAAAAGGGGCCAGATAAGCCACGACAGCCAATCCAGCCAACTGGGCACCATACTCATCCAATGCGCCAACCAGCCCTCAAAGCGGTTTATCACAAAGCTGAACATGCTGACGTAGACCAGCAGATTGACCAGGATGGGTAAAAAGACATAACGCCTTAGCCCAGGCTTATAGACACAACGTGTGCCTCGGCTGATGGCAGTGAATGCATCTAGCATGAAAAAGTGTGACTCCTCGATAATGACAACGCCCTGGCTGCCGTGCAGCCAGGGCGTATTGCATGAGGAATCAGGGGGCAGGTCAAGACTTTTTCGGTGCTGCCTGCTGGTCCAGTGTCTCAGGGTCGGTATGGCGGATATCCAGCCCCTTGACGAGGTAGACGACGTGCTCGGCCAGGTTATTGGCGTGGTCGCCCACCCGCTCCAGTGCGCGCAGCACCCACATGATGCTGAGTACCGAGGTGATCGAGCGCGAATCTTCCATCATGAAGGTCATCAAGGAACGCATGGCGCTGCCGTATTCACTATCGACAAACTCATCCTCACGCACGACCTGCATGGCCAGTTCGGTGTCGAAGCGGGCAAAGGCGGTCAGCGAATCGCGCAACATTTTACGCACGTGCTCGCTGATATGGCGCACTTCCACCAGCCCGCGAATGGTGTTGCTGCTCTCGCTCAGGCTGAGCGCATTGCGGGCGATCTTGCTGGCTTCATCGCCGATCCGCTCCAGGTCAGAGGTAGCACGGATGACGGCGAGCACCAGGCGCAAATCCGAAGCGGCCGGCTGACGACGCGCTAGAATACGTGTGCACTCGTCATCAATCTGCAGCTGAAGGTCATTGACCTGACGGTCGTTGTCGCGGACTTTCTCGGCCAGCCGCGAGTCACTTTCCAGGAGCGCGAAGACGGCGTCCTGGACCTGCTTTTCCACCATGCCGCCCATGGCCATCAGGTGGGTCTTGAGTTCTTCCAACTCATGATTGAATTGGCGCGAGATATGCTGGCTGTGAGTATCGCTGGTAATGTCCATGGAGCCCTCCTAACGGGGTTGCGTCAACCTAAGCCATACGGCCGGTTATATAGTTTTCGGTTCGTTGTAGACGAGGATTAGTGAAAACGTGGTCGGTGGGTCCGTACTCTACAAGCTCACCCTGTTGCAGGAAGGCAGTGTAATCAGACACACGGGCCGCCTGCTGCATATTGTGAGTCACCAACACTAACGTTAGCTGAGATTTCAGATTTCGAATCAACTCTTCGATCTTGAGCGTCGAAATCGGGTCAAGCGCCGATGCGGGCTCGTCAAGCAGCAGCACGTCGGGCTGCACCGCCAGCGTCCGCGCGATGACCAGGCGCTGCTGTTGCCCGCCTGACAGCTGCCAGGCAGAGCGATGCAAGCGGTCCTTGACTTCATCCCACAGGGCTGCCGAGGTGAGCGCCCACTCGATGATGTCATCCCGTTGGCGCTTGGCGAGCCGTTTCTGCAAGCGCAGACCAAAGGCGACATTTTCGTAGATCGACATCGGAAAGGGGTTAGGGGTCTGGAACACCATACCCACCCGACGGCGCAGCTCTGTGACGTTCATTTCCGGCGCATGAATATTATGTCCTTCAAGGCTGATCTCACCGCTGTGGCTGACCGACTCATTAAGGTCATGCAAGCGATTGATCGCTCTCAAAAAAGTCGATTTGCCACACCCGGAAGGGCCGATAAAGGCCGTGACCCGGTGGCGCGGGACCTGCAGCGTTAGCCGTTGCAAAGCCGGTTTCCCTGCGTAGGCCAGGCTGAACTGGTCAATCTCCAGACAGCACTGATCCGCTGGAAAATGCGTCACGGGGGCCTGCGTGGCCTGATCGACGTGTCGGGATGTTAGCATTCGCTTCCTCGCTGACGACGTAGATGATGACGCAATAATATGGCAGTTAGGTTAAGCACCAGCACAATCAGCACTAATAACAGGGCCGTGGCATAGACCAATGGGATCGCTGCCTGGACATCCTCGCCGTGAAAGGTGGTGTCAAACAGGTGGTAGCCAAGATGCATAAACTTGCGTTCCAGGTGTAAGTAGGGAAATTCACCGTCGAGGGGCATTTGTGGCGCGAGCCTGGCGACACCCACCAGCATCAGGGGCGCAACTTCTCCGGCCGCTCGCGCCACGGCCAAAATGACGCCGGTCAACATGGCGGGAGTGGCCATTGGCAGTACAATACGCTTCAACATTTCAAATCGCGTGGCGCCGAGGGCCACCGCCCCTTCACGCTGGGCGTCGGGAATGCGCGACAGTCCCTCTTCAGTGGCGACAATCACCACTGGCAGCGTCAGCAGGGCGAGGGTTAACGATGCCCATAACAGGCCACCGGTCCCAAAGGTGGGGGACGGTAGCGCGTCGTCAAAGAACCACGCATCCAGCGACCCACCGATGCCATAAACAAAGACCCCCAGGCCGAAGACGCCGTAGACAATCGACGGCACCCCCGCGAGGTTGCGCACACCAATGCGTACCAGGCGGGTGAGTGGCCCCTGGTGGGCAATCTCGTTGAGATAGATGGCGGCCAGCACGCCAAAGGGCGTGACAATCACCGACATCAAAATCACCATCAGCATGGTGCCGAATATCGCCGGCCATACACCGCCGGCGGTATTCGCAGCACGTGGCCCCTGACTTAAAAACTGCCAGACGTCGCTCCCCCATGCCTTCAATTTCTGGCCGACGTGCATGGCATTGGGCGCTTCAATGCGGAGTACGGTGGAAAGTGTCTGGCGCACTGTATTGCCCTGGGACGTGCGCAAGATGAGCTGAAAGCGAGCGCGTTGAGGGGCTGGTAGCGGCAGCGCTTGTTGTACCTGCTCCCATGCATCACGGCCGCTGAAACGCTCATCGCCCACCTCAACCGCTTCCAGGTAGCCAATAAAGTCGCCCCAGGTACGCCGTTTCAGGCGTAGCAATTCCGTGGGTTGTGTCTGCTGTTTGATAGTGTCGACAGGGACCCAGCGCCAGCGGGCGTCGTCGACATCGCGATTGCCCGTAAAGTAGAGGCGCTCGCTACCTGCCCGGTTGGGAAGCGGCAAGTCGCGGACCGCCTCGCCCGCCACCACATCGCCATTTTGCAGGGTGACTTCGTCCAATGCCGACGGCCAGAAATGGCCCAGGCCGCGTGTCAGCAGTAACGCCAGCAAGGCACCCAGCATTAGCAATGAGAGGGCCACACAGCCCGCGCAGAGCCACGGCCAGATGCCCTGCTGCATGGCGCTTTTCAGCCACTTCATGACGTATTCCCCAGGTGCTGATAGCGACGGCGTAGCCTTTGGCGCACCAGCTCAGCCAGGGTATTGACCAGGAAGGTGAACAGAAACAGCAGCAGCGCTGCCAGCACCAGCATGCGATAGGTAGTGCCCCCTGCGGTGGCTTCGGGCAGTTCAATGGCGATAGCCGCCGCCATGGTACGCATGCCTTCGAAGGGGCTGGCGCTGAGCAGCGCCGCATTGCTGCTGGCCATCAGCACGATCATGGTTTCCCCCACCGCGCGGCCCGCGCCGATCATGACGGCGGAAAACAGCCCCGGCCCGGCAGCGGCGAGCGCCACTTTAACCACCGCCTGCCAACGGCTGGCGCCCAGGGCCTGAGCGCCTTCCATCAGCGGGCGGGGCACCTCGGTGAGGGCGTCCTCAGCCAGGGAGTAGACGCTTGGGATCACGGCGAAGCCCATCGCCAGGCCGACAATCAGCGCATTACGAGTGACATAGTCGAGGCCGAACGCGACATAAAGATACTGGCGAAGATCGCCACCCCAGAAGGTTTGCTCCACCAGTGGCGTTAACCACAGGGCGAGGATGAACATGACAATGAGCCAAGGAATCAGCCATAGCGCTGCCCACGAAAGCGGCAGACGACGCTGCCAGCGGCGACTCGCCAGGTGCCAGACCAGGCCGGCGAGCCCGGCGCTGAGCGGCAGCCAGACGATGACCACCAGGGTGCTGGCCAAATGGCGCTCGACCCAGGGAGCGAGCAGCATGCCGGCAATAAAGCCGATGACCACCCCAGGGATGGCTTCCATCATTTCCAGGGTTGGTTTAATGCGGCTGCGCAGTCGGGCCGACATGAAGAACGCCGTATAGGCCGCTGCCCCAAGTGCCAGCGGCAGCGCAAACAGTAGCGCCATCAGGGCGGCCTTCAGCGTCCCCCACGCCAACGGCGAGAGCATGGCAAGGGAGGCCGCGCCGTCTTCCAGTAACAAGGGAGCGGCTTCCCAGACTAAGAACACCCCAATACCCAATATGGCCAGCAGCACACCAATGCCACCGGCAGTGATGAGTCCGGTGGCGATGCGGTCCTGTAAGTGGCGAAGCGGCTGGGGAAAGAGCCGAGCGCGGGTCATGTGACTATCATGGGCAAGGCAGCGGTAGGATCAGCGTTTGGGGTTGCATGCGATCTCCTTACGTTACGTGACCATTGTGACAGTTAAATGACAGGGACTGTTTACCATGGACGCTGAGCCTCCAAGTCGTCCAGAGGCAGCGGAACGAAGCCCGACGCCCGGGTAATCAGCTGACCCTTAGCGGACAGGATGAGATCCAGAAATTCCCGCTCGGCGGTTGGCAGCGACTCGCCAGGCGGAAGATTGACGTAGACATACAGGTAGCGTGAAAGCGGGTAGTCGCCACTTTGAATGGCGGTTTCGCTGGGTGGCACGGCGTTACCCTCTTGAGTCGTCAGGGAGAGCGCCTTTACCGATGGCGTCAAATGGTTATAGCCGGAATAGCCCATGGCCGCATAGGACTCGCCTACAGCCGCAACGACCGCCGACGCGCCCATGTACTCGCTGATATCAGGCCGGAATTCACCGTCGCAGAGGGCCCGTTGACGAAACAGACCATAGGTGCCTGAGGTGATATTACGCCCATGCAAGGCAATACGACCCCTTGGCGCTGTATCGTCCTGGGTCAGGGTTTTCCAGCGCGTTATCGAGTGCGGGCTTCCGCAGGCCCGGGTGGTCGAGAAAACCGCATCTACGTCCTCAAGCGAGATCGCCGACAATGGGTTGTGTCGATGTACAATCACTGTAAGCGCATCGCGGGCGACGCGCAGCTCCAGCGGAGGGTAGCCGTAACGTTCGATAAAGGCATCACGCTCTGCTTGGGTCATGCGCCGTGACATGGGGCCGATGCGCGTAGTGCCTGCGAGCAAGGCTGGTGGAGCGCTGGCAGAGCCGCTGGCTTGAAATTGCACATTGATTTGCGGATATTGAGTGGTCAGCGCTTCGCCCCAGCGCAGCATCAGCCCGGCCATGGTATCCGAGCCGACAGCGCCCAGGGTGCCGCTTGCCGAAGGCCCCTGTGGCTGGGCCAAGCCGACAAGTGGCAAGCTGAGAAGCAGCCAGGCTAAGCCCAGTACCGCGCGATATTTCATGCGAAAAGCGAAACCGTTACTATTCAATCGAGTGCTCTCTTGTGATTAACTATCGACTTATTGCAATGCAGCAAGGTGCGCCTCAGAGGGCCATCTGATTTTCACAATAATAAACCGACAAAGCGACCGACACATGACACTCCTGGATACTGATTTGGACGATGCACCTGCTCCTCAAGGACAACTGACCCTCAAGCTACTGGCCCAGCGCCAGGATACCAACGTTTACGGCGATATTTCCGGCGGTTGGCTGGTCAACCAGATGGACCAGGCAGCCGAGCTGGCCGCTGGCCGTGAAGCTGGCGGGCGAACGGCCACTGTGGCCATTGAAGCAATGGATTTTTTAAGCCCGGTGCGGGTCGGGTCAATGGTGAGTGTCTACACCCAGCTTCAAGAGGTGGGGCATAGCTCCATGAAGATTGATGTGGAGGTGTGGGTTCGCGCCCTCCACGAACAGCATCCGGACGAGCGTCAAAAGGTCACCGAGGCACGCTTTGTCATGGTGGCGCTGGACGACAACGGCCGCATCCGCGCAGTGCATGACTGAGCAGGGATTTCCTGCAACCTTCCTGAAAGCAACGGTGCTGAAAAAGGACGCTTGAATAAGCGTCCTTTTCGTAGGCCTGTGCGTTGCGTAAACGCCTAAACGGCTACGTTATCACGGCTTTTCAGGTACGCGTACTCGCCGACATCGCTGAAGGGGCGGACGATTTTCTGGAACGCCGAATAGGATTCATACACCCGGCGTGATGCTTCATCATCTTCGACCTGACGCTGTATGGCAGCCTGAGAGCTTTCATAGAGTGCCGCCATGACGTCTTCGGGGAAGGTGCGTAGCTTTACGTCGTGTTCCTCCACCAGGGCTTCGAGCGCCTGGGCGTTGCGAAAGGCGAACTCACTGTACATGGCCAGGTTCGAGGCGCGGGCGGCTTCGGTGACGACGGCTTTTAGGTCGTCGGGCAGCGCGTTCCAGGCGTCGAGGTTGATGGTGCCCTCCAGCACAGCCGAAGGCTCGTTCCATACCGAGGTGTAGTAATAGTCTGCCACCTGATGCAGGCCGAAGGCCAGGTCGTTATAGGGGCCGACCCAGTCGGCGGCATCCAATACGCCGGTTTGCAGCGAGGTAAAGATCTCCGAGCCCGGCATGTTGACGGTACTCACCCCGATGCCGTTCATCGCTTCACCGGCAAGTCCCGGCAAGCGCAGCTTGAGGCCCTGCATATCGTCCAGCGAGTTGATCTCCTTCTTGAACCAGCCCGCCATCTGCGGTCCGGTATTGCCAACGGCAAAAGGCTTCAGGTTGTGCTCGGCGTAGAGCTCATCCCACAGTGCCTGGCCGTCACCGTGATAAAGCCAGGCATTCATTTCGGTGGTGGTCATGCCGAAGGGCACGGCAGTGAAAAACTGCGAAGCGGCGACTTTTCCACGCCAGTAATATGACGCCGAGTGGCCCATTTCCGCAGTGCCCGCCGCCACAGCATCGAAGACTTCAAGCGCAGGTACCAACTCGCCCGCGCCGTGGACGGTAATGGTCATGCGGCCGTTGGAAAGCTGCTCGACGCGGCGTGCAAAATCGTTGGCGCCGGTGCCCAGGGCAGGAAAGTTTTTCGGCCAGGAGGTGACCATGTCCCAGTTGTAGGTGTCGTCGGCGCGCGCCTGGGATGTGGATACGAACGGGGCCGCAGCGGCCCCTGCGACGCCAAGGCTGGCGGTTTTGAGAAAGTGACGGCGTTGCATGATGAGCAAGACTCCAAACGTAATGTTGCTATTTTTATGGGGCGCACGGGCGCCGTGTCCGCCCGCAAGTATGCGTTAAGGCGAATTTTGCCCGCAAGTTTTCTGATTAATCGTCGCTGGCATCTTTCATGCGGTTGGCATGCCGCACCAGCCAGTAGCAGCCCCCAAGGGCCAACACTGCCGCGGCCAGTGAGGCAATTTGCCAGGGGTCGATGGTTTCCATATCCAGCACCATGAACTTGCGCACCAGCGCCATGATGGCAATCAGCACGACAATCTCGACATGGATAAAGCCTTTGCCACTGGTCATCGTGCGCACAATGGAATTGTTGAATTCCATGGCAATCAGCACGGTGAGAATCATGTCGAACAGCGCCTGAAACACCCGGTAGTCGAAGGGGTCGCGGCTTTGAATGAATAGCAGCTGCACCACGTGAATGACCAGGTAATACATGGCAACCAGCACGGCCCCGGCGATGGCCAGGGTCAGTATCAACGAGATGATACGTTCAAAACGGTGGTAGCCGCTCAATGCTGACCAGCCGTTACACACTTCGGGAAATAGGCGTTTCAAGCGTTGTTTCATAAGGCTCTCTGTGGGGCAGTAGGGGCGCAAGCCAAGATGCGAAAAGAATGCGTCACGAGTCGTTTAAAGCGGGGTCAGCTTGGCAAAGCCTAACACCAGCCATTTAACGCCCTCGCCTTCAAAGCTGACCTGGACCCGGGCGCGGGCACCTTCGCCTTCCGCATTCAGGATGATGCCTTCACCGAAGACCGGGTGCTCTACCCCCTGGCCAACATGCAGGCTGGGCAGCTCGTCCCTGCCCTCGACGCTTTGCTGGGCAAAGGAGGTGCGTGAGGCGGTGACCGGGCGGGAAACATGCCCGCGCAGGCGCACTTCTTCGAGCAGGTGCGGGGGCAGTTCGCGCAGAAAGCGCGACGGGCGCGGAAACACCTCTTTGCCATGCAGACGGCGGGTTTCGGCGTGGGTGAGGTAAAGCTTCTGCATCGCGCGGGTCACGCCGACGTAACACAACCGACGTTCTTCCTCGAGCCTGCCCGGCTCCTCCAGGGACATCTTGTGGGGGAAGAGGCCTTCTTCGACGCCGGCGATAAACACCACGGGAAACTCCAGCCCTTTGGCCGAGTGCAGCGTCATCAACTGGACACTGTCCTCGAACTCTTCGGCCTCGTGGTCACCGGCGTTGAGCGCCGCTTCGGATAAGAACGCCTCCAGCGCCGCCATGCCCTCACCGGCTTCCGGGGTCTCGAAGGCATCGCCGTGGGTGAAGGCCCGTGCAGCGTTGACCAGCTCTTCAAGGTTTTCGACCCGTGCCTGGCCTTTCTCGCCGCGTTCGCTTTTATGATGTTCGATCAGGCCCGTTTTGTCGGTCACGTGGTCGATGATGTCGTGCAGGGGCAGCCCGGCGGCGTCGTTATCCAACTGCTCGATCAGGTTGGCAAACGCCTGCACGGCATTGGCCGCGCGGCCTTTCAGAGTGCCGTCGTTTATCGCGTCGTGCAGTGCCTGCCACAGCGGGATGTTATTTTCCCGAGCGCGCAGGCGGACGATTTCCACCGTGCGGGTACCAATGCCGCGGGTGGGCACGTTGATCACCCGTTCAAGGGACGCATCGTCATCGCGGTTGAGCAACAGGCGCAGGTAGGCCAGGGCATTCTTGATTTCCAGGCGTTCGTAGAAACGGTGCCCGCCGTAGATACGATAGGGCATGCCCTGGCGTATCAGCGTCTCTTCCAGCAGCCGTGACTGGGCATTGGAACGGTAGAGAATCGCCATATCGCGCCGGTTGAGGCCTTCGTCGACTTTTTCCTTGATGGTGTCGACGATAAAGCGCGCTTCTTCGAGGTCGTTAAAACCGGCGTAGACGGAGATGGGGTCGCCTTCGACGCCGTCGGTCCACAGCTGTTTGCCCATGCGCTGGCTGTTATGACTGATCAAGGAGTTGGCGGCATCCAGAATCGCGCTGGTGGAGCGGTAGTTCTGCTCAAGGCGGACCGTACGGGTCTCGGGGAACTCCTGCTCGAAGCGGCGGATGTTTTCGACCTTGGCCCCACGCCAGCCATAGATCGACTGGTCGTCGTCGCCGACCACGGTCATCGGCGTTTGCATACCGGTGAGCAGCTTTAGCCACGCATATTGTAGCGTGTTGGTGTCCTGAAACTCGTCGACCAGCAGGTGACCAAACCGCTCGCGGTAATGGGCCAGCAGGGCGGGGTTGTCGCGCAGCAGTTCCAGGCTTCTGAGCAGTAACTCGCCGAAATCGACCAGCCCGCCGCGTTCGCAGGTCAGCTGGTAACGTTCGTAGAGTTCGACCATCTGGCCCAGATAGCCATCGCCGTCCACATTGACCTGATGCGGGCGCAGGCCTTCTTCCTTACAGCCGGAAATAAAATGCTGTACCTGGCGCGGCGGAAACCGTTCGTCGTCGATGGCATAGTCTTTCAGCAGGCGTTTTACCAGCCGTAGCTGGTCGTCGGCGTCGATGATCTGGAAGTGTTGCGGCAGCCGCGCGTCCTGCCAGTGGGTGCGCAGCAGGCGGTGGGAAATCGAGTGGAAGGTGCCCACCCACACGTGGCGCAGCGACAACCCCAGCAGCGCTTCCAGCCGGGTGCGCATCTCGCGTGCGGCCTTGTTGGTAAAGGTCACGGCCAGCAGCGCGTAGGGCGACAGGCCCTCGGCCTGCATCAGCCAGGCGATACGGTGTACCAGCACGCGGGTTTTGCCCGAGCCCGCGCCCGCCAGTACCAACAGATTGCCTTGAGGGGCGCTGACCGCTTCGCGCTGGTCGGAGTTAAGCTGATCGAGTATCGCCGTGACGTCGTCCATATAAGCCGCTGCCGGGTCGAAAAATGGGCCGTCAGTTTAGCACAGCCACAACGATAACTTGGCGTTCACGAGTCTTCCGGGAAACGCAGCGAGTTAAGGCTCTTCTTCACCGACTTGAGCTGCTCGGCGAGTTTGGGGCCGCGGGTCTTGGCGACGCCCACCGCGAGCACGTCGACCAAGACCAGGTGGGCGATGCGCGAACTCATCGGCGTGTAGATTTCGGTGTCTTCGTGCACGTCAATATACAGCGGCAGCGTGACCTCTTCCGCCAGCGGCGAGTCGCTGGGGCACAGGCCAATCACCGTCGCCCCCGCTTCCCTGGCCAGGCGTACGCTTGCCACCAGCGCCTTGGTGCGCCCGGTTTGCGAAATGGCCACCACCACATCGCCTTCCTTGAGCGTCACCGCGGACATGTTCTGCATGTGGGGGTCGGCATAGGCCGAGGTGGAAATCTGCAGGCGGAAAAACTTGTGCTGGGCGTCGAAGGCCACCGCCCCTGAGGCGCCAAAGCCGTAAAACTCGACCCGATTGGCCATCGCCAGGGCATTGACCGCGCGGCCCAGGGCATCGTTATCCAGGCGGTCCCGTACCGACAGCAGGGTGCCCACCGTCGAATCGAAAATGCTGTGTGAGAACTCGGCGACGGAATCGCTATCGTTCATCGAGAACTGGGCAAACTGGCTGCCGGTGGCCAGCATCTGGGCGAGCTGGAGTTTAAAGTCCTGGAAGCCATTGCAGCCCAGGGCACGGCAGAAGCGCACTACCGTGGGTTCGCTGACCTTTGCCTCGGTGGCAAGGTCGACGATCCGCATATGGATCACTTCCTCGGGATTGCGCAGTACAAACCGCGCCACTTTCTGCTCGGAGCGGCGAAAGTGCTCCATGCGGCGTCTCATTTCATCGAACAGGGCGCGACTCACGTTTAGCTCCTTAAAATAAAGCCGAGTAGCTCACTATATGGGCAAGCAAAGCATGCAGCCACCGTTGGGGTGGCGTTAGACGACTCTTTTTTCTAAGTGGTCATCATTTTGTCAAGTAGGTTATAGTAAAAACTGAAGTGCCGCACTGCATCATCTAACAGTCGTCACGGATGCAGGTGGACGTAGGCATATTCACCTGGAGGAACGTCGATCATGCGTAATGTCGAACGCATCACCTCGGTCAAGAGCGAACTGCTCGATATTTTCATGAGCATGGAAGTGGACGAACACGCCCAGCGTCGGCGAAGTGCCGCGCAACGCAACCTACGCGCACGGCGGGGGATCGAGCTGCATCGGGAGTTTCAAGCGCTATCGCGGGATATTGCCCCCTTGCCGGACGAAGACGAACGGCAAGAGAGCGAACTGCACTGATACGGCACTGAGAAAGGTGCCCAACGGCGATGCCTGACGTGAGGCCTCGCCGTTTAAAGCATCCTCATAGGCGCTTGGCTCTGCAAAGCGCAAAGCCAAGCTGACCCGATTTAAAGGATACCCGCCAGGAACACCACGATAACGCCAATCGGCGCGATAAAGCGCGCGACGATATTCCATACGCTGAGCCCTGTTGCGGACAGCGCCAGTTCCTGCTCGACGCTCTTGCGATCCAGGCACCATGCGACAAACACAACGGCGCCGAGGCCGGTGAGCGGCAGCAGAATCTTCGCGGTGAAGGTATCCAGCAAGTCGAAGATGTTCAGCCCAAAGAACAAGACATCTGACCACAGGTTGAACGACAGCAGCGCCGCGATACCCAGCAGCCATATGACAATGCCGCTGACCAAGGTTGCCGGAACCCGCGACAGCGAGGTGCGCTCTTCAAGCATCTCGACGGTGGGTTCGAGCAACGAAATGGCCGAGGTCAGCGCAGCAAAGGTCAGCAGCAGGAAGAACATCAGCCCCAGAATGACGCCACCGGTGATGTTGCCAAACGCGATCGGCAGGGTGACGAAGATCAGCCCTGGGCCTTCGCCAGCGCTCAGGCCATTGGCAAACACGATGGGGAAAATTGCCAAACCGGCCAGCAACGCGATGGCGGTATCAATGATTATGACCGTGCGTGCCGTGCTCAGAAGGTTGACGTCTTCGCCCAGGTAAGAGCCGTAGGCCATCATGATGCCCATGCCCAGTGAAAGCGTGAAGAACGCCTGACCCATGGCGGCCAGCACCACGCCGCCATTCAGCGCACTCCAGTCAGGGCTGAACATGAATTCCAGCGTTTCACCGAAGTGGCCGGTGGTCATGCCATAACCCACCAGGATCAGCATCAAGATGACCAGGGCAGGCATCAGGGAGCGCACGGCACTCTCCAGCCCCTTGGTCACGCCGCGGGCCACAATGCCGATGACCAGCAGCATGAAGGCGCTGTGCCAGAGCAGCAGCGTGCCGGGGCTGGCCAGCATGCCGTTAAAGATCGCGCCTATGCTGTCGGCATCCTGGCCGCTGAAGGTGCCCATGACCGAGCTCAGCGTATAGTTGAGCGACCACCCACCAATCACGCTGTAAAACGACAGGATCAGGAAGCCGGCGAGGACGCCGCTGATACCGACCAGCGCCCAACCCTTGGACTTGCCGCTTTGGCTGGCCAGTTCTTTCATGCTGTCGATAGGGTTTTTCTGCCCGCGTCGACCGATCAACCACTCGGAAAGTAAGATGGGCACGCCCACCAATGCCACGCAGGCAAGGTAGACCAGTACGAAGGCTGCGCCACCGCTTTCGCCCACCAAATAAGAGAAGCGCCAAATATTGCCCAGGCCAACCGCCGAGCCTGCAGCGGCCAGCACAAAGGCCATCTTGGATGACCACTGCGCATGTGCAAGTTTTGCCATACATCACCTGTTAAAAAATTGATTGTAATAAGTCGTTGTCGGCGCGGTGCACCGTTATTCGAAAAAGGCACTGACAGAAAATTGCCAGTGTCGTTTTCGAAAGTATGCGCAATTTATCCGATCAGTGCCGTGCATGCCAGTCAGCACCGCTAAAAAGCCAGGTTAAAACAGTTGGCTCTGCTTTTCATTGGCAAAGGGGCCAAGCGGTGGCAGTGGCATCGTATCCTGAAGGTCGTTATAGAACTGACGAGCGAGCGTCGGGGACTCGCGATTATCCGCGGTATGCACAAATAAGAAAGGGGTTTTCCCCTGATTTATCCACAGGGCAAGGCGTGATTTCCAGGCATCGAAGTAGCCAACATTGATGGCTTTGTCAACATGGCCGATAAAGCGAATCATAGGGTGATTCGCTGTTGAAAGCACGTGTAACGGGAGTTTCGGCTTTTCTTGCTGGGCGTGGGCCAGGCCAGGGTGGTCGTTTGCCGGGGTCGAGAACAGCGGTCGCACGTCGAGCATCACACGGTTCGCCCGATAAGTTATCAACAATCGGTTAAGGGCTTTCTCGGCGGCACCCTTGTGGAAAAAATCAGGGTGACGCACTTCCACGGCACAGGCTAGATGCGCAGGCCAGGCGGCGAGCAGCGCTTCCAACTGGGGTAATTCATCGGGGCCAAAATCGCGGGGTAACTGAACCATGGTAGGGCCTAAGCGATCGTGAAGTGGGGCAAGGGCGTCTAAAAAGGCCCAGGCCTCTTCCAGGCGCGTTAAGCGCTGATCGTGGGTAACGCTGGCGGGAAGCTTAAAGCAAAAACGAAAGTTTGCGGGCGCCTGGCGTGCCCAGCCCGCGATCGTCTCCGGCTTGGGTGTGCCGCTGTAAAAGGTGGTATTGCCTTCGACGCTGGAAAACACCGCCGCATAATCGCTGAGCAGGTCGGTTTTGGCGTAACGCGGATAAAGCGTGCCCGACCAATCCTGGTTGGACCACATGGGCAAGCCGATATAGAGCGGGCACGTCATGGTATTGAGTCAGTCTCGAGAAAGATGGCGCTTAATGTAACAGTCGGACAAGTGACGCTGCCAACGCTTGTTGGGGCTGGACAAGCACGGATGGCATTTTGATGAAGCTAAGGGAAGAATATATGCAATTGTCGGCGTAACAGGCGCGTTACTATCTACCCAGGCTTTATGATCAAGGAGCGCACGATGAGCGCAGCGCACGTCAGCAGCGACGATATTCGCGACCAATTTTCCAAGGCCATGTCGGCCATGTACCAGCAGGAAGTCCCCCAATACAGTGCCCTGCTGTCGCTGGTCGCGGCGGTGAATGAGGAGGTGCTGGCGGCGTCGCCGACACTGCGCGAGACGCTCGCCGCCGATAATGCCCTGGCGCGCCTCGGCGTGGAGCGTCACGGGGCGATTCGCGTTGGCACTGCCAATGAGCTTTCGCTACTTCGCCGCATGTTCGCGGTGATGGGCATGCAGCCCGTGGGTTACTATGACTTGGCCGCAGCCGGTGTGCCGGTCCATTCCACGGCGTTTCGCCCGGTCGACGATGCTGCGCTGTCGCGTAACCCCTTCCGCGTGTTCACCTCCCTGCTGCGCCTGGAACTGATTGACGATCCCGAGCTGCGCCAGCAGGCCAGCGAGATTCTCGATGCCCGCCGTATTGTCACCCCGCAGGCGGAAGCCCTGATAGAGCGTTTTGAACGCCAGGGTGGGCTAACCGCTGAACAGGCTGAGCAGTTTGTCCATCAAGCATTGGAAACGTTTCGCTGGCACGAACAGGCCACGGTCGACCTGGCGACCTATCAGCGCTTGCAGCAGGAGCATCGGCTGATTGCGGACGTAGTGTGTTTCAAGGGCCCGCATATCAACCACCTGACGCCGCGTACCCTGGATATCGACAAGGTGCAGAGGCGTATGCCACAGGCGGGTATTGACCCCAAGGCGATCATCGAAGGGCCGCCGCGCCGTCGTTGCCCTATTCTGCTGCGCCAAACCAGCTTCAAGGCCCTGGAAGAGCCGATTTCGTTTGCCGATGCCGCCCAGGGGCATCACACCGCACGCTTTGGTGAAATCGAGCAGCGTGGTATCGCGCTAACCCACGCTGGACGCGCATTGTACGACCGCTTGCTTGGCGAGGCGAAACAGGCAGCGGAGGCGGATAACGCTGCGCACCAGGCTCGCTTGGCGGCGGCGTTTGAAGCCTTTCCGGATGACGAAGCGACGCTGCGGCGCGAAGGGTTGGCGTTTTTCCACTACCACGCGGTACCCGGTGCGCAAGTGGAAGAACCGGTCGATGTCGATGACGTGGAACGGTTAATGGCACAAGGCGCGCTGACGGTCACACCGATGATTTATGAGGATTTTCTGCCGGTCAGCGCGGCGGGTATTTTCCAGTCGAACCTGGGCGACAAAGGCCATGACGGCTATGCGCGCGGGGCCAATCAGCAGCCATTCGAGCAGGCGCTGGGCGTACCGGTGATCGATGAAGTCGCTCTCTACGCCGAGCGCCAGCAGGCATCGCTAGAACAGGCGCTTGCTCGGTTAGCTGGTAATGTTGGTGCGGATTAAGCGCGCTTTCTCCAGCAATAGTGGCAGATGACGAGTCAGTAGGGTATCAAGGTCGATTCGGGCGGCATTGGTGCTGATGTTAATAGCCCCCAGTAACTTGCCGTTGGCGTCAAACGCGGGTACTGCCAATGAACGTAGACCAGGGTCAAGCTCTTGGTCGGCAATGGCATAACCCTGTTGACGGACTTCTAAGATGCACTGTTTGAGCTCGTCTTTATCGGTCACGGTTTTTTCTGTGTAGCGAGTGACCTCTAGCCGCGACAAGAAGGCATCAAGTTCGTTTTCGGGGAGTTGGGCGAGCAGTACCCGCCCCATGGACGTGTACGCTGCGGGTAAGCGGGTACCTATCGAGAGCGTAATGCCCATTAGCCGGTGGGGAGCAGCAGAGCGTGCCACGTAGATAACCTCGTCGCCATCCAACACGGCAAGCGAAGAGGACTCGCCGCTTTCCTGGGTAATGTCTTCCAAGTATTGCTGAATAACACTGCGGTAGTTGTTGGCAGATAAAAAGGCATAGCCGAGTTGCAGCACACGGGGTGCGAGTTCAAAGTAGCGTTGTTGTTTCCGTACATAGCCCAATGCATGCAGCGTCAGCAAAAAGCGTCTTGCCTTGGCGCGGTTCATGCCGGTACGGGAGGCCACTTCACTGAGCGTCATCCGTGGGTGACTTTCATCAAATGCTAGAATTACTTCCAAGCCGCTCGCAAGCGCTGTTACGAAGTCGCGGTCATCGGAATCAAGTTTGTCTTCCTGAACCATTGCGTCCATGAGTCGGCAGGCCATCGTTTGAGATGATTAAAGCATACAATTTAACATGCTGTTCGAATAACGAACAAATGGACTTTTGTGATAGTTGACCAAAAAATCACTATCAATAATGAGTTAAAGTAAATATATCATTAACCTGCATATGATATGCCGCTAAGAAAGAGGTCGGCCAATGAGTCAGTCAAAAATAACGGTTCTCCATGGTCCCAATCTAAACCTCCTGGGGACACGTCAACCGGAAATTTACGGTTATGAAACGCTGGATGATGTTAACAATGCTTTGCGGGAAAAAGCGGTGATAGCTGGGTGGGACGTTAACTGCCTGCAAAGCAACCATGAGGGCGAGCTGATTGATGCTATTCATGCTGCACGTACCGATGGTACTCAGGCGATCATCATCAATCCGGCGGCTTACACGCATACTTCGGTAGCAATTCTTGATGCGCTCAATGCGTTTGAAGGTAAAGTGATCGAGGTACATATCTCTAACGTGCACAAGCGCGAAAGCTTCCGCCACCACTCTTACGTCTCGCTGCGCGCCGATGGTGTGATTGCTGGTTTAGGCACCCAAGGCTATCAAGCAGCATTAGAGGCTATTATAAAATCTGCGACCTGACCCTTGGCGGACTACGCGGTTAGTAATCCAGCTAGCGTCATCCACCAGATAATCAAACTCAACGAGAAGAAAGAAGCGACCGTTGCTACCAGCATGGCGGCGGCACTGACGCCGCCCAGCCCATAGCGTTGGCCAAACAGCGGATAAATACTGATCATTGGCGCGGCGGCGAAGAGAATAGCACCGGCTTTGTAAACTGGGTCGATACCGGGCACTAGGCAGAATGCACCAAAAATCGCTAGCGGGTGAATGAGCAGTTTGCCGATCACGATTTGTCCAATGTCTTTGGCCATGCCTTTGACTTTAAGGCCAAATAGCGTGCCGCCAATGACGAACAGCGCCGCTGGGCCTGCAGCCTCGGCCAGCATATCGATTGCCTTGTACAGCGGACCGGGAATGGCGATGCCCGTAACGGCGATCACAATGCCAGTCAATAAACCCACCAGCACGGGGTTTTTCACCAGGCTGAGTGCCGTTTGCTTAACGGTCTTCCAAACGCTTGCCCCTTGTTGGGTGGACATTTCAGCAAGTATCAGTGCGGTGGGGATAATAATTAGCGTTTCAATCACCATGTTAAGCGCCAGCAGCACCGCCGCGGGTGAGCCAATCACCATGGCCGCCACTGGGTAGCCTACAAAACCGCTATTGGCAGCCGCCATTCCCAGTGCCTGCATAGCGCTTGCGTCAAGCGAAAATTGCTGGCGCTTAATACCGAGCCACAGTCCTCCAGCAAACACTAGCAGCGAGCCAAGCCCGTAAGCCACCAGGTAATTCAGCTTAAAAATTTCTTCCAATGGCTGCTGGGTTAATGCGCGAATCACCAGCGCGGGTAGCGCGCAGTAAAGCACAAAAACTCCAACGCCCTGCATCTGTTCATGCTGGATAATGCCGCTCCATCTTGCGAGATAACCCGTGCCAATCAGCAGGAAAATCGGCGTGGTAATGGCAAGAATGGGAAGCATGGAGGCCTCTTTAGCACACAAGGATAAGGGCGATGTCCGAATAGCGAATGATTGCTCGCTATTTTGCAAGAACTTCACGACAGGAGTGTCATGGCCAGAACTCAAGGGCCAATATATTACGGCATGTTGTCAGCCGTTGGCGTGACGAGTTGCTCGATATAGTGGCGACGAAGCGGCATCGCATGCGAGTCTATCTGTTCAGGTGCAATGTGGTCAGCGGTGAAAAAGCGAAACGCATCCACGCCCTGAAACACAAACAGATCAACACCGGACAGTGTTTTGGCGCCCGCCTGGTGGGCGGCGTTTAACAGCTCGGTGTGGGCGGGGATGTAAACCGCATCAAAGACCCAATGCTGGGTACCTAGTCCAGCGGTATCGATGGGGCAGCCGGGGTGGTTGATGTGACCAATGGGGGAGCAATTGACCACGCCCTGCCAGTGAGGCAGTTTTCGCTGCGCCTTCTCTGATGTGATGCACGTCGCGTTAATGCCCATCGCGTTAAGGTCCCGGCTGAGGCTCTCTGCCCGGGAAACATCGTGTTCGAGAATATGGATGTGGCTAACGGCAAGCTCCCCTAGCGCACACGCTACCGCACGCCCAACGCCGCCGGCACCAATCAGCAGAACATCGCCAGCAGGCTGGTCGCCGAAAGAGTGGCGATAGGCGCTGATAAAACCGGTGTAATCGGTATTTTCTGCGCGCAAACCGTCTTTATCAAACAGCAGTGTATTGGCGGTTCCTACCCGGCGAACCCCTTCGCCGCGGATTTCGGCCAGCTGTGCGGCTTTTTCTTTGAAAGGAAAGGTGACGTTGGTGCCACGGTATCCCTCGGCACGCAGTGTTTGTATGGCACTGGGAAAGTTAAAATCCATTACGCCCCGGCTGTCGACTAAGTCGTAGCGCACAGGCAGGCCCACCGAGGCACCCAAGCGTTCATGCAAGTCGGGGGATTGCGATTGGGCGATGCCTTCACCTACCAGTCCGAGTTTGATCATGCTTGCCTTTCTCCTGTGTCGAGGTTTTCCGTCTCCTGGGCGATGCCTTTAATTTCCGCTTCAAGGCGCTGCTGCGCGGTGACACGCACAAACGCATTGGGCGCGCCGAGCCCTTGGTAACCTTCTCGCTGCACCAGCTCGAAGAAGAACGCCTGGTGGCCAGGCTGCGTGTAAAGCTGATGGAAGTCGCCATCGTTGTCTTGGTCGTAGAGGATGTGGTTATCCTGCATCCACGTTTGAGTTTGTGCCGGTAGATCAAAGCGCGCGGCCAAATCGCGGTAGTAGTTGCCGGGAATCGGCAGTACCGGCGTGCCCGCCTGCTGCAGTGCAGCGCTGGTGTCGCGCATGGAGTTGGTACGCAGGGCGACATGGTGAATCCCCGAGCCGCCGTACTGGCGGACAAAACGGTTGCTGGCGGTATCTGGTGATGCGCTGGCGTTAAGTGCCAAGCGAAAGCGGCCGTTGCCGTTTTGAAGTACCTGGCTCTGGATCAACCCACGGGGGTCGGTGACATCGAACGAGGGCGTTATTTCCAACTGGAAAATGGCGCGGTACTGCAACATCAGTGAGAGGTAGTCGTGGTAAGACAGCGCAACGCTGATATGGTCAATATCCACCAATGCACCCTGGGGTACCGGCTGCACGTCAACAGGGAACTCACGATCCCAGGTGCGGCTTAGCTGTGAGTCGTCAATGATATAGGAGAGGCTGCCATCCACATTGCACAGCGCGCTCATACGGTGGCTGGCATCGACTTCTTCAGGCTCGACGATATCGTAGCCGAGCTTGTCGGCGCGCTTGAAGGCTTCATAGGCATTGCCCACGCGCAGGCCAATGGCAGTAATGGCGGTGGCGTCGCGTCCCGGCAAACGGCCGGTGAAGCTCGCTTCAGTGTTGAGCACCAGGTTAACTTCGCCAGCCGCCCAGCGTTCGGCGTTCAGTGTGTGGTGGCGACCCACGCAGGCCATGCCCAGTGCGCTTAGCAACTCGCGCAGTGGGGCTAAATCCTCGGGCTCAACCGCAATCTCAAGAAAGGCAACCGACTTGATCGGCTGCGGCGCAGGGATATCACTGCCACCTTGCATACTGCGCAGCAAGTTATATGAGCGCAGGCCGTCGCGGGCGGTCTGGTCACTGTGACCCATGCGGAAAACATCGTTAAAGATCTCGTGGGAGAGTGGGCCGTCGTAACGGGTTTCCTGCAGCATGGCGATGAACTTATCCATTTGCAGTTCACCCTGTCCTGGAAAGCAGCGGTAGTGGCGGCTCCACGATAAATGATCCATGGAGAGGCGTGGTGCGTCGGCGGTCTGCACCAGGAAGATGCTATCCCCGGGGATGCGGCCAATGGTGCCCAGCTCCGTCTGGCGCGAGAAGATGTGAAAAGTATCCAATACCAGGCCCACATTGGGATGGGCGGCGCGGCGCACCACTTCCCAACTGTCACGGTAGTCGTGAATATGGCGACCCCAGGCCAGTGCTTCATAAGCCACACGCAGATTACGCCGTGCTGCACGTTCACCCAGCTCATAGAAGTCATCGGCGGCGCGGCTCAAACCCGGCAGCGAATCCGGGTGGACGGTGCTGCACACCATTAACAGGTCCGTGCCAAGCTCCTCCATCAGATCAAACTTGTGCTCGGCACGGTCAAATGCTTTCTGGCGTGCGCGTCCCTGCAGGCCTTCAAAATCGCGAAACGGCTGCAGCGTGACCAGTTTAAGCCCGCGGCTGCGAATCAGCTCGCCCGCTTCCCGCGGCGTGCCTGTGAAGGCGGTTAAGTCGTTTTCAAACAGCTCAAGTCCTTCGAAGCCGGCCTGAGCGATGGCGTCTACCTTCTCTTCCAGCGAGCCGCTTAGGCAAACCGTGGCAATGGATGAGTACATGGTGTAACGCTCCTCAATCTATATGAAATCGGATCAGTAACCCGCCAAGCGCGGCAGGAAGGTGACCAGCTCGGGCACGAAGGTAATCAGCAGCAGAATCAGGAACTGCACGGCGAGCATCGGTAGAATGCGGCGGATAATCGGCCCCATTCCCACGCCGGAAACCGAGTCGGCGACGAATAGGCAGAGCCCCATGGGCGGTGTGATCAGGCCCATCATCAGGTTGAAGATCACCACGATACCGAAGTGCAGTGGGTCGATACCCAGCGCCATGGCGATGGGGTGCAGAATCGGCACCAGCACCAAAATGGCCGCAATACCTTCCAGGAACAGCCCCACCACCAGCAGGAGCAGAATCACAGCAATCAGGAAGGTCCACTGGGTGTCGATGCTCATCAACGCCCACTCAGTGAGCATGTTGGGGACGCGCTCGAACGTCAGCACCCAGTTGGCGGCAGCGACTGCCCCCATGATGACCATGATCACCGCGCTGTCGCGCATGGCCCGGGCGAAGATAGCGGGCAGGTTAACCAGTTTGATGTTGCGGTAGAGCACCACGCCCAGAATCAGCGCGTAGACC
This sequence comes from Halomonas sp. Mc5H-6, assembly GCF_024124705.1. Classification (NCBI taxonomy): domain Bacteria; kingdom Pseudomonadati; phylum Pseudomonadota; class Gammaproteobacteria; order Oceanospirillales; family Halomonadaceae; genus Halomonas; species Halomonas sp. Mc5H-6. The sequence goes on from NZ_JAMXSI010000003.1 coordinate 176,461, forward strand.
ACGGCAAAGGCCGCCGCCTCGGTGGGCGTGACAATTCCGGCAAGAATCGAGCCGACCACAAACACCGGCATGAGCGCGGGCAGCAGGCCGTGGAGAAGCGCGTGGCGGCGCGACTGCTGTTTTGACTGCGTGGCGCCCAGGTCACCGGCAAAAAAGTAGACGTAGATGGAGAGCCCTAATGCCAGCAAAAAGCCCGGGATGATACCGGCCAAAAACAGCCCCGGAACCGACACGCCCGAAACCGTGAGCGCGTAGATAATAACCGGAATACTCGGTGGAATAATCGGGCCAATCACCGAAGAGGCAGCGGTGAGCGCAGCGGCAAAATCGCGTGGGTAGCCCTCTTTCTCCATCGAGGGTATAAACACCCGCCCAAGTGCGGAGGTGTCGGCAATCGCTGAACCCGAAAGGCCTGCAAAAATCACCGATGCCCAGATATTGACGTGGGCCAGCCCGGCTTTCAGGCGACCGACAATGGCGGTGGCCAGATTAATAATCCGGTGGGTGATACCCGCTTCGTTCATCAGCTCGCCGGCCAGAATGAACAGCGGAATCGCCAACAAAGGGAAAGACTCCATGCCGCCGAAAAACTGCTGGGAGACGATACGGATGTGGTAAGGCAAGTCACCGGTGCTCATCATCACCGTGAGCGTTCCCAAGATGGAAAAAGCAAACGGCACACCGAGTAATACGAGAGCTAAAAGCAGCAAAAAAATCATGATGATGTCTCCTCAACGGTGTACTCGGTCATGCGTCGCACGCCCATTACCAGGGCAGAGAGACTTAGCAGCCCGCCGCCGAGGAGCATTGATGCTTGAAACAGCCACATCGGCATGCCCGTGCTTGCGGAAGTACGGCTTCCGCGTGAGGCGATGAACTCGACTGCCGATACCATCAAGCCAATACTGATCACCAGTACCACCAGATCGACAGCAAGTGCCTGCCAGCGCACCCAGCGCGGCGGCAGTAGCCGACGAATAAGATCAAAGCCGATATGCTTGTCCTGCAGATACGCCCAAGACATGCCGAACATCAGGCCGTAAATCATCAAATAGATGGCGGCGTCTTCTCCCCAGGTAATGGAGCCGCCATAGGTGTAGCGCGCAAAGGCATTGCCTGCCACCAACAGAAAAATCAGCACCATGGCAAGTCCTGCCAAGCTGCCATTGAACAGGATCAGGCCGCGGTGTAGGCGGGCGAGAAGATGAGACATAAGGGCACCTTCAATCGTAGTCAGGCACGCGGGGTCGCGAGTGGGCCACTCAAGGCCCACTCGCAAAGCGCGTTGTTCAGGCGGGGGTTAGAAGCGCGCGGACGCCTCTTCCACAGCGGAAGAAAGACGCTCGATCCACACAGCATCATCCCCCAGTTCATCACGCAGATAGTCCTGAACCGGTGGTTGGGCCGCTTTGCGGAAGGCTTCCATTTGTTCGGCGTTGGGCTGGGTGATTTCCATGCCCTCTTCTTCCAGCTTGGCGATACCCTCAGCCGAGTTGAACTGCTGGATAGCACGGCCGGTGGTGCCAGCGACTACTGCGGCACGTTTAACCGCGGCTTGCTCTTCTTCTGAGAGCGACTGAAAGATCTCATCGTTGATCAGGATATGGTCAACACCGTAAACGTGGCGGTCTAGTGTGAGATAATCCTGGAACTCGTAGAAATTATTGCCGTAGATCACCGAGATGGGGTTCTCTTGACCATCCACCACACCGGTCGCGAGCGCTGTTGGCACCTCACCCCAGGCGATGCCCTGTGGCTCGGCACCTAGCCCTTCTACCATTTCCTGGTAAAGCGGAATGGTTTGCACGCGGAATTTAAGGCCTTCCATATCCTCCGGGGAGTGGATCGGACGCACGGAGTTGGTGAAGTGGCGAAACCCCGTCTCGCCGTAGGCCAGCGTGCGAAGGCCAGTTTCTTGCAAGCAATGTTCCGCCAGAGCGGTGCCAAATTCACCGTCCATCACTTCCCAGGCCACCGGTGCAGACGGGAAGGTGTAAGGGATATCAGTGACGGCGACGGCCTCGCAGAAATTGGCGTAGGCGCCGGAAACCATTGCGATGCTGATGGTGCCATCCTGCGCGCCCTCAAGTAGCTCGGTTTCACCGCCTAGCGAGGCGGCAGGGAAAAGCTCTACTGTAAGATCAGTTTCGGCTTCTACCAGATTTTTGAACACTTGACCGGCCGCACCTTTTTTTGAGGTCGTCCAGTCATCCGGGTCTACGTGGGCAAAGCGCAGTGTTTGTGCGGAGGCATTCGCCGCGGCAATGAGTGTGGTGGCGGCGACAGCGGCCGCCAGCGTATGTTTCATGGACGTTTGTTTTAGTGAAAATATGGGCTGTAGAGACATTGTTGTTGTCCTCTTGTGGGCCGTTGTCATGGGGTTGGATAAGCCTATGGCAAGGGCGTGCTTGGCTTATCCCATCTGTCCCGATAAACAATGTACGAAATGGTACGTTCAGTCAAGGTATGGCATACTAGACCAAAGACGACCATGACAATAAAAGGCACTTTTTATGACAGCTCCTTCGACTAAAGCCAGCCCCCCGGCAATGCGGCGTCGGCGCAAGAACGACCCTGAATCCGTACGCGCCGATATTCTGGCCGTGGCTACCCGCGAATTCTCAGAAAAAGGCCTCTCCGGGGCGCGGATCGATGAGATCGCCGAAAAAACCCGCGCCTCCAAGCGGATGATTTACTACTACTTTAGTGATAAAGAGACGCTTTATTTGCATACCTTGGAGGCCGCTTACCAGAAGGTGCGCTTACAGGAAGCCGAACTGGACCTTGACCACCTGGCACCGCTTGAAGCACTAAGCCGCCTGGTGCGTTTCACCTTCTATCATCACGCCAATAATCCCGACTTTATTCGCCTGGTAATGATCGAGAATATTCATCATGGTCGCTTTCTGGCGCAGTCAGAGGTGATTCAATCGCTCAATGCCGGGGTGATTGATGTGCTGACGAATGTCTATAGGCGTGGCGTAGAGGCTGGCTGCTTTCGAAAGGGCCTAGACTCGCGAGAGCTACACTGGCTGATTAGCGCACTGTCATTTTTCAATGTCTCAAACCAGCACACCTTTTCGCGTATTTTTGACTGGCAGCAAGCCGCGCCCGAAAACCAGCAAAAATTAGAAGACCACGTTACCGATATGGTAATGCGCTACGTGTGCACCGACGAGTCATTGTGTCAATCGTGAGCACCTAGCGTCGCAAGATGACAATTGCAAGTTAGCGCCTGCCTGTCTAACGTACAGTTCGAATGACGAACATCTGTGCATTTTTCCTGGACACCGTTATAGAGGAGGCGAACCGCCCATGCCTGCCGCATTTCTAAAGCATCCGTTTATGGGTCAGCAAGCAGTAATGGAGTGCGACGATGACGCCATGGTGCGCGCCATGCTGGCGTTCGAGCTAGCGCTTGCTGAGGTGCAAGAAGCCTGCGGCGCGATGCCCCAGGGCGTCAGCCAGCAGATGCGTGAACAGTTGGAAAGTGCCGCCTTTGATAGCGAAGAGATCGCCGTGGGCATCGCCAGCGGCGGGAATGTGGCGATTCCTTTTGTGAAACAGGGGCGGGCGAGGTTGACCGACGAGATAAAGCGCTATTGGCATCAGGGTGCAACGAGCCAGGATGTGGTCGATTCCGCGCTGATGCTGCTCCTCAAACCACGCTTGGTGGCGCTGGATCATTTGTTGTTGCGCTGCCGTTCTGCCGCAACGGCGTTGATGTCTGCCCATACCGACACACCGATGGTGGGTCGCACCCTGATGCAACAGGCACTGCCAATCACCTTTGGCGTCAAGGTGGCTCACTGGGCGATTGGCCTGGAACAAAGCCGCCGTCGCCTGAGTGAGGTGGAACTCCCCGTGCAGTTTGGCGGCGCGGTGGGCGTGCACTCGGGTTGGGATGCTCTTGGACTTGAGTGGATGGACGCAATTGCCGAGCGGCTAGGCTTGGCGGTACCGGTGCTGCCCTGGCATACCGACCGCTACCCGATTCATGCCCTTGGCACGGCGCTAGACGCCGTTGCAGGGGCTGCTGAAAAAATCGCCCTGGATGTGTCGCTGCTTACCCAAACCGAAATCGGCGAAGTGGCGGAACCCTCGGCACCTGGGATGGGCGAGTCCTCCTCCATGCCCCATAAGCGTAACCCGGTACGCAGCGCGCTGATCCGTGGCGCAGCCCGGCAAGTGCATGGCCACACCAGTGTGCTGATCAACGCCGCTGCGCAGCCCCTTGAACGTGGGCTGGGTGAATGGCACGCCGAGTGGGCACCGTTAATGGAGAGCGCTCTGCTATTGGAGGGGGCGCTGGAGCAAGCGGCCGTGCTTTTGGAAGGGCTAGAGGTCTACGCCGACAATATGCGGCGAAATCTGGCGGCTACCGGCGGCGGCATTATGGCCGAGCCAGTGGCTCGGATGCTGACGCCCCAATTAGGCTCGGATAAAGCGAAAGCCGTGAGCGCAGCGGCCGCGGAAACGGCACGTCAAGAAGCAAGACCCTATTCTGAAATACTTGCCGACCACCCCGATGTAAAAGGCAATGTTGATACTGATGCGTTGCGCAAAGCGTGCGACCCTGGATTATACCTTGGTAGTAGCTCGCTTCAGGTTATACGCGCTAAAAAGTGGCTGGAAGAAAAATAAATAACTGAAAAATATATACTTTAATTTATGCATTAATGGGTAGTGGCGCGTCTGCTTGGCGCAGTGGCAACGCTGTAGGGTTTGACCGGATTAGCGTTCGGGATTAACTTGTTCGTATAGAGAATCTATGTTCGTTTAACGAACAAATACCAATAAGTTAGCAACGTTCAGCTAAGAGGCACCCATCATGGCCGAGTTTCTCAGCTTGCATGACGCGGTAGCGCGCTTCGTCGAAGACGGCGCTACCGTTGCCATGGAAGGTTTTACCCACCTGATTCCATTTGCGGCGGGCCACGAGGTGATTCGTCAGAAAAAACGCGACCTCACGTTGATCCGCATGACCCCCGATATCATCTACGATCAACTGATTGGCGCGGGCTGTGCCAAGAAAGTGATTTTCTCCTGGGGCGGCAACCCCGGTGTCGGCTCACTGCACCGCCTGCGCGATGCAGTGGAGAAAGGGTGGCCACGCAAGATCGAGATTCTTGAGCATAGCCACGCGGCGATGGCCTGTGCTTTTGAGGCGGGTGCAGCTGGCCTGCCACTGGCCGTCTTTCGTGGCTACATCGGCAGCGAACTGCCCAGCGTCAATGACCAAATCAAGTTCATCGATTGCCCGTTCAGCGGTGAGCGCCTGGCCGCCGTGCCCTCGGTACGTCCGGATGTATCGATTGTTCACGCCCAGCGGGCGGATCGCCAGGGCAACGTGCTGGTAGAAGGCATTGTTGGCGTACAGAAGGAAGCAGTACTTGCCGCCAAGCACAGTATTGTCACGGTCGAAGAAATCGTCGACGACCTGAATACTCATCCGAATGCCTGCGTGATTCCCGGCTGGGCTGTCAGCGCTGTTGCTGTTGCGGAAAAGGGCGCGTTGCCATCTTACACTCACGGCTACTACGACCGCAGCAACCGCTTTTATAAAGAGTGGGATGCCATTGCCCGCGACCGTGACACCTTCACTCAGTGGCTCGATGAGCACGTCTACACTGCTGGGGAGAAAGCCTGATGAGCCTTGAATACACCTCTTCTGAAATGATGTCGGTCACCGCCGCACGAGCGCTGACAAATGGCATGACCTGCTTTGTGGGCATTGGCCTGCCGTCGGAAGCCGCCAATTTGGCGCGACTGACCCATGCCCCTGATGTGGTGCTGATTTACGAGTCCGGTACGCTGCAAACCAGGCCCGACGTATTGCCGCTCTCGATTGGCGACGGCGAACTCTGTGAATCGGCGCTGACCACCGTGGCGGTGCCGGAGATGTTCCGCTATTGGCTGCAGGGAGGGAAAGTCGATGTAGGCTTCTTGGGTACCGCGCAAATAGACCGCTTTGCTAACCTGAATACAACGCTGATCGGGGATTATAAAGCCCCTAAGGTGCGCCTGCCAGGCGGCGGTGGGGCACCGGAAATTGCCACCAACGCCGGTGAAGTCTTTATCACCCTGAAACACTCCAAGCGCGCCTTTGTAAAAGACGTCGACTTCGTCACCACCCTGGGCTTTGGCCGCGATGGCAAAGGCCGCGATAACGTCCCTAACATCGGCAAAGGCCCCACCCGGGTGATCACCGACCTGTGCGTAATGAAACCCGACCCAAATAGCAAAGAGCTGGTGGTGGTATCGCTCCATCCCGGGGTAAGTCGTGACGACGTGATTGAGGCAACGGGCTGGGATATCCGTTTTGCCGAACAGCTGGAAAGCACCCCAGAGCCCAGCGCCACAGAGCTTGAGATTCTGCGCGAGCTGAAAGCTCGAACCGAGCGCGCCCACACGGGTGAATAAGGAGTTTTGTATGAGTGACATTTACTTATGTCATCCCCGCCGCACGGCGGTAGGCCGTTTTGGCGGCACCCTGGCCAGCGTGCGCCCGGATGATTTCGCCGCGACGATTTTCAAGGCCGTACTGGCAGAAGCGCCGGACCTCGATCCTGTTGCCATTGAAGAAGTCTTCATGGGGTGTGCCAACCAAGCCGGTGAGGACAACCGCAATGTGGCGCGGATGTCGTCACTGTTGGCGGGCATCCCTGCCTCGGTGCCTGGCACGACCCTGAACCGCCTGTGCGGCTCGGGTATGGACGCCGTGGGCACGGCCTTTCGTGCCATCAAAGCCGGTGAGATGGAACTGGCGCTCGCTGGTGGCGTGGAGTCCATGTCCCGCGCGCCCTACGTCATGGGCAAGGCCGATAGCGCCTTCGCCCGCGGGCAGAAGATTGAAGATACCACCATCGGCTGGCGCTTTATCAATCCGCTGATGAAGAAAGCCTACGGCGTCGAGTCCATGCCGGAGACCGCAGAGAACGTCGCCGAGCAGTTCGACATCTCCCGGGAAGACCAGGACGCTTTTGCACTGCGCTCCCAGCAGAAAGCCGCCGCCGCCCAAAAGGGCGGGCGTTTCGCTCATGAAATTACCGCCATCGAGATTCCCCGCCGCAAGCAGGAGCCGCTGATCTTTGATCAGGACGAGCACCTGCGGGAAACCACTCTGGAAAAACTCGCTGGCCTGACCACGCCCTTCCGTGATGGAGGCAGTGTCACGGCAGGTAACGCCTCGGGCGTCAACGACGGCGCCGCCGCCATGCTGGTGGCCAGCGGCGCGGCGGTCAAGCAGCACGGCCTTGCCCCGATGGCTAGAATCATCGGCATGGCGACAGCGGGCGTCGAGCCGCGCATCATGGGCTACGGGTCTGTGCCGGCCGTCAACAGACTGCTGGAACGCACCAGCGTAAGCCTCGATGACATCGACATTATCGAACTCAACGAAGCCTTTGCCGCCCAAGCACTGGCGTGTATGCGTGACCTGGGCCTGGCTGATGATGACCCTCGCGTCAACCCTAACGGCGGCGCGATTGCACTGGGGCACCCGCTGGGCATGTCCGGTGCCCGCCTATTGTTGACCGCCGCCCATGAGCTGCAAGCCAGTGGCAAACGCTATGCGCTGTGCACCATGTGTGTGGGCGTGGGTCAGGGTATCGCGACGCTGATAGAAAGGGTGTGAGAAGGAAGATATAAGAGGTAAGGGGCGCCTATCTTTCCTCTTATCGCTATTTTCCCCATGATGCGACGTCTGAGGAAGGGAGGATTCATATGGCATTTCTGGAGATCAACGGCCGCAGTGTGGCTTACCGACTGCTCGGCTCAGAGGCCAATCCATTGGTGGTGCTGGCCCATCCGCTGGGCATGAGCCAGTCAGTTTGGGATGACATTATCCCTGCGCTGCTACCCCGTTACCGGGTGCTGACCTGGGATTTGCCCGGCCACGGCGCCAGTCAGGCAGCCAGCGGCGAGCAGATCACCCCCGCTGATCTGGCCGCTGAGGCGTTGGCGCTGACCGAGCTGGCGGGCGCTGCGCGCTTCCACTTTGTGGGCACCTCGATTGGCGGTGTGGTGGGACAGCAGCTGATTATCGAGCATAGCGACCGTCTGCTATCTGCGACACTGACCAATACCGGCGCGGTAATCGGCAACTCGGACTTATGGAACACCCGCGCAGGTCGCGTGCGCCAGGAAGGCCTGGCGGCGATGTCTGAAGAGATCGTACCGCGCTGGTTTGCAACAAAGGCGTTTAAGGCAAGCCCGTCACTGAAAGCCGGTTGGTGCACCCAGATGGGCCGTGGTGACGGTGAGTCCTACGCCCAACTGTGTGAAATGCTTGGTCGCGATACCTTTACGGGAAAGCTCTCGGGTAAGAACACTAACGTTCAGCTATTGGGCGGCAGTGAAGATATGGCGACGCCGCCCGCGACGCTGGAAGCTTTAGCAGCAGAGCTTGATGATGCACCGCTGGAAATTTTTGATGGCGTGGGCCATGTGCCCGCGGTAGAAGCCCCCGCGTTATTTGCCGAGAGATTACTCGCGGTTTTGGCCGTTGACTTAGGCGATGTGGCCAACCACGGCGTGGCCTACGCCACCGGCCTGGAAACCCGCAAGCAGGTATTGGGCGAAGCGCATGTAGCGCGCTCTACCGCCAACGCCAACAGCCTGGACGCCCCCTTCCAGCAGATGATCACCCGCCTGGCCTGGGGTGAGCTGTGGAGCAACGAGGACCTGACCCGCCGCGAGCGCAGCATGATCACCACCGGGATTCTTGCTGCCCTCGGCCGGGAAGAGCTAACGCTGCACTTGAAAACTGCCAAACGGATTGGGCTGACAGAAGCTGAACTGCGCCAAGTGCTTATGCATGTGGCCATTTATGGCGGCGTACCGGCAGCTAACCATGCTTTTGCTCTTGCCAAAGAGCTGGGCTGGGGCGAATAGCGATCAAAATAATTGATGAGAGGTAAGGGCGATGACCCACGAGAATAAACGCTTTGTGGCCCGCGACCGTAACTGGCATCCGCCTGCTTACGCGCCAGATTATAAAACCTCGGTGGCACGATCCCCCCGGCAGGCGCTGGTCAGTATGCAGCAGCCCACGGCATCAGAGCTGACAGGCCCGGATTTTAGCCACCTACGCATAGGGCCTTACGATAATGACTTGCTGCTGAACTTTCGCCAGGATTCGAGCCAGGGCGGACTCCCCCAAGGCGAGCGGATTATCATGTTTGGCCGGGTGATGGATCAGTTTGGCAAGCCTGTACCGCATACGCTGGTGGAGATGTGGCAGGCCAATGCGGGCGGTCGTTACCGGCATAAAAACGATAAGTACCTGGCGCCGCTGGACCCCAACTTCGGCGGTGTGGGTCGCTGTTCGACCGATGATCAAGGCTTTTACCGTTTCCGTACCATCAAGCCTGGCCCTTACCCGTGGCCGAATGATATGAACAGCTGGCGCCCGGCGCATATTCACGTTTCGGTGACCGGGCCTGCGATTTCCACCCGGTTAATCACCCAGATGTATTTCGAAGGCGACCCGCTGATTCCACTCTGTCCAATCGTGCATACGCTCAACGACCCCGAGGCGGTGGAAACCATGATCGGGCGGCTGGATATGGCCCATAGCAAGCCGATGGACTGCTTGGCCTATCGGTTCGATATCGTGGTGCGCGGCGAGTTGCAAACCTACTTCGAAAACCAGTAAGGCCAGGGGAGATATCATGAAGCAACCCAATACCCAGCCGACCAGTGAATTGATGCTGCGTGAAACCGCCTCGCAAACCGCTGGCCCCTATGTACACATTGGTCTTGCTCTCGCCGCGGCGGGTAACCCGGTACGGGACGAAGAAGTCTGGAATGAAATGGCCAAGCCGGACGCACAAGGCGAACACATCGAGGTAGTCGGTACTGTTATCGATGGCAACGGTGATCTGGTGCGCGACGCCTTTATCGAGGCATGGCAAGCAGATGCTGACGGCAACTACCAAACCGATTACGATCTAAAAAAGCCGTTCAACAGCTTTGGCCGTACCGCCACTACCTTCGATCACGGCAGCGAGTGGACGCTGAACACCATCAAGCCCGGCGCGGTGAAGCACCCGAGTGGCCTGGCAATGGCGCCGCACATTAATCTGGCGGTCTTTGCTCGGGGGGTCAATATTCACCTGCAAACGCGGCTTTACTTTGATGATGAGGCCGATGCCAATGCGCAGTGTCCGGTGCTTTCCCGTATCGAGTCACCGGCACGCCGACAAACGCTGATCGCCAGGCGCGAAGAGGCGGATGGCAAGGTGCGCTACCGGTTGGATATACGCTTACAGGGCGAAGGCGAGACGGTGTTTTTTGATTTTTGATCTGTGTATGAAGGGGGTTAATCAAACTATAAAGGCAGCCAATTGGCTGCCTTTATAGTATGGCGATAGTGATGAATTCTTAAACTAAGCCGAACAGCTTTGCTGTAAATCCATCGCTGCTTCGTAGATGTCATTGGCGGAGCCGCCAATATCATCCAAGTAATCATCAATGGTCTGCTGCAGCACAGGGCCCCATTCGGGATCATCCAGGGCGTCTTCGATGACTACAAACTCATGCCCCGCTTCAACGGCTTCTTCACGGCCTTGGCGTATCATCTCGTCGTAGACCTCCGCCGCGCGCAGCGACCACTCCAAACCGCTGTGGTCATCGATCACTTGCTGCAAATCGGCGGGCAGGCTGTCGTAACTGCGTTGGCTCATGGTGGCGAACAGGGAAAGGTCATACAGGGGGACTTCCGTATGGTACTGCGCCAGTTCATTTAGCCGGAAGGTTTTCATACCTTCCCAGTTGAAACTCAGGCCATCGACCACGCCACGCTGCATGGAGGTAAACACATCCGGCGCTGGCATGCCCACCGCTTGGGCGCCCAGGCGTTCGAACATATCCCCCACCACGGGCGTGGGACGGCGTAAACGAAGCCCCTCGAGATCAGCCGGTGTTTCAATCAGCTGTTCCTTGGTATGCAGATAACCTGGGCCGGTCGTGAACAAGAACAGAGGACGCGTGTCGGCGTACTCCTCTTCAAAGTGGCCTTGATCATAAAGCGACTGAAGTATGCAGGCGCCTTGGCGGGCGCTTGCTGACACCCCCGGCAGCTCGACTACCTGGGTGAGCGGAAAGCGGCCCGCTGTGTACCCTTGGGCGGACGCGCCAATATCAGCGACCCCCATCACGGCGCTTTCATAGGTCTTGTCTGATTTGGCGAGGGTCTGCCCAGGATAGACTTCAACGTTCAACCGACCGTCGGCGGCCTCTTCGACGCTTTCCGCCCATGCCTGAAACAGCTCGCGGTCGATCATGGAGCCCCCTGGCCAGACGTGCGCCACTCTGAGGGTGGTATTGGCCTCCACGGTGGAGGCGGCGAGCGAAGCGGCGAATACGCCAAACAGAGTTGTCTTGGCTAAGCCTTGGGACTGCTTTTTCATTGTCGTTATCCTCATATCCAGTCAACGGGAGTACGTTTTAGTGATTGTTGTTGTGACCGCTCTTGTGACGGCTTTTATGATGGCTTAGAGATCCAGCACAAGCGTTTTGCTCTTGGCTCTGGAGCAGCAAGGCGTGAACTGATCGTTGGCCGCGTGCTCATGATCCTCCAGGTATAAATCCCGGTGGTCGGGCTCGCCTTCAAGCACACGGGTCAGGCAGGTGCCGCAGACCCCTTGCTCGCAGGACACCATGATGTCGATGCCATTTTCAGCCAGCACCTGATGGACGGTCTTATCGGCGGGCACGGTGAAGGAGGCACCACTGCTGGCGATACGCACCTCGAAGCTACCGTCGTCTTCCGAGGTTGTCTCAGCGCCTGCAAAGTACTCGGTGTGCAGCTGGTCGTCTGGCCAGCCGCACTGTTTACCCGTTGATAGGACGGCGTCGATAAAGCCGACAGGGCCGCAGACGTAAACCTGGACGTCAGCCTCTGGGTCACCGAGCAGTTCTTCCAGGTCGAGGGGCGGGGACGCGTCGTCATCGTCCAGGTAGAAGCGCGTTCTATCGGCAAAGCTTGATGCCTTGATACGCTCGCGAAAGGCCATGCGCTTGGCAGAACGCGCACAGTAGTGCAGCTCGAAGTCTGCCTCGGTACGCGCCAATCGCTCTGCCATGCACAGCAATGGCGTGATACCGATCCCGCCCGCCAGCAGATACGTTCGTTTAGCCGGCTTGAGCGGGAAGTGGTTTTTAGGAGCACTGATCAGCAGGAGGTCACCCTCTTTAACCTCATCGTGCATGGCGACGGAGCCTCCTCTGGAGGCTTCATCCCGCAATACGCCAATCAGGTAGCGATCCCGCTCCTCTGAGTGATTGCACAGTGAGTACTGTCGTATCACGCCCTCTTTCACTTGCACGTCGATATGGGCGCCTGCACTGAAGGGCGGAAGCGGCCGACCATGAGGGTCGGCAAGCTCGAAGGTGGCGATGCCAAGTGCCTCCTCATGGCGCGCTTTGACTTCTACGATAAGCGATAAGGAGGGGTGGCTCATGCTGTCGTCTCCTGCGCTTGCGTTGCCTGCTCCACCGCCCGTTCTTCTGTCAGAATACGGTCAATGATGCGGCGTGCCTGTACGCCACCGCCGTCGATATTGAGTTTAAGCAGTTGGCGGTCGGGGTAGCGAATCAGGTTGCGCTGTTGTGCCTCGAGCATCTCAAGGTCTTCTTCGAAGATCTTGCCCTGGCCCTCACGGATCCTGTCGGTGAGCGCTTGATCTTCCGGCTTGAAGTTGCGGGCCATGCCCCAGAAGTACCAGATAGAGGTATCCGTCTCCGGAGTGATAAAGTCGACCACGATACTTGAGGCTTTTACATTGGCCGGAGCGTTAGCCCCTCCATTACCGGCGTGGGCCACGCCGACTTCGATGAGTACATGGCTTGGAGGCGTAAAGCGGCAGATTTGCCAGCGGTCGACAGGCACGTCATCAGCGAGCCCGTTACCCCTTAGAGCCGCCTGCCAGAAGGGTGGCGCGGGTATATTTTCCATCTCGCGACTGGTGACCACTTCATCGCCGTTCACCGTTGTTTCCGGCGCCGCCTCCTCTATCTCGGGTTGGCCAATGCTGGAGGCATGCACATAGGTCTCATGGGTAAGGTCCATGAGATTATCGATCATTAGGCGATATTCACACTGAATATGGTAGAGGCCGCCGCCATACGCCCAGTCGGGGTTATTGGCCCAGTGCAGCTCGGGAATCAGGTCGGCGTCGGCTTTCTCGGGATCGCCGGGCCAGATCCAGATAAAGCCGTGGCGTTCCTCAACGGGATAGGCTCGATTGCTTGGAAAGCCGCGAACCCGCTGGCCGGGCATACTGTCGCATTTGCCGCTGCAGTTCATTTCAAGGCCGTGGTAGCCGCACACCAGCTTGCCATCACGCACGAAGCCCAAGGAGAGCGGGGCGCCGCGGTGGGGGCAGAAATCCTCGACGGCGGCCACACGGTTTTCGTCACCACGGAAGAAAACTAGTTGTTTGTTGCAAATAGTTCGCCCAAGTGGCTTCTCTGCCAGTTCTTCTGGGGTGCAGGCGACGTACCAGGTATTTAAAGGAAAGGGGGCTTGTTGAGTCACGGTAAACTCCTTATTGGTTTAGTGTTGTAATTATCTTTATTGGATCCAAAGTAAAGGCGAGGAAGGTTTGGGCAGTCAATCTATACTTTCGTATAGTTCGCTAATGGTGAGCAATACTGTGTTGATATGAGAGAAAAAACACATGAGTAACAACGATAAAAGTGTCGTCAGTCGGCTGCGTAAATTGATCAGCGAGGGGGCATATGCGCCTGGGGAACGGCTTGGTGAAGTCGCGGTCGCGGAACAGTTGGGTGTTTCGAGAACGCCGGTACGGCTGGCTTTTCGTACACTGGAGCAGGAAGGGTTGCTGCAACAGGCGGGCAAGCGCGGGTTTATGGTGCGAGAGTTTACCCAGGTGGATGTGCACTGCGCGGTTGAAGTTCGCGGGGTATTGGAAGGGTTGGCCGCGCGGCGTCTGGCTGAGCAGGGCCTATCAACCGACGTCAAGAAGGAATTGGATCTTTGGATCCAAAAAGGAAAGCTGCTAATCGCCAAAGGATATCTATTGGAGTCAGATATCAATCAATGGAGTGAGCTTAATACCCATTTTCACGGCATCATCATTCACTCTATTGGCAGCGATGTCGTAGCGGATGCCATTGCAAGAAATAATCATCTGCCCTTTGCTGCCGCCGACTCAATCATCATTGATAGCAATGATCTAGAGAGAGAGTTTAAAAAATTGCAGTTAGCACAGTTTCATCATGAGATTATATTTCAGTCACTTAAAGAAGGAGAAGGGGCAAGGGCAGAAATGTTGATGCGCGAGCATGCGCTGATCGGGCTGCGTTACCCTGAGCTGCTGGCTGAATCTGAATAGAAATACCTGAGTATTTAGTTATAATGTGTAATTAAACCAAAGTATAAATCATATAAAGTTATTTTTATTCAATACTTTATAAGTGTTGGGTGATGGTGAACCTCCATTGTAATTGACAGATGGAGGTTTTTTTCGCAGCTTTAGTACGTAGTGCGGACCATGGTTCGCATTAAGAACAATTACAGCTAACCACTACGACCAAAAGCAGAGATAAACAATGAAAATTAACCACTTTGTTGCATGCGCTCTTCTCGCTCCCTGCGCACTTGCTGCCCAGGCCCATGCGTTTGATGTTGTAGAAGCCGGACAGCCTGTCGTCACCGGTGAGCCAAGCCGTGTCGGCCCGCCCTGGAATCACCGATCAACGATGAATATTCCAGGCACCAAAACCGATATCGCTTTTGGTGGGTACGTTAAGCTCGATGCGTTTTACGACTTCGACTACGACCTGGGCACATCAACGGATCCTTACGCCGTTATGAACCCAGGCAATCGAACCGATGGTCGAACCAGCTTTACGGCCTATGAGTCCCGCCTGAATTTCCGCACCCACACCGCGACTGACTATGGGCGTTTAACGACTTACTTCGAAGGGCATTTTGTGCCCGATGGCAAGTTTGGGTTGCGCCATGCGTATGGCGAATTGAACGGTTTTCTCGCCGGGCAAACGTGGTCAAATTTCATGAGTTTCGTAGGCGGGACGCGCACCCTGGTGCTCGGTGATCCTAAGGGCTACGCCTTTGAGCGGCAGGCCCAGCTGCGCTATACGCAGCCTGTCGGGGAAGGGAGTTTCTCTGTTGCCTTGGAAAACCCCACCACGGTTATTGCCCGCAATGATGCGTCAGTAGCCGATGGGGAGAGCCAGCTTCCAGATTTGACACTGCGCTATGAATATAAGCGTTTATTTGCGCTATCGGGGATAGCGCGGCAACTGTCGACCAATAACATCACCAATACCATTGATGATGAAGTCAGCGGCTACGGGGTGCAGGCGCAGTTTAATTTGCCCTTTAATGCGTCAACCAGCTTGAAAGGCAGTGTCACCTATGGCGAGGGTATTGGTAACTATATGGGTAACCCTGGCAATGTAGGGCACCGCAACGCGCCTGATGTCTATGTAAAGGGTGATGGCCTTGAAGCTATCGAAACCCAGGCGTTCGGTCTCTCACTTAATCACTACTGGACGGATAGCTGGTTCAGCTCTGTGGGTGTTTCACGTCTTGAGCAAGACTTGCCTGCAGGCTATGGCGATCATTTCGAAACCCTAGACTATGGGTTTGCCAATGTGATTTGGGATGTTACTGATCGTATGTCAGTCGGTCTTGAGTACCAACATGCGGATATCGAGCAGGTGAATGGGGTCTCCAACGATGCGAGTCGCCTTCAGGCAAGTGCCACCTTCCAATTCTAGCCATCTAGACATTGCAGTGATGTGAAGATGTAAGTGATTTTCCGCTGTTTCGATCATGCTTTAGGCTGGCACTTTGCCAGCCTCTTTTGTAGGTCACGTATGGCTATCTAAAAGTACCGCTGTTAAGGCGCTGGGTTTGCAGAGGGTAGGATAATGCGTGGATCCTGTGGTGGCTCAGCGTAGAGACACGCCACAAGATCCGTGTAGCGCTCGCGTACGAGCCGCTGGTTCACTGAGCCCTTGTCGGTCAGTTCGCCACGGTCAACTGAAAGCGGCTGGTCGAGCAACAATAGGCGCTCTAAACGCATGGAGCTTGACTGGCCACGGCAATGGGTCGCCAGGCGTTGTGCGAACCACTGGTGCAGGCTGGGGTCTGCCGCCAGCACCTCAAGCGGCGTATTCTCCGAGCCAAGCTGCTGTTGGCAGGCAGGAAGGTTCAATACGACGATGCCGGTCAGGTAGTCGCGCCCTTCCCCGACCACCACGATGT
Organism: Halomonas sp. Mc5H-6; assembly: GCF_024124705.1. Classification (NCBI taxonomy): domain Bacteria; kingdom Pseudomonadati; phylum Pseudomonadota; class Gammaproteobacteria; order Oceanospirillales; family Halomonadaceae; genus Halomonas; species Halomonas sp. Mc5H-6. Next base: position 192,725 of record NZ_JAMXSI010000003.1, read on the forward strand.
CCTGTACCAGCGGAGCGAAGTGCTCCACAAGGTGTAGGCGCAGGGTGCCCACATTGACCCAGGTGCCGGTCACCAATTTGAAATTCTCGCTTAGCCGACCGTCAAAGATTAGCCCACGCTCGGGGTGGTCGGGGTCAAGGAGTCGCATGGCATCCCCGGTGCAGTAGTAGCCTTCGTGGTCAAACGCCTCGTTGGTTCGCTGTGTATCGCGCCAGTACCCCGGCGTGATGTTGAGCCCCTTAAGACGCGCCTCCCACTTATCGTCCGTCGCCACCAGCTTCACTGTCATGCCCGGGACAGGTTGGCCGATCAGCCCTGGTGTGTCGCTGGGCTCTTGGGTGCAGAATGCCAGGCATGCTTCGGTGGAACCGAGCCCCGTCAACATGGGAACGGGAGCCCCGCGTGTCTGTTCGCCTAAACTTTCCAGAGCGGAACGCACATGGGCGGGTAGCACGGCACCTCCGAAGTGCAACATTTTCAGATCGCGGAAAAAGGCCTCGCGCAGGGTGTCATCGTTGCGCAAATGCTCGACCAGTGCTTCGAACCCCTTGGGGACATTACAGTAAAACGTCGGCGACACCTCGCGGAGGTTCTCAATGGTTCGCTGAACCCCCTGAGCGGTGGGGTTCCCATCGTCAATATATAGCGACCCTCCGTTGTGGATCGCCATCCCCAGAATCGTATTGCCGCCGAAGGTGTGGTGCCAGGGTAGCCAGTCGACTAATACCGGCGGGTGTCGCTCTAGAAAGCTCAGTCGTTTCGCCATCATGGCCTGGTTGCTACACAGCATGCGGTGGGTGTTCATCACCGCCTTGGGCATGCCCGTCGACCCTGAGGTAAACAGTAGTTTGGCGATACTGTCAGGCGTTACTCGGGCATGGGCATTTTCCACAGCGGCAGTCGCTGGCGTCGCGGCGATGGAGTCAAAGGTCAGGGCTCGCTGAGTTGGCTCCTTGGCCACACAGGTGACGTCCTTACTACAAACAGCCGCCAATGCACGGCTGAAGCGAGATTCCAAGTCGATATACATCATCCCTGGCGTTACCAGTTCCACCACGTGCCGCAGCTTGACGAAATCTTCTGACAGTAGCGCGTAAGAGGGCGATACCGGCACGTAGGGAATACCCACATGCATGGCAGCACAGGCAAGCAGAGCATGTTCGATGCTGTTTCCCGACAGCACCATCAGCGGCCGCTCTGCCGACAGGTCATGATCAATCAGTGCTTGTGCCAGGCGAATCACTTGTGACATTGCTTCATCGAAGGTTAGCGTTCGCCACTTGTGCGAGCCCTCTTGGCGCTCTGCCAAAAAGGTATTCAGGGGTGTTTTGTCAGCCCAATGGGCAAGCCGCTGGGTCATGCTGGGTGGGTAAGTGGGGACATCGCCTCCGTGTAGCCGGTATTCTCGTAAGGTGGTGTTGGGAAACGGAGGAGGGGGTGACATGAATAGCTCCATAATGAAAAATCTTGGATTTGTTGTGTGCTGTCATCTTGGCGAATATAGTTATAGTTGTTAACTAGATGATTAGCTAGGATGCTGAATTAAGACCTTGGTTGTAATTATTTAAATGAGATAGGAATTAACGCATGGCCATATCTAAAAAAACCAACCCTGTTCAGCAAGTTGAGCCCGACGAAAAGGAGCCGACGTCTGTCGCCGGTCTGGTGCTTGAAAACCGCCTTGGTTACGCCTTGAGAAGGGCGCAGCTGACTGTCTTTAAACATTTTAATGAGGCCATGCAGGAGTATGAGATACGCCCTGCCCAGTTCTCTTCGCTCGTGGTAATTGAAGGCTATCCTGGTATCACTCAAACCAATTTAGCCAAGGTGCTGGACATTGATCCGCCCAGAATCGTTAGCTTAATTAATAATCTGGAGGAAAGAGGGCTGGCTTTGCGGGTGCGCTGTAAGCGAGACCGGCGCTCCCACGGGATTTTTCTCAGCAAAAAAGGCGAAGCTTTGACCGAGCAGTTGAAAGGATTGGCTGAGGAGAGCGATGTTAAGGCAACTCAATCACTTAGCGAAATAGAGAGGCGTCAATTGCTGTCTCTTTTAGTGAAAATATACACCTCTGATACGGGCGAGGAATAAAACTTTAGGCGTATTTTTGACGGCAACGCTTGCATGCTCTCTTAAAGACAATTACTTATATTAAGTAATTAGTTTGGTTGTGACGGTCTCGCAGTGTATAGCGCAAGGTGGGTTTCAGCCATACAGCGAATTCCAAAAACAAGAGACGAAACGATGAGCAGCTTAGCGACAGTACCGACCATCGGCACTGCATTGATGCGCCGTAGTCTTGAAATATCCTGCAGGGTTGCCGCGATAAGCGGCGGCTTGCTGGTCGTAGTCCTCGCTATCATCACCGTCGTTAGCATCCTTGGTCGGTGGATAGCCAGTGCACCAGTGTCAAGCGATATGACAATGCTGGCGTGGGTGGGCCCCATCACCGGCGATTACGAGCTGGTGGAAATGGGAACAGCCATTGCCGTTTTTCTGTTTTTACCTTACTGCCATCTTCGCGGTGGGCATGTAACGGTCGATCTACTGGTCATGCACGCGCCGCCCATGGTCCAGCGCGTGCTCGCCGTTATCGCTGAAACGCTCTTTTTGGTAGTCGCAGGGTTAATGACCTGGCGTCTCTATCACGGCTTGCTCGATAAACGTCGCTATATGGAAACCAGCATGTTGCTGGATATACCGCTCTGGTGGGGGTATATCGGCGGCCTGGTGGGGTTCGCGCTTTTGACACTGGTTTGTATCTATCGCACCTGCGATGCGTTTACTTACAGCCCGCAGCAGCCCGGTTCGACTCAAGCTCAAATTAAAGAAAATTCCGCCCAAGGAGACCTGTGATGACACCTCTCACCTTGGGCGCTAGCGGTTTTGTGGTGCTGTTATTCATGATGGCCTCACGTATTCCCATCGGCTTGGCCATGTTGGTGGTCGGTGCCGTAGGAATGATGCTGATTACCGGCCCGATGGGCTTTTTAAATGGCTTGAAAACGCTTCCATATGAACACTTTTCCAGCCATACGCTATCCATTATTCCGCTGTTCCTGCTCATGGGGCAGTTCGCAGCAAAAGCTGGCCTTTCAAGGGCCATGTTCCAGGCGGCCAACGACTGGCTGGGCCACCGTCGAGGTGGGCTGGCGATGTCGACGGTTGGTGCCTGTGGTGCTTTTGGAGCTATTTGCGGCTCCTCGCTGGCCACCGCCGCGACCATGACACAAGTAGCGCTACCCGAGATGGAGCGTCAAGGGTATCGCGGCAGCCTGGCAACCGGCGCATTGGCCGCAGGCGGCACCTTGGGGATTTTGATTCCTCCCTCGGTGGTGCTGGTTATCTACGCCATCCTGGCCGAACAGAACATTAACGAAATGTTTGCCGCCGCCCTGGTGCCGGGCTTGTTAGCGGTGTTCAGCTACATGTTGGCCATCTCGCTTTATGTGCGCTTTTTTCCTGACAGTGCGCCGAGTAAGGCGAAATCATCCCGGCGTGAGCGCTGGCGCTCACTGCTGGAGGTGTGGCCAGGAGCGGCGATCTTTATTGTGGTGATTGGGGGTATCTATACAGGCATCTTTACGCCTACCGAAGCCGCTGCCGTCGGTGCGGTCTCCACCGGTGCCCTGGCAATAACAAAAGGCGGACTGCGTTGGAACGGCCTGCGTGACTGTGTTCTTGAGACCGCTGTGACCTCGGCAATGATCTTCTTTATTGTACTGGGCGCCAGTGTTTTCAATAGCTTCCTTGCCCTGACTCAGCTTCCGCAAATGACCGCCGGTTGGATAGTGGGGCTTGAGATCAGCCCCTGGGTGGTGCTGGCGGGTATTCTGTTCTGCTATGTGGTGCTTGGCTGCTTTATGGACAGCCTCTCGATGATCCTGCTTACCGTGCCCATCTTTCTTCCCATCGTCACCGGGATGGACTTCGGCATGCCCGCCGCCGATGTGGCGATATGGTTCGGTATTTTGGCACTGGTGGTCGTTGAGGTGGGCATGATCACGCCGCCGGTGGGGCTGAACATCTTCATTATTCACTCCATGGCCCCCCGTATTCCCTTAACGGAAACCTTTAAAGGCATCCTGCCTTTTTTAGCGGCCGATCTAATTCGCATTATTTTGCTGGTGCTCTTCCCCGCCATCTCGCTTGGCTTCGTTTACTTAATCAATTGATCAAGGTGGTCGTATGTTCCATGACGCGAGCCAGCGAGGGTTAACAACCACTGTGATGGCGAGGAGATAGCTAATCGAGACGTTCAGCGCTGAACCGATTGTTAAACAGTCGTTTTTGATCAGTAACGTTGTAAGCCGTTTGATAACCCCCGAGGAGTAAGAGATGAGTAACTACCAGGATCGCTGGCAAACCGTAAAGGTCAAGGTCGAAGAGGGCATTGCGTGGGTGACGTTGAACCGCCCTGAAAAGCGCAACGCCATGAGCCCGACCCTCAACCGTGAAATGATCGATGTGCTGGAAACCATTGAGCTGGATCAAGAGGCTCATGTACTGGTGCTGACCGGTGAGGGCGAATCCTTTTCCGCCGGGATGGATCTTAAAGAGTACTTCCGCGAGATTGACGCCAGCCCCGAGATTGTGCAGGTCAAGGTTCGCCGCGACGCCTCTACCTGGCAGTGGAAGCTCTTGCGCCACTACGCCAAGCCCACCATCGCCATGGTCAATGGTTGGTGCTTTGGCGGGGCCTTCTCGCCGCTGGTGGCCTGCGACCTGGCGATTGCCGCCGATGAGTCGGTGTTCGGCCTCTCCGAAATCAACTGGGGTATCCCTCCCGGCAACCTGGTGAGTAAAGCCATGGCCGATACCGTGGGCCACCGGGAAGCGCTCTACTACATCATGACCGGGGAAACATTTACCGGCCCTCAGGCAGCCAAAATGGGGCTGGTTAATAAAAGTGTACCGCTGACTGAGCTACGCGAAGCCACCCGCGAGTTAGCCGCTACGCTGCGTGACAAGAACCCCGTTGTGCTGCGTGCTGCCAAGATCGGCTTCAAAATGAGCCGCGAACTGACCTGGGAGCAGAACGAGGAGTACCTCTACGCCAAGCTCGATCAGGCGCAGCAGCTTGACCCCGAGCAGGGGCGTGAGCAAGGGCTCAAACAGTTCCTCGATGAAAAGAGCATCAAGCCTGGGCTGGAGAGCTATCACCGGTAAGAACCGGACAACAACAATCGACAATGATGTAAACGAGAGGTTGCCATGGATCTTGAACTGTTAATCGGCGGTGAGCGGTGTGCTGCTGAGCAAGGCGCCAACTTTACGCGGGCCAATCCGCTGACCGGTGACGTCGTCACCCAGGCGGCGGCGGCCTCTGTCGCCGATGCGGCGCGGGCCGCAGACGCCGCCGCAAGCGCCTTCCCGGCCTGGTCAACGACGGGCCCCGGCGAAAAGCGTGCCAAGCTGCTCAAAGCGGCAGAGGTCATGGAGGCGCGCCAGGCCGATTTTATCGAACGCATGGTGGACGAAACCGGCGCTACGCCAGGTTGGGCAGGCTTTAACGTCATGGTCGCCGCCAGCATTCTGCGTGAGGCAGCGTCGCTGACCACGCAAGTGAATGGGGAGGTCATCCCTTCCAACGTGCCCGATAACCTGGCGATGGGCGTGCGGGTACCCTGTGGCGTGGTGGTGGGTATCGCCCCCTGGAACGCGCCGATAATTCTGGGTACCCGTGCCATCGCCACACCGCTGGCGTGCGGCAATACGGTGGTACTCAAGGCCTCTGAACAGTGCCCCGGAACCCACCACCTGATTGGGGAGGTGCTGATCGAGGCAGGCCTGGGTGATGGCATCGTAAACGTGGTGACCAATGCGCCGCCGCAGGCCGCCGAGGTCGTCGAGGCACTGATCGAGCATCAAGCCGTGCGGCGTATCAACTTCACTGGTTCTACCCAGGTGGGGCGCATCATTGCCGAAAAAGCCGCGCGCCATCTCAAGCCGGTATTGCTGGAACTGGGTGGAAAGGCGCCGTTCGTGGTGCTTGATGATGCCGACCTGGACGCCGCCGTTGAGGCTGCCGCCTTTGGCGCCTTCTTCAACCAGGGCCAGATCTGTATGTCCACTGAGCGACTGGTTGTGGTGGATGCGGTCGCCGACGCCTTCGTCGAAAAGCTGGCCCGCAAGGCTGAAACGCTGCGCGCGGGCGACCCACGTGGTGAAGGCAATGCGCTAGGTACGCTGATCAATCGTGAAGCGGGAGAAAAGCTTAATACCTTGCTCGATGACGCCCAGCAGCATGGTGCTCGTTTAGCCTGTGGGGGCAAGGCCGAAGGCGTCATTATGCAGCCCACCGTGGTGGATGGGGTTACCAAGACGATGCGTCTGTATGGCGAAGAGTCGTTTGGCCCGGTGGTAGCGATGATGCGCGTCAAGGATGAAGAGGAAGCCCTGCGCGTGGCAAACGATAGCGAATATGGCCTTTCGGCCGCTGTTTTCAGCCGCGACACCGCCCGAGCAATGCAGTTTGCCCAGCGAATTGAGTCGGGTATTTGCCACATCAACGCCCCCACCGTGCACGACGAACCCCAGATGCCCTTTGGCGGCGTCAAATCGAGCGGCTATGGACGCTTTGGCGGTAAGGCCGGGATTGAGGAATTCACCGACCTGCGCTGGATGACCATGCAGCTTGGCCCGCGCCATTACCCCATTTAGATAAGCGCAAGGCACTATGTCTTGCAAGAAAGCGAAGTAAATAAAGGAGTTCATTACAATGACAATAAAACCCACGCTCGCCAGCCTCGTGTTGTTAAGCGGCATGTTCCTCAGCGCCAGTGGCTACGCCCAGGACACGGTGACCCTGCGCTTGCACCATTTTGCTGCCCCCACCACGCCAGTGCAGACCGAGTATCTGGAACCTTGGGCCAAGCGACTCGAAGAGCAGTCCGACGGGGCTATCAAGGTGGAAATATTCCCTGCCATGCAGTTGGGGGGCTCAGCGCCATCGCTCTATGATCAAGCTAAAGATGGGGTGGTGGATATCAGCTGGACACTGCTCAGCTATACGCCTAATCGCTTCCCCGAGTCTGAAGCGTTCGATCAACCCTTCCTGCCCACAACGGGTGAGGCCACCAGCATGGCCGCCCACGAGTTTGCGACAACGCATATGCAAGACGCCTTCGAGGGTGTTTACCCTATCGCCGTATTCGCGCATACGCCGGGTAAAATCCATACCAGAGATGCGACTATAGAGAGTGCCGACGATCTGAAAGGGTTGGCCCTGCGCGCGCCCTCAAAGACCATGAATCGCTACCTTGGCCTTCTCGGTGCTCAAGCGGTGGGTATGCCGATGCCGCAAATTCCAGAAGCGATTTCCCGTGGGGTGATCGATGGGCTGACGCTGCCCTTCGAGAGTGCGGCGGCATTGGGTGTGCTGGATATCGCCCAAAACCACACCTTTTTCGAGGGTGAGCAGGGGTTATACACGGCGATGATGGTGCTGGGCTTAAATCAGGCTAGCTATGATGCACTGTCGCCGGAACTGAAACAGGTGATTGACGACAATGCCGGGCTCGAGGAAGCGCAGCGTATCGGCCAGGTCATGGATCAAGCGGAAGAGGACGCGATCGAAGCGATTGAAGCAAGCGGTGAAGGTGAGATGTTCTATATCGATCAAGACGCACTGGCCCCCTGGCAAGCGGCTGCCGAGAAAGCCACGGCTCAGTGGATTGATGACATGAATAGCCGCGGCATTGAAGGCCAACAGCTCTATGATGAGGCGACTCAATTGGTTGATAAGTATACCGAGCAGACAAAGTAGCCCTTGACTTGATTTGTTGGTAAGCCGCTTTCGTATTATTTGCGAAAGCGGCTTTTTGTTGATGCACCGTTTATGTTTAATCGCTGTGTTATTCGATGGTTCGACCATAGCCGTGATTTTATATTCGAAAAGTCCAATTTTATATTGGCAAGGTGACTTATCTATTGGCCCTCATCTACCCAACACCGAAAGTGTTGTGCTGCATCTGTAAATACAGGCGGCATAAACCACCATCATAGACGAATGTCGATTAGCTCTACTGCGCATAGTGGACTAACGTAGTGATTATAGGCGAACTAATATTCGCTATGCGAACTTATAAGAATCCAACAAAAGTCCAGGAGCTCCTGATGAAAATCCTCTTTACCCGCTCTATCCTCGCTGCTGCCGTGGCGGGTTTCACTATCGCTTCGGCGCAGGCCGAAACGACCCTACGTATGGCGCATTTCTGGCCCGGTGCTTCGGGCGTCAACGAAGATATTTTTGAGGTGTGGGCCGACACTATCGAAGAAGAGTCAGATGGCGAGTTGACCGTCGAAATGTTCCCCTCCGGTACACTAGCCAAACCAGATGCGATCTATGAGGCGGCGGCTAATGGCATCGCAGATATTGGTGCCACGGCCCAAGGCTATACCGCCGGTCGTTTCCCGCTATCGCAAATTGTTGAGTTGCCGGGTGTTGCGACAACTGCAACCCAGGGTGCCTGTGTCCTGCAAACGCTCTACGACGATGGTCATCTGGATAGCGAGTATGAGGATACCCGCCCGCTGTTCATGTTTACCACGGGCCCTGGCGGCATTCACACCATCGACACCGACGTACAAACGCCTGCTGATCTCGAAGGGCTGCGCATCCGTCGTCCCACTGCGGTGGCGGGCGAAATGCTTGAAAATATGGGCGCAAGCCCGGTGGGCATGCCTGCGCCTGATATTTATACCTCCATGCAGCGCGGCGTTATTGATGGCCTGAGTTTTCCCTGGGAAGGCTTAAAAGGCTTCCGTATCAACGAACTCGTCAACTACCACACCGAAGTGCCGTTCTACACGCTGATCTTTGTGGCCACCATGAATCAGCGCAGCTACGACAGCCTGACCCCCGAGCAGCAGGCGGTGATCGATAATAACTCCGGTATGAAATGGGCTGAAAACGCCGGTGCGGTATTTGATCGTCTCGATGTTGAAGGCAAGCAAGAGGCGGCCGACGCGGGCCATACCATTCGCGAAATCGAAAATCCGCTGACGCATCCAGACTGGCAGGAGCCGCTCGAAACCGGCATTGAAAATTACCTGACGCAGTTGGAAGAGCGCGGCCTTGATCAGGCGCGCGACGTCTATCAGGCGGCGTTGGCGGCTAGCGAGTCTTGTGGTGCCCAATAGGGGGTAATGTGACATGCAGTCTACTTTTTACCGGGCCAGCCATTGGTTGGCCCTTGTTTGTCGCTTGGTGGCCGGGGTCGCTTTGATTGGCCTGCTGGCGGTTACCATTGCTGATGTCAGCACACGCTACCTTTCCCGGTTGACGGAGGGCGCGATTGCGCTGCGCGTATCGGGGAGCGTGGAGTTGGTTAGCTATTTGATGCTGTTCGCGCTATTGGCGGCGATGGCGGCAAATGTCGAAAAAAGCCAAGTGGTGGTGGAAGCGTTCTCACATCGCCTACCGCAAGCCATCAAGAATCGCTTGCAAGGGCTCTTTTTGCTCGGCTTTACGGCGCTGGGGCTGATTCTGTTTATGGGGTTACTGGATTCTGCTGCTGCCGCTACGCGGCACGGGGAAATTACCCAAGATCTGCGATTGCCCATGGGGCCGATATACCAATTGGCAGCGGTGCTCAGTTTACTACTGGGGATACGCAGTTTTATTCACGCCTTGCTAGGCATGATTTATGCGGCGGGTGAGGAGGCGGCTCATGGGGAGTGAAGCGATTGGTGCTATTGGGCTAGGGCTTTTATTGGTATTGATGATTCTGCGCGTACCAGTCGCCTTAACCATGCTGATTGTCGGGGTTGTAGGGTTCGCTCAGGTCATAAGCTGGGACGCAGCCGTTGCGCAGTTAAAAACCGTCCCGGTTGAGGTGCTCTCTAATTACAGCTTCAGCGCCGTACCCATGTTTATTTTAATGGGCGTACTGGCTGCTCATTCGGGGATGGCGGGTAAGCTATTTGATTCAACGCGTATTATTTGTGGCGGCTGGAAGGGCGGCCTGGCGATTGCCGCTGTGGGCTCTTGCGGCATTTTCTCCGCAATCTCCGGTTCATCGCTGGCGACGGCGAGCACCATGACCCGGGTGGCGCTGCCGGAGATGGAGCGCTATGGCTATAACCGTGGCTTAGCCACCGGCGCTCTTGCCGCTGGCGGCACGCTAGGCATTATGATTCCGCCCAGTATCGCGCTGCTGATTTACGCCATTCTTACCGAACAGTCCGTTGGCGATATGTTTATGGCGGGGCTTATTCCCGGCCTGCTGGGGCTGGTGATGTACTCCCTGACCATTACCGTGGTGATGTACCTGCGCCCTTCCCTGGCGGTAGCGGGCGAACCCACTGCCTGGAAAGAGAAGCTGCTCTCGCTGACCGGTTTAGTGCCGTTCTTTGGCGTTTTCATGGTGATGATTTTAGGGATCTATTTTGGTGCCTTTACACCGACGGAAGGGGCCAGTGTCGGTGCGTTCGCCACGCTGCTCTACGCTCTGGTAAAAGGTATGCGCGGTGCCCAGCTATGGCACAGCGTACAAGAAACATTGGCGCTCTCTGCGGTGGTGTTCTTTATGCTGGTAGGGGCTGAAACGCTGGGTTACTTCATCTCGGTGTCGCGCATTTCGTTCTCCATCACTGACCTGCTCTACGGCATGGATCTCACCCCTATTGTCGTGGTGCTGTGCATCCTGGCGCTCTACTTTGTGCTGGGTATGTTTATGGATTCTATCGCGATGCTGGTAATCACCGTGCCGGTGGTTTACCCCATTATTCAGGCCATGGGTATCGACCCGGTATGGTTCGGTATTTTGACCGTGCTGACGGTAGAGCTGGGGCTCATGACCCCGCCGGTGGGGATGAATGTGTTCGTGATTAAAGCGATGGCGCCGCATGTCGGGCTAGGGGAAATTTTCAAGGGCGTGACACCTTTTGTAGTCTCTGATTTGCTCCGCTTGACGCTCTTACTCCTCTTTCCGGTGCTCTCTACCTTCTTTTTACTCTAAATGCGTTAACGCCCTCGCGACTGCCGTGCCCGAAAGTCGCGAGGGGAAAACGTGGTATTACGCTTAAAAAAGCGCGTGAAGTAAGCCGGTTCAGAGAAGCCTAAGCTGTCGGAGACTTGGCCAATGGTCATATTGGTATAGGTGAGCTGGCGCTTGGCTTCCAGCAGCAGGCGTTCATGCAGCAACTGCAGGGCGCTGCGTCCGGAGAGTTGGCGGCAGAGCAGGTTCAGGTGTGCGCTACTCACCCCAATCAGCTCGGCTAACTGCTCTATACTTGGCTGCTCGCGATAGTGGGCTTCGATCAGCGCTTGATAGTGCTCTAAATGCTGCCGTCCTTTGTCACTTTGGCGGGGGCCATAGCGTTTTGCCGTGCGGCCTGCATAAGCACAAAGGCGCGATAGCTCGACTACCAAGGCTTGGGTAAGTGCTTCAAGCAGGCTGTTGCGCCCGGGGGCGGGCTGGCGGTACTCCTGGTCAATCTGGGCCACCAGCGTGGCAATTCTGTTGGTCTGGTTTGGCTGGAGCAGCGGATAGAAGTCGGCTTTTTTTAGCGTACTGTTCTCACCCATTAGTGCATGTAAGTGGTCGGCCAACGGTTTGGCCAGGGTGATAATGTGTCCTTCCACATCCGGTGAAAAGAGAAAGCCATGAATCGCCATGGCGGGAACAACGATAGCGCTGGCACTTTGCAGCTGATGGCTTGTTCCCTCCAGCTCTAATTCAACACTCCCTTGAGCAATAAATAGAATATGTACGAGGTCAGCATGCCGGTGTGGTCGAATCCGCCAGTTATGTAAACGGCTGCGTTCGGCAATGGATTCACAGTGCAGCAGGTCAGGCGTGGGCCAATGCTGCGTCTCGCCATACAGCTTAAATACTGGAACGGACGTTGCCGACGAGGCTGGCATCACCGGTATCTCCTCTACGACTAAGGTTGAGCAATAAAGCGCTAAATGTCCAATAATTGATCTAGATCATGCCTTATTATGCGGCGTGTTTCATTGAAAAATACAAGTCATACGTTTTAGATAATGACAATGATGAGGCATTCCCCATGAAAACGCAGGTCGCGATTATTGGCGCAGGCCCTTCTGGCCTACTTCTGGGTCAGCTACTGCATCGTCAAGGCATTGATAACGTGATTGTTGAGCGGCGTAGCGGCGAGTATGTATTAAGCCGTATCCGCGCCGGTGTGCTTGAACAGGGCATGGTGGACTTACTGCGCGAAGCGGGGGTTGACCAGCGGATGGATGAAGAGGGCTTACCCCATGACGGTTTTGAGCTTGTTTTTGATAACCGCCGCGTGCGGGTTGCGCTGGATGAATTGACCGGCGGCAGCAAAGTGATGGTATACGGCCAAACCGAGGTGACGCGGGATCTGATGGAGGCCCGCGTCTCCGCTGGTGCAACAACGCTTTACGAGGCGGAAAACGTTCAGCCCCACGATCTGGAGAGCGACAGCCCCTACCTCACCTTTGAACATAACGGTGAAACGGTCAGGCTTGAGTGCGACTACATCGCCGGGTGCGATGGTTACCATGGCGTCTCCCGTCAGGCGATCCCTCAAGAGCGAATCAAGGAATTTGAGAAAATTTATCCGTTTGGCTGGTTGGGCTTGCTCTCGGATACCCCGCCGGTCTCGGATGAATTGATCTATGCGAGCCATAAGCGTGGCTTTAGTCTGTGCAGCATGCGTTCCGCCACCCGCAGCCGTTACTACCTTCAGGTACCCTTGGATGAAAAGGTAGAAGATTGGTCGGACGAGCGTTTTTGGCAAGAGCTGAAGCGCCGCCTGCCTGACGACGTTGCCGTAAAGCTGGTGACTGGGCCTTCGATTGAGAAGAGCATCGCACCGCTGCGCAGCTATGTGGTCGAACCCATGCAGTTCGGGCGGCTGTTCCTGGTCGGCGATGCGGCGCATATCGTACCGCCTACAGGGGCGAAAGGCCTTAACCTGGCCGCCAGCGACGTCAATACGCTCTATCGGCTAATGGTGAAGGTCTACCAGGAAGGCCGCACGGATTTGATCGAGCGCTACTCGCAAACCTGCCTGAAGCGCATCTGGAAGGCGGAGCGCTTCTCCTGGTGGATGACCTCCATGCTGCACAACTTCTCTGATGAGGAAGATTTCAACAGCCGCATGCAGTTGGCCGAACTGGACTACGTGACCAGCTCTAAAGCAGGGCTGACGACGATTGCGGAAAACTATGTGGGTTTGCCCTACGAGCCGTTGGAATAGCGCCTAACCTCCCCATTTATCCGACTCGTTCAGGCTTGACGCTTGGGCTTTTGGGAGTCGCCTGCCTCAGCGCTTCTATGCCTTGCTCACCAGCCAAAAGGGGGCTCAATGAGCCCCCTTTTGAACTTCAGCTGTTCTTGCATCAGGCGCGTTTCTTCGCCCGTTTGCCGTCCGGCTGACTATCGTTTGCATCGCTGGGTTGTGGCAACGACGGCAGCGACTTGGCCAGCATTTCCACACTGTGGCGGTAGTACAGCTGGCTCTTGTTATGCTCGCCGAGGCTGGCGTAGAGGCGGGCAAGCTCGGCGCAGACGACACCGCTGGGGCGTTGGCGCTGGCTGGCCTCAAAGTACTCTTGCGCTTTGGTCCATTTACCGGTGCGTAGTGACAAACGCCCGCAGGCGAGCAGCAGCTCGGGGTCGTTGGGCCGCTCCTGGAGCCATTTTTCGGCCTTGACGAGCTGGCGCGACGGGTCGACGTTGAGCAGCCCGTAGCGCTTCACAAGCCGGGCATCCCAGTGATGGTCGAGAGAGTGGTTGAGCAACCGTTCGGCAATGGTGTCTTCGTTGGCCTGAAGCAGCGCTTCGGCGTACAGCACGATGAGTTCTGTCTTGCCGCGCAGGTAATCGGGCATGTCGGCCCATAGGCTGCGAACGCGTTCGATATCGCTCGGATTTTTGGCCTCGAAGATAATCAGCTCACGGTACGCCTTGAACTCCAGCTCCTCGCGCTCCTGTTGTGAAATCAGCTTTTGCGCGGCTAACCGGGGGATCAAGCGGCGTAGTCCTTCCCAGTCGTTGACACTCAGGAAGACCTGCTTGAGCAGCTTGAGGACTTGGGGGTGATTCGACAGCTGCTTGTCCAGGCGGTTAAGAATTGCCAGCGCTTCTTCAGGCTGCTGGCGGTCGATCAGTAATTGCGCCTGCATCAAGCCAATCGCGGTATCGGCACCTTCCGTGGTCAGTTGGGCCTGATTGATGTGCTCCTGGGATTGGGTGTAGTTGCCTTGATAGTGCGCTGCCAGGGCCGCCGAGAGGTAGTTGACCAGCGGCGTGCTGGAATCATCCGCCGCTTTCACCAGGGTTTTCTCTGCGCGCTTCCAGCGCCCTTCGGTCATGGCCACCAGCCCGCGCACGGTACGCTTCATGGCGCGGCGGTTGCGGGCGCGGCTATTCCAGGTGCGAAATCGGCCTACCGGGCGAATCATGCCGCTTAGCAGGCGCAGTATGAAATGCAGCACCAGGAAGGCGGCCAGCAGCAGCACAAGGCCAAACCAGAAGGAGGTTTGCACCGAGGTGTCTCCGACGCGTATCAGCCAGTAGCCGGGCACTGACATCATCAGATGGCCAAATAGCGCCCCAACGGCTAGCCCGGCGACAATCAGCAGGATGAGCTTTCTCATGACTCACCTCCCTCTTGCTGGCGCGACTCGTGACGGTTGTCGATAAATTCCGCCATGGCCTGCTGCGACCCACTGATATCAGGTAGTTCGGGCTCGACGGTCACGTTTCGGAGCTCTTCAAGGCGTTCGATAACACGCTGGGCTTCCTGGCGAGAGGTGTCGTAGTAGCCGTTGATCAGCTCCAATGCCTTATCGATACTCGCTTCGTAAAGACCCTGTTCTTCTTTGAGCAGCGCTAGCTGGGCTTGTTCGAGTATCAAGCGCAGGCTTTGGCGCAGGTACGACTCCTGTTCCGGGGTCACCAGTGCTTCCAGAGCCTCGTCATGGTGACGGATCATGACCAGGTCTTTCAGCTCTTCGCCGAAGCGCGCCAGTTGGCGCTGGAAGGTACCGGAGGGCGGCTGTTCGATGCTTGAGGTAACGGCACGCTCTTCCACTTCCTGGGCAAGGCGAAGGCCGGCGACGCGCTCCTGTTGTGCATTCAGGGCCAGATAAACCCCGGTGCGGTCGAGGCGCGGAACGGCGTCAAGGGCGGCCAGTTCGTTGGCAATTTCACGCCGTACGGGGGTCAGTGCGGGGTTGTCGGCATCAGCCAAGCGTGCATCGGCGGTGCGCAGCAGAGCGGTGGCACCCTCAACATCCCCTTCCAGCTGTAGACGCTGGTTGGCTAGACGCAATAAATAAGCGGCTTCGGCATGCAACCAGTCGCGTTCATCGGTTTCCTGCTCTTGGGAGAGTTGAGCGAGGACGTCATCCAGGGTGTCGTCGACGTTACTGCGATAGTTGGCAAACTCATCACGCAGCTCGCTGATAGTGCTATCCAACCTTTGCTCGCGCTCGGCCTGAGCGCTTTCAAGCTGCGCGGCAAGGTCGTCAACGGACTGTTGCGTCGCACTGCTGTCACTGAGTTCATTAAGCCGCTGCTGCTGGGCTTCCAGGCGGAGCCAGCCCTGCCAAGCGACCACGCCAACCGCTATGGCCAGTAGCAGTACCAGCACAATGGCGACCCCACCTTTGCCTTTGCCGCCGCCAGTAGGCGTCGTGGCCTGGGGCGGCGGGGTTTGCTTGTTGCCCGAACCCGAAGAAGGCATTGACGACGAAGCAGCACTGTTAGCGCTGTTGGAGGGGGTGTCCTGTGAAGAGGTAGCCTTCTTGGGATCGCTGGATGCTGAGGCTTTTTGCCCGTCGCTTGACGCGCTTGATTGATTGGCACCTTGATGCTTTTGCTGGGCCGTCTCCTGAGCCGCATTCTTGGCGCTTTTCTGGCGTCGCCGTGAGCGCTGGCCATTGGATGAGGCAGCCGTCGTCTGTGACGACGGTGAGGCGGGTGCGCCCGTCGAGGGGCCGACGTCGTCGCCACGATTACCCGTATTGGGGCTACCTGTATTATTAGGGGAACCCGTTGCGGAGGATGACGACTCGGCTGTCTTCGCCTCACCGGCGTTATTGGCCGCGTTTTTTGGGGTGTCGTCCTGATCGCTTGTTTGTTTGCTCATCTGTCGCTAGCCCTTGTTAAGTTCCTTGATCGACATCGGCACCCGCTGGGTCTAGGCCCGAGCCAACGCGGCGATTAACGCCGGTGGTGTGGCTCCTGACGCCACGATGGGGACATAAAACCCCAGTCTTTCAGCCAGTGTAGCCAAACGGCGACTGGAAACGATTAGCGGTTGGTTCAACGCTGCCGGTTGGCACCATTTTGCCAGATGTTCTAAGAGTTCGCCGCTGGTGACGATCAACGCCCGGTAATTACCCGCCGCGAGGCGGTCTTGCATGGGGCGCGATGGCGCCAGCAAGTGGCGTCGATAAACGGCCAAAGGTGTCACCCGGGCGCCGCGTTCGGCAAGCGTATCGGCCAGCAGCGCGCGCCCGCTTTCACCCGCAACGATCAAAACGCGCTGGTGAGAAAGCGTTTGCAGTGATGCCAAGCGGAGCAGCGCCTCGCTGGTATCCTCACCTTCGCGCGGCGGCGGCACATGCACCCGCACGCCTAACTGGTCGTAAAGCAAGGCCGCGGTACTTTGGCCAACGCTATAGTAGTCAATGCCAACCGGCAGCTGTGGCCAGTAGCGGTCGAGCGCCTCGCTCAAACAGCCAGCGGCAAAGGGACTCACAACGACGATCTTATGGTACTCATCAATATTCAGCCAAACCTGACGCATGGCAGCGTCTTCGGGCAGCGCTTGAAGCTGCATCACGTCCAGCGCTTCAACACTGGCGCCTGCGCTGCGCAGCGCCTCTGCCAGTGCTATCCCTCTAGCCCCGGGCCGGGTGATCAGTACCGGTAGCGTCATATGTCGTTGCCGTATACCTCGGCCAGAATCTTGCCGGCGCCTTGATCCAACAGCTCCTCGGCGATGCGAATCCCCAAGGCTTCGGGTTCGTGCATCGAGCCGTGGCCTTCCGCACGGAGCACTTCAGTGCCTTCCGGATTGCCCACCAGCCCACGCAGCCACATCGTCTCATTTTCAAGGTCAAGCACCGCATGACCGGCAATGGGCACCTGACAGCCGCCTTCCAGGCGCGTATTCATCGCTCTTTCCGCACGAACACGTGTAGCCGTATCAGCATCATCCAACGGCGCCAAAAGTGCAATCAATTCAGGATCGTGCAGCCGACATTCAATGCCAAGGGCGCCCTGACCGCAGGCAGGCAGGCAGATTTCAGGAGGCATTGCCTGGGTAATGCGGTCGTCCAGTCCGAGCCGTTTGAGGCCGGATGTGGCCAGGATGATCGCATCGAATTCACCGTTATCCAGTTTGCCCAGGCGGGTCTGGACATTGCCACGCAGATTCAGAATACTGAGATCAGGGCGCGCTTCGCGCATCTGCAGGCCCCGGCGCAGGCTGGCCGTGCCAATGCGTGCGCCCTCCGGCAGCTCGTCAAGACTTTGATAATGGTTTGAGACAAAGGCGTCGGTGGGATCGGCACCTTCGAGAATGATCGACAGGCCCAAGCCTTCAGGGAAATGCATGGGGACATCTTTCATGGAATGCACCGCGATGTCGGCGCGACCATCCAGCATGGCTTCTTCCAGTTCCTTGACAAACAATGCCTTGCCGCCAATTTTGGAAAGCGGTGTATCGGTGATTTTGTCGCCTCGAGTGGACAGTGGCACAAGTTCGACCTCAAGTCCGCTGTGCACTGCCATCAGGCGATCACGAACATGCTCCGCTTGCCACATCGCCAGCTGGCTTTTCCGGGTGGCGATGCGTAGTTTGGTGATAGATGCCACGTTATTCTCCTTTAGCCGCTGACACGGCGCGTCAAACTATGATAATTCTCATCATAAAGCACCCGGCTACCCAGTAAAAATAACCAATGCTGCAAGCGACCTTGAATGCGTCCCAAGTCGCATGCCTCAGGATACCCTATGACGCCCTCTGCACCGCATGGACAGCTGGATCAGTTTTTCTTGCTTTCTCATGACCTGTTTTGCTGCCTGGACTTGAAGGGGCAGGTTCTGCAGGTGAACCCTGCCTTTGAAAGCCTTCTGGGCTACCCTGCCCGCGAACTGCTGGGTAAAAGTGCCGGGAAGGTGATTGATAAGCGCGATCATGCGTTGATCGAGGCGAAGCTTGCGTGCCTGGTGGCGGGGGAGGAGGTCGCGCCCTTTGAAGTGCGCGCGCGTTCGACCTCAAAGGCACTGCATTGGCTGGAGATTGACCCCTCCCTGGGCGAGGGCATGGTCTATGTGGTGGCGCGGGTCGTTACCAAGCGCAAGCACGTGGAAGACCAGTTATGGCGTACCCAGCAGTTGTTCAGGATCGTTGGGGAGACGGCATTAATCGGCGGCTGGTATGTGGACATGGACGAGGGAAGGCCCACCTGGTCCGATGAAGTCTGTCGGATTCATGGGGTGGAACCGGGGTTTCAGCCCACCTATGAGGACGCCGTTGGATTTTATACCGCGGCGTCACAGCCGCGTATCAAGGCACGCTTTGCCGCCTGCCGTGAACGGGGGATCGATTTCGATGAAGCCTTTGAAATCGTTACCCGCGACCAGCGGCCGATCTGGGTACGCGTGATCGGCAAGGCGGTTCGCGATAGCGAGGGCAACGTGATTCGGGTGCAGGGCTCCACCCAGGATATAACCGCCAGCAAAGCCACCGAGCGCCAGTTGCAGTTGCTGGAACGCAGCGTCGAGTCCAGCACCAATGGTATCTTGATCGTGGATGCGGGGAGCGCCGACCTGCCCATCGTGTATGTCAACACGGCATTTGAACAGATTACTGGTTATAACCGGCAAGAGGTGAAGGGGCGTAATTGTCGCTTCCTGCAAGGTGAAGAGACCGACCCAAATGCCGTTAAACAGTTACGCAAGGCCATTGCGGCGCAGACCGAAGCACATGTGGTGATTCGCAATTACCGGCGTAGCGGCGCCCCGTTCTGGAACGACCTGCACATTTCGCCGGTACGCGATGAGTTGGGGCAGGTAACGCATTTTATCGGCGTGCAAAACGACATCTCCGAACAGCGTGAATACCAGGCACAGCTGGCTTATAACGCCAACCATGACGCGCTGACCGGGCTGCCCAACAGGGTGCTGCTGACCCAGCGGCTGGAGCAGGGTTACCTGGTGGCGCGCCGCTACCAGCGCCATCTGGCCGTGCTGTTTATCGATCTTGACGAATTCAAGCCGATCAACGACACCCTCGGGCATGAAGTAGGCGACTTTATCCTGGTAGAAGTTGCCAAGCGTCTGGAAGAGGAACTGAGGCCCTGGGATACCGTGGCGCGTTTTGGTGGCGATGAATTCGTGGTGTTGCTGCCGGATTTGGCCGACCCAAACGATGTCATTCAAGTGGTGGAACGGATTCTCACCCGCTTGGCGACCCCCTACTGGCACCAAGGGGGCGAGCTGCGTATTACCGCGAGTATCGGGGTGGCGATGAGCGACGGTACCCTCAGCGACCCGCCCCAACTGATCCAGCAGGCCGACTTGGCGATGTTCAAAGCCAAGCGGCGTGGGCGTAATACCTGCCAGTGGTATACGGAGGATCTCAATCGCAAGGTCAGCGAACGGGTCAGCCTGCGCAGTGCGCTGCAGCATGCGATTGAGCAGCAGCAGTTCGAGCTACACTTCCAGCCGCAAATGCACGGGCCCAGCGGCAGGGTGGTGGGCGTGGAAGCGCTGATACGCTGGCCGCACCCCGAGCGCGGTTTCATTCCGCCCGGTGATTTTATTGGCCTGGCGGAAGACACCGGACAAATCATCCCGATCAGCGACTGGGTGCTCGACACCGCCTGCCGTGTTGCCAAACAGTTAAACGAGTTGGGCCAGGGGCGCATCACCATGGCGGTCAACGTCTCGCCGATGTATTTCCAGCGCCCCGGTTTTCTGAAAACGATTGAGCGCGTGCTGGAGGAAAGCGGCCTGGCGCCGGACCTGCTTGAACTGGAGCTGACCGAAGGCGTGCTGATGGACAGCGCAGAGCAGGCTATTCAAGCCTTGCAGAACATAAGGCAGTTGGGCGTGCACATTGCTGATGACTTCGGCACCGGTTTTTCCAGCCTGAGTTACCTGAAGCGTCTCCCCATTAACAGAATCAAAATAGACCGTTCATTTGTGCGTGATGTAATTACCGACCACTACGATGCCGCCATCATCGACGGCGTTGTCGCCATGGTGGGGAAAATGGGGTTAGAGGTGCTCGTCGAGGGTGTGGAAACCGCTGAGCAGTTTGCCTACCTGACGCAGCGTCACTGTGACTACTTTCAAGGCTATTACTTCGCCCGCCCCATGCCATTAAAGGCGCTGCTTGCTTTTTTAGTTTCCCCTCCAGCGTTGATGACACCATAGCGATTGAGGCCGTCGTGATAAAACGGCGTCCCGCTCCCGACGGCGACTCTGTTACACTTTCCGCTATCGACTCTAATTGTTTTTGTCAGCAGGATATGCCTCCGATGAGCCAAGCTACGAACCAGTCTTGGGGCGGTCGCTTCAGCGAGCCCACCGATGCCTTTGTGGAACGCTTTACCGCGTCCGTCAATTTTGATCAACGCCTGGCCCCCCAGGATATTCAGGGTTCCATTGCCCATGCCACGATGCTGGCGCGTGTCGGCGTGCTGACGGACGACGAGCGTGACGCGATTATCCATGGCTTGAGCGAGATCAAGGGCGAGATCGAGCGCGGTGAGTTTGAGTGGTCGGTGCCGCTGGAAGACGTGCACATGAACATCGAAGCCCGGCTGACCGACAAGATTGGCATTACCGGCAAGAAGCTGCACACCGGCCGCTCGCGCAACGACCAGGTGGCCACCGATATCCGTCTGTTCATGCGCGACGCCATCGACGTCATCGAAGCCGAGCTTGTTCGCCTGCGTGAAGGCATGATCGGGCTTGCTGACCGCGAGGCCGAGACCATCATGCCGGGCTTTACCCATCTGCAAACTGCCCAGCCGGTCACCTTTGGCCACCATCTGCTGGCCTGGCAGGAAATGATTGCCCGGGATCACGAGCGCCTGTTGGACTGCCGCAAACGCATCAACGTGATGCCGCTGGGCGCCGCCGCGCTGGCCGGTACCACCTATCCGATTGACCGCCATGTCACCGCGGAGCTGTTGGGCTTTGAGCGCCCGGCGGAAAACTCGCTGGACGCCGTGTCCGATCGTGATTTCGCCATCGAATTCACCAGTTTCGCCAGCATCCTGCTGATGCACCTGTCGCGCATGAGCGAAGAGCTGGTGCTGTGGACCAGCGCCCAGTTCGATTTTATCGACCTGCCCGACCGCTTCTGCACCGGCTCGTCGATCATGCCGCAGAAGAAAAACCCCGATGTGCCCGAGCTGGTGCGCGGCAAGACCGGCCGTATCTATGGGCATTTGATGAACCTGCTGACGTTGATGAAGTCCCAGCCGCTGGCCTACAACAAGGACAATCAGGAAGACAAGGAGCCGCTGTTTGACGCCGTGGATACCGTGCGTGACTGCCTGAAAGCCTTTGCCGACATGGTGCCAGCCATCGAGCCCAAGAAAGCCAGCATGTTCGAAGCGGCGCGCAAAGGCTTTTCCACGGCCACCGACCTGGCTGACTACCTGGTGCGCAAAGGGGTGGCCTTCCGTGATGCCCATGAGATCGTCGGTCAGTCGGTAGCCTATGGTCTGAAGGCTGAAAAAGACCTGTCGGAAATGACGCTCGATGAGCTCAAGCAGTTCTCGGCCACCATTGAGCAGGATGTGTTCGAGGTGCTGACGCTGGAGGGCTCCGTGGCCGCGCGCAATCACATCGGCGGGACGGCCCCCGATCAGGTGCGTGCCGCCGCCCAGCGTGCCCGCGACGCTTTGGCCGCCATCAAAGGGGAAGCGCAATGAAAAAAATCGCCTTGCTCGCCGTTGTCGCCCTGTTGCTGGTGGGCTGCGGACAAAAAGGGCCGCTCTATCTGCCCGATGACGATAATGTCGACCAGCAGGAGGGTTAAGTGGATCATTTCAACGACCGTGACGGCCTGCTTTTTGCCGAAGGTGTCCCGCTTGACCGTATCGCCGAGATATACGGTACGCCTTGCTACGTCTATTCAAAGGCAACCCTGACGCGCCATTTCCGCGCTTATACCGAAGCGCTGGGTGGCCACCCACATCTGATCTGCTACGCGGTAAAGGCCAACTCCAATATCGCCGTGCTGGGGCTATTGGCCAAGCTCGGAGCGGGCTTTGACATTGTGTCGGTGGGCGAGCTTGAGCGTGTGCTCAAGGCGGGCGGCGACCCGGCCAAGGTCGTGTTTTCCGGCGTGGCCAAGCAGCCAAAGGAAATGGCCCGTGCGCTTGAAGTGGGCATCAAATGCTTCAACGTCGAGTCACGCCCCGAGCTCCAGCGGCTGAACGCCGTGGCGGGCGAGCTGGGTAAGGTGGCGCCGGTGTCGCTGAGGGTCAATCCCGATGTGGACGCGGGCACCCACCCGTACATTTCCACCGGCCTCAAGGACAACAAGTTCGGCATACCCGTCGACGATGCCCTGACGGTGTACGAACTGGCCGCGAGTCTGCCCAACCTGCAGGTCAAGGGCCTGGATTGTCATATTGGTTCCCAGCTCACCGAAACCGCACCCTTCCTGGATGCCCTGGAGCGTTTGCTGGTGCTCATGGAGCGCCTGCGCGAGCGTGGCATCGAGATCGACCACCTGGATCTTGGCGGCGGCCTTGGCGTGCCCTACCGGGATGAAACGCCGCCACACCCGTTTGACTACGCCAGCCAGCTGCTCTCGCGCCTGTCGCGCTGGGAAGGCGGCGAGCAATTGACGCTGCTGTTCGAACCCGGTCGTTCGATTGCCGCCAACGCCGGGATCATGCTCACCCGAGTGGAGTTTTTAAAGCCTGGCGAAACTAAGAACTTTGCCATCGTTGATGCCGCCATGAACGACCTGATACGCCCGGCGCTGTACCAGGCATGGCAAGCCATTGTGCCGGTGGATACGCGTTTGGCGCGGGACACCTCCACTTACGATGTGGTGGGGCCGGTCTGTGAAACGGGCGACTTCCTGGGCCAGGAGCGCGAGTTGGCGATTGCCGCCGGTGACCTGCTGGCCGTGCGCTCCGCCGGCGCCTATGGGTTCGTCATGGCCTCCAACTACAACAGCCGCCCGCGCCCCGCCGAAGTGATGGTGGACGGCGAACACTGCCATCTGGTACGCGCCCGTGAAACGCTGGAAAGCCTGTGGGCCGGTGAAGCCTTGCTGCCCGAAGGAGGCACTTAATGCTTTTGCACTTCACCAAAATGCATGGCCTCGGCAATGACTTCATGGTGGTCGACCTGGTCACCCAGCGCGCCCGCCTGCGCGACGAGCAAATCCGTCAACTGGCGGACCGGCGCTTTGGCATCGGTTTTGACCAGCTGCTGATCGTGGAGCCGCCCAGCGACCCCGATATGGACTTTCGCTACCGGATTTATAACGCTGATGGCAGCGAAGTCGAAAACTGCGGCAATGGGGCGCGCTGTTTTGCACGCTTCGTTCGCGATCAGCGACTGACCCACAAGCACGAAATTCGTGTTGAAACCGCTGGCGGCCCGCTGGTCTTGAACGTTCAGCACGACGGTATGGTGCGTGTCGATATGGGGCAGCCGCGTTTTAAGCCGTCAGCCGTGCCATTCGACGCGCCGGGGGACCAGCCGCTGCACGATGTCGAGGTGGACGGTGAAACGCTGTCACTGGGTGTGGTATCGATGGGCAATCCCCATGCGGTGCTGCAGGTGGATGACGTTGATACCGCCCCCGTGGCGCGCTTGGGTCCGCTGATCGAAGCGCATCCGCGCTTCCCCCAGCGGGTGAACGCTGGCTTTATGCAGGTGCTGTCAGCAAGCGAAATCCGGCTACGGGTGTTTGAACGCGGGAGTGGCGAAACGCTAGCCTGCGGTACCGGGGCCTGTGCGGCTGTTGCCACTGGTATCCGCCAGGGGCTGTTAAAAAGTCCGGTGCGTGTCCATTTGCTCGGCGGTGAGTTGAGTGTCGAGTGGCCTTCACCCGAGTCACCGCTGATCATGGTCGGCCCGGCGACGCATGTCTTCGACGGCCGGGTGGCGATTTACTAACGCCTTTGAACAACTGCGCCTTTGAACAACTGATAGAACAAGCAGTCTTTGACTAACCCAAGGAGAACGGCGATGTCTCAAGCCCCAGAACCGCGCAAAACGCTCGACCCCGATCAAGTCGCGTTTTGGCTGGCGCGTCATCCCGATTTTTTCGTGGGGCGGGAAGGGCTGCTGCAGCAGTTGCAGGTTCCTCATCCGCATATTGACGGGGCGGTGTCGCTGCTCGAACGCCTGGTGATCGACTTACGCCAGCGCGCCGAGACCGCCGAAGGGCGTCTTGAGCATTTGCTGGAAACCGCCCGTCATAACGAGGCGCAGTACCGGCGACTGCGCGAAACGCTGCTGGCGCTGGTGGAAGCCGACACGCGTGACGCTTTGGCCCAGGCGTTGGCCACGCAGCTGAGCGAGCGCTTCAACACCCCCGCCATGGCGCTATGGTGCCCGGCGACATTAAGCGACGACGAACCCTCGCTGCCGCAGCCGCCCCGTCATGTTCTGGATCAGCATGCCAGCGCCCGGTTGGCGGCGTTGCTTGATGGCCGCACCAGTCGTTGCGCCAAGCTCAGCGTCAGCGACTGGAAGTGTTTGCTGCCCCACGTCAAAGCGCCGCGCAAGGCGGGGTCATGCGCCATTTCGCGGCTCTCGGCGGGCGAGCCGCTGGGTTACTTGCTGATTGCCAGCCCCGATGCCGATCAGTACCGCGCCAGTATGGACACGCTGTTTACCGAGTACCTTGGCGACATCGTGGCACGGCTGCTGATTCGCCTGGCCCCTCATGAATGACGACGCCACCCGCCAGCACGCTGAGGGGTTTCTCGCCTCGCTCGCACGCCACGCAAGCGAGGCGACCGTGGCTGCCTACCGCCAGGATATCGGCGCACTGTGCGGGTTTATTGAACGCCAGAACGATGATGCCGCCCCATTTGACCAGCACCTGCTGCGCGCATTTCTAGGGGAAGAGCGCCGCCGGGGGCTTGCGCCACGCAGCCTGGCCAGGCGCCGCGCGGCATTATCGCGGTTTGCCGATTACCTGGTGAAGCAGGGCGTCATTGCCGATAACCCGCTGGATCTGGTCCGTACACCCAAGCAACCCCAGCACTTACCGCGCCCGGTGGATGTCGATACGCTGGCGCGCTTCCTGGATACGCCGCACGATGACTCACCCCTGGCGCGGCGCGATCAGGCCATGCTGGAGCTTTTGTACTCGAGCGGCCTGCGCCTGGCGGAGCTGGCGGCGCTCGACCTCGACGCCTTGCAGGACCGACGTGTCCGCGTGCTGGGCAAGGGCGGCAAGCCCCGGCAGGTGCCGGTTGGTGACCGTGCCCGGCAGGCGTTGGCGGCCTGGTTGAGCGTGCGGTCTCATTTGGCGCCTGACGCTGAAACCGCGCTGTTTGTCGGCCAACGCGGGGCACGCCTGGGGCATCGGGCGATTCAAAAGCGCCTGGCGTCCCTTGCCATCGAGCGGGGACTACCCGAGCATTTGCACCCTCACCGGCTGCGCCACTCATTCGCCAGTCATTTGCTCGAGTCCAGCCAGGACCTGCGCGCGGTGCAGGAGCTGCTGGGCCATGCCAACCTCTCGACCACCCAGGTGTATACGCGGTTGGACTGGCAGCACCTGGCAACGAGCTATGACGCCGCGCACCCCCGCGCTAAACGCCGCCCAAGGAGCGAGCCATGACCTCTCTCAAGGTGATTACCTTTGATCTGGACGATACCCTCTGGGATAACAGCGGCGTGATGGCGCGCACGGAAACCGGGCATTACGGCTGGCTGCTTGACAATCTGGCCGTATGGTTGGAAGAGCGTCGCTGGCCGCCGTGGCGGCTAGATGTTGATCAGGGGCTTGAGGATTATCTGCAACGCCGAAAACGGCTGGCCCTGGAAGTGCCCGAACGGCGCGGCGACTTTACCTGGCTGCGTTTGCGTGCCCTGGAAGCGCAACTGGAAGCTCAGGGCTTGCCGCGTAGCGCCGCCACACTGTGGGCCGCCGCCGCCATGAATGAGTTCCATCGTCTGCGCGTGCAGGTAACGCCGCACCCCGAAGCCGCCGAGTTATTGGCAGACCTGGGGCAGCGCTATCGGCTGGCGGCCATCACCAACGGCAATATCCACCTGAAACGTCAGCCGCTGGCGGGTTACTTTGAAGTGGCGATTGCCGCCGGCGAACTACTGGCCCCCAAGCCCGACCCCACGGCGTTTCTGGCTGCGCTTGAACGCTTCGAGGTCGCGCCGCAAAACGCCATGCACGTGGGCGATTCCTGGGAAGAAGACATAGTGCCGGCCTTGCGGTTGGGCATGCACGCGGTGTGGATCAGCGAGGAGCGTCACGACGCGTTGCCCAAGGGCGTCCATCGGATTGGCCATGTGAGAGAACTGCGCGGCGTGCTGGCGGCGCTGAATAGCCCCTATTGAGGCGTTTGCAACCACTGGTCCAGACGCTGTGCGAGGGTGTCGACCCCGTCACGCTTGAGCGACGAAAACAGCTGAACCGATACCAGGTCCTCCCACTCCTTCAGGCGTGAACGCACTTGCTGCAACGCCGCGCTGGCGGGGCCCTTTTTCAGCTTGTCGGCCTTGGTGAGCAGGATATGCACCGGCATGTCACGCTGGTCGGCGAACCCCAGCATCATCTGGTCAAACTCGGTGAGCGGGTGGCGTACATCCATCAACAGCACCAGCCCGCGCAGGCTGAAGCGGCCGCGCAGGTAGTCAGACATGTGTTGCTGCCACTCCTGCTTGACCGTTTCGGGGACTTTGGCGTAGCCGTAGCCGGGGAGGTCGACCAGGCGGCGTGCCTCGTCATTCATGACGCTAAAGAAGTTGATCAACTGGGTGCGCCCCGGCGTACGCGAGGTGCGGGCCAGCGCTTTCTGTTGGGTGAGGGCGTTGATCGCGCTGGACTTTCCCGCGTTCGAGCGGCCTGCAAAGGCGACTTCGGCACCGGTATCGTCCGGGCAGAGGGCGAGCGTGGGCGCACTGGTCATAAATTGCGCGGTGGGGTAATTAAGTCGCACAGCTGAACTATCATGGGGGGTAGGCATGGCATTAATCCCGACAAACAAAGATAAAAACAATCAATAAGGTGACCAACAATGTGCGACAAGATTTCTGCAATTTGGAGGCTTCGCTATACTGCACACAGATGGGTTTCTATGGCCCGCGGGTAGTGTAACACCGTGCTCTGCCGGGCAGCGACCAAGGTGTCAGCTTATGTGTCGTGCGGAGGCTTTGATAACACCAACCATAATGGAATTGCGATGAGAACATTACTGGCAAGCCTGGCCATTTCCCTGGGTGCCGCGGGGGCCGCCGCGGCAGATCCTCGCTCGGAGGCTGACGCGGCCGCCGGTGAAACCCTGGCAACGCCCTGTGCGGCTTGTCACGGACAAGCCGGCATCAGCCCCACGCCGACATTCCCTCATTTGGCAGGCCAGCAGATGTCGTACCTTGCCAAACAAATCATGGATATTCGTGACGGTCGCCGTGAGGTGCCGCAGATGGCGGGGCAGGTGGATGACTTCGATGACCAGGACGCCTGGGACGTGGCCGCCTTTTACGCCGAGCAGGACCCTCATCTCGGCCAGGCTGATGACGACGAAGCGCTGTTGGCCCGTGGCGAAGAGCTGTACCGGGCCGGTGATATGGAAAAAGGCATTCCGGCCTGCAGTGCCTGCCATACGCCGACGGGCGGGGGCATAGGCAGTGCGGCTTACCCAGCGCTCTCGGGGCTGCAGATCGATTACACCGTCAGCACCCTGCAGGACTTTGCCGCCGGTGACCGGGACAACGACCCCAACGGCGTGATGCGTGATATCGCGTCAAAAATGAGCGATGACGACATGCAGGCGGTAGCCAATTATCTGCTGGGTTTGAATTAAACGACCGCCCTCAATAAGCTCATGTCGTTCACTTGCTTTGCCAAGCGGGGAACCCCAGCCGAGCGCTGGGGTCACAAAGACGCTTTCCCACGGAGAAGAGTCACTATGCTGAAAACGTTAATGGTTGCGGTTGCCGGATTAAGCTTGTCAGCGGCGGTCAGTGCCCAAGAGTTGGTTGAAGGACAGCACTACGAAGTACTCGACGAGCCGGTCGAGACCCAGGTTGATGAGGGGCAAATTGAAGTGCTGGAGGTATTCTGGTTTGGCTGCCCGCACTGCTACCGTCTGCAATCACACGTTAATGAGTGGTACGAAACCCTCGATGATGACGTGACGATTGAAAAAATGCCGGCGACCATGGGCGGCGACTGGAATACCCACGCCAATGCCTTCTATGCCGCCAAAGAGCTCGGCATTGAAGAGGAGTTGCACGCGGATTTCTTCGACGCCATTCATCAGGACGAGCGCTCCTTGACCGATGAAGACGAGATCGCCGCGTTTTTCACCGATTACGGCGTTAGCGAAGAGGAAGCCAAGGAAGCCCTCACCGCCTTTAACGTTCGCAGCAACGTGAACAAAGCCCATAGCCGCATGCGTGATATGCGCCTGATGGGCGTGCCTGCACTGGTGATCGATGGTCGCTACGTCGTGACGCCAAGCAGTGCCGGTAGCCTTGAAAACATGCCTAATGTCGCCGATGCCCTGGTTGATCAGGTACGCGAAGCGCGGGAAGAATAACGCTGTCTGACGCTGTATTCGGCACGGGGTTTTGCATGAAAGAGCTGGAGGCACACGCGCCGCTGCTGAGCAGCGGCCACCTGCGCCTGTTAACGTTTAATCTCCAGGTCGGGATTCAGACCTCGGCGTATCATCACTACGTGACGCGCAGCTGGCAGCATCTCCTGCCCCATCCCCAACGCTTGCAGCGACTGGCTTTGATGGCCGAGGTGATGGGCAGGTTCGATGTGGTCGGGCTGCAGGAAGTCGATGGCGGCAGTTTTCGCTCAAGCCGCGTGAATCAGGTCGAATACCTGGCCGCCAAGGCGGGATTGCCCCACCATTTCCAGCAGTTGAACCGCAACCTGGGGCGCATTGCCCAGCACAGCAACGGGCTGCTGTCGCGCTTGGTTCCCAGTCAGGTAGAAGAGCATCGTTTGCCAGGCGCAATGCCGGGACGCGGTGCCATCCACGCGCGCTTTGGCGACGGGCCGGATGCGCTGCATATCTTTGTGGCGCATCTGGCGCTGAGCCATCGCGGGCGAGTGCGGCAGCTCAACTACCTCAGTGAAATCATCCAACCGCTGCGCCATGTAGTGGTGATGGGGGATTTGAACTGCACGCCGGATCAACTGCATGCCCATGAACGCTTCAATAACGCCCTGCCGCTACATCCGGTAAAACCCCTGCTGAGCTACCCCTCCTGGCAGCCGCGGCGGGCGCTGGATCATATTCTGCTCTCCCAGTCCCTTGAGGTGGTGGACGTGCAGGTGCTGGATCATCTGTTCTCGGACCATCTCCCAATCGCTGTCGATCTGCCACTTCCCGACGCTTGTCTGGCGGCGATTCGCGCAAGCGTTAAATAATAAGCGCGTCTCGCTGTTTAGGGACGCTGCAATATCTGCGTATTTGCGCTATTGTCTGGGTCGCTGACTCTTCTTAGCCGTTTTACGCGAGACACTTCCATGTCGGACACAACAAAACTACCTGCCTTGATAGGTGCGCTGGACCGCGCTTCTGAGTGGTTCGGACGATCCCTTGCGTGGCTGATCATCATCATGATGCTGATTCAGTTCGCGATTGTACTGCTGCGCTATGCCTTCAGCGTGAACAGTATCTTCATGCAAGAGCTGGTGATGTACATGCACGCCACCGTCTTTATGCTCGCCGCTGCCTACACCTTTCGCCACGACGGTCATGTGCGGGTCGATATCTTCTACCGGGGAATGTCGCCACGCCGTCAGGCCCTGATCAATGTGGTGGGCATTGTGACGTTATTGATACCGGTGATGGTGTTCATCATTGCGTCGAGCCTGGGATATGTGGCCAATTCCTGGCGCATTCTTGAAAGCTCTCCTGACCACGGCGGCATTCCGGCGGTATTTGCCCTTAAAACCTTGATACCGCTGTTTGCCCTGCTGATGATCGTGCAAGGCGTGATCGAAGTGGTGCGCAACGGCTACATCCTGACCGGACGAATAGCACCGCCTGATGCGGATGATGACCATCTTGAGGAGCGCCTTTGATGCTGGACTTCATGCCGATCGTATTATTTGCCGTCATCTGTATTGTCTTGATGTTCGGCTTTCCCGTGGCGCTTTCGCTGGCGGGCACGGCGCTGCTGTTTGCCGGGATGGGGCTGGGGCTTGAAGCCATGGGCGTCGATGCCAACTTTGACAGCGGCTATCTTGCCGCGCTGCCCAACCGGTTATACGGCATCATGACCAACCAGACGCTGTTGGCGGTGCCGCTGTTCGTCCTCATGGGCGTGCTGCTGGAAAAATCCAAGGTTGCGGAGACCCTGCTCGATGCCATGGCCCTGCTGTTTGGCGCCATGCGCGGCGGCCTGGGCATTTCGGTCACGCTGGTAGGCATGCTGATGGCGGCGTCCACCGGTATCGTCGGGGCCACCGTGGTCACCATGGGGCTGATGTCGCTGCCAACGATGTTGAAGCGTGGCTACAGCACCTCGCTTGCGACCGGGACGATCTGCGCCACCGGTACGCTGGGTCAGATCATTCCCCCTTCCATCGCGCTGGTACTGCTCGGCGATGTCTTGTCATCGGCGTATCAGCAGGCGCAGCTGGATATGGGGATTTTCAGCCCGAAAACGGTATCGGTGGGCGACCTCTTCATGGGCGCACTGGTGCCGGGCTTGATCCTCGTGGTCATGTACATGATTTATGTGGCGGTCATCGCATGGTGGCGCCCGAACATGGCCCCCGCCGCTGACCGGAATGAACTGATGGAGGAGCTTGGTCACACCTCGGGGCTGGGCATGTTGCTGCTCAAGGGGCTGGTGCCGCCCGTGGTGCTGATTGTGGCGGTACTGGGGTCGATCCTCAGTGGCTTTGCAACACCCACCGAGGCTTCCGCTGTGGGCGCCTTTGGTGCCCTGGTGCTGGCGGTGGCCTATCGCCAGCTGGATATGGCGACCCTGAAAGACGTGCTGCGTTCGACGACCAACGTCACCACCATGGTGTTTCTGATCCTGATCGGGGCGGCGCTGTTTTCGCTGGTGTTCCGGGCCTATGGTGGCGAGCACATGGTCACCGAGCTGTTCGAGGGCATGCCCGGCGGCGTGGTCGGCGCGACGATCATCGTGATGCTGGTGATCTTCCTGCTCGGCTTCATCCTCGACTTTATCGAAATCACCTTTGTGGTGGTGCCCATCGTCGGCCCGATTCTGCTGGCCATGGGGCTCGACCCCATCTGGCTGGGCATCATGATTGCCATCAACCTGCAGACGTCGTTCCTGACGCCACCGTTTGGTTTTGCACTGTTCTATCTGCGCGGGGTGGCGCCGCCGTCGGTGCCGACCTCGGCCATCTACCGCGGGGTGATTCCGTTTATCCTGATGCAGTTGGGCATGTTGCTGATGCTGACATTCTTTCCGCAGCTGGCAACATGGTTACCGGCACAGTTTGGCTAATCATGTGTTGAAACGCGTCGCTGTTATCAACGCAAGGACGTGACAACCTAGTACTTACGCAGTTAAATAACTCATTAACAATTTGCAGCAAGCCGCTTGGTCCAATGCCCGAGGCACTCGGCTGAGCGGTGTCTTCCTACCCATAACAGTAATAATAGAAAGCTAGAGGGTTCATGTATGAAAGTTAAAACACTCCCCGTCGCCATTGCCATGACGACCGCCATGTCAGCCAGTCTGCTGGCGGTGTCGAGCATTGATAATCACGCCCAGGCTCAAGAAGAAGAATTCCGCTGGAAGATGGTCACGTCCTGGCCGAAAAACTTCCCGGGGGTAGGCCAAGGCCCCGAGCGTCTTGCCGAGCTTGTGGATGAAATGTCGGATGGCCGCCTGACAATCGAAGTCTTCGGTGCCGGGCAGCTGGTACCGGGCTTTGAAGTCTTTGATGCCGTGTCAGACGGTACCGCTGAGCTTGGCCATTCCGCTTCCTATTACTGGAAGGGCAAAGCCCCCGCCGCCCAGTTCTTTGCCGCCGTGCCGTTTGGCATGAACGCCCAGGAAATGAACGCCTGGCTGCACTTCGGTGGCGGCATGGAGCTGTGGAACGAGCTTTACGATGAGTTTGGCGTCGACGTGTTGGTGGCCGGTGCCTCAGGTGTGCAAATGGGCGGCTGGTATAACAAGGAAATCAACTCGGTTGATGACCTGGACGGCCTGAAAATGCGCATGCCGGGCCTCGGTGGTGAAGTGATGAGCCGCATGGGCGTGGCGATCGTCAACATGCCGGGCGGCGAGATCTTTACCTCGCTGCAGTCGGGTGCGATCGACGCCACCGAGTGGATCGGTCCCTACAATGACCTGGCCTTTGGCCTGCACCAGGCGGCTGACTACTACTATTATCCCGGCTGGCACGAACCGACCGTGATGTTCGAGGCGATCGTCAACGAAGAGGCCATGGCCGAGCTGCCCGCGGATCTGCAAGCGATCCTGAAAACGGCAGTACGCGACGTCAATGCCAACGTGCTGGACGAGTACACCGCACGTAACAACGACGCGCTGGAAACGCTGGTCAACGAGCATGATGTCGAGCTGCGCCGCATTCCTGATGACGTATTAGCGCAGGCACGCGAGCACTCGGCTGATGTCGTCGCCGAGCTGGCAGAGTCCAGCGAAATGGCGACGCGGATTTACGAGTCCTACCAGGCTTTCCAGGAGAAGGTTGAGGATTATCACGCGATCTCCGAGCAGGCTTACTACAATGCACGTAACCCTGAAGGCGACAGCGCCGAATAAGACGCCGAGCCTTGCATGAAATGGCCGCCTTCGGGCGGCCATTTGCGTTTTTAAGGCAGCCAAAACGCCTTTGCTTGGGTATCCTAGCCAAATACTGTGTTTATCCGAGGATCACCATGTCTAATGATTCCCGCCTGCGCAATGTGCTCACCATCGCCGGTTCCGACCCGTCCGGCGGCGCTGGGCTGCAGGGCGATTTGAAAACCTTCTCGGCACTCGGGGTCTACGGAACCAATGTGATTACGGCGGTGATCGCCCAGAATACCTGCGGTGTCGCCTCGGTCTACCCGGTGTCGCCCCAGGCGATTCGTGAGCAGTTGGAGAACCTGCTCGACGATGTCGAGATCGATGCGGTCAAGATCGGCATGGTCGCCAGCCGCGACGTGGCCGAGGTGATCGCCGAGGTGCTGGGGCAGAGGCGGCCACGCTGGATCGTCCTCGACCCGGTGATGGTGGCCAAAAGCGGCGATATTCTGGTCGATAATGAAGGTATCCGGGCGGTGCGCGATATCCTGGTGCCACTGGCGGACGTGATTACCCCCAACCTGCCCGAGGCCGCGGTGTTGCTCGACGCGCCATCGCCCACTGGGCTGGATGAGATGGAAGCGATGCTGCCGGGCTTGACGCAGCTTGGCGCGCCCTATGTGGTGCTCAAAGGGGGCCACCTGCGGGGTGAGACCTGCCCCGACCTGCTGGCGACGCCCAAGGAACATCGCTGGCTGCCAGCGTCGCGGATCGCCACCGAGAACCTGCACGGTACCGGTTGCGCGCTGTCGTCAGCCATTGCTGCCTGCCTGGCCAAGCTTCCAGCAGGGGCTGAAAATGACGCCCCTGTCGCCGCGATTGCCGAAGCCAAGCAGTGGCTGCATGCCGGTCTGGAGGCCAGTGTCAGGCTGAATGTGGGTAAAGGGCGTGGCCCGGTGCACCACTTTCACGCCTGGTGGTAAAGCGCAGCGCCGCTCGCCGGCGGGCGTCACCGTTTCGCTTGCGCAATGGGCCGTTGCGCACCATGCTGAAGGGTGTCCGCTAAGGCTGAGGAGCGTTTGCGATGACTCGTACCGTACTGTTTGCCACTGACCTCTCTGCCGAAAATCGCGCGGCCTTTGCCAGGGCGCTGCGCCTGGCCTACGCCGATGGGGCCCAGCTCGACATTATCCATGTGCTGGACCCCTACTTACCCCGTCGCGTCTTTCACGAGGTTGAAGCGGCGGTGGTAGACGATATCGCCGCCACCCTCAAGGACGTCCGTGAAGATTATGCCCTCGAAGAACCCAAGACGCTGATCCAGACGGTCGCTGGCGCGCCTTACGTCGAAATTATCCGCGAGGCCCACGAACGCCAGGCCGACCTGGTCGTGGTGGGCATGCATCGCAAGCGCGGCCAGAAAGACCTGCTGGCGGGAACCAGTCTGATGCGCATCATCCGCAGCGCGCCCTGCCCTGTGGTGGTTGCCTCTCAGCCGCCGACCCAGCCGTGGGCGTCGATACTGGTGCCCGTCGACTTTTCTCTGACGGCCCGGCACAGTCTGCGTGAAGCGTTGCAGCGTTTTCCGGATACCTCACTGACACTGTTGCATGCCTGGAGCTTGCCGGGCGAACGTGAGCTTGGCTCGCATCCCTACTATGCCCAATGGCGCGACCATGAGGTGACACGGCTGCGCGAACGGCTGGCGCAGGAAATTGACAGCCTGATGAGCGAGCTGGCAGGCGTTCCCGACGTTGAACTGGTGCTGGAGCACGGTTCCCCGTGTGAGGTCTTGAATGCCTACATCAAGCGCCACACCCCCGATTTGGTAGTGATCGGCAGCCGAGATCAACCACACCATGCGAGCCAGTTGACCGATATGCTGTTGAGTGAACCGCATTGCGACGTGATGCTATGCAGAGCATAGCTAGACGGAACTTTTATTCATGTTTTATGTAGTATAGGCATTGTCTTGAAATATTGGGGGAGTGCCTTACTATGCCATCGCTAACATTGACCGATGTTTTCAAAGCGAGTGTTTCTAAAGACGATGGCCTGATGCCGCGCATGTCTCGCGTCGCGGCGTGGCTTCTAGGCGGGCTGCTGTTGTTCGGGTCGCCTGCTCTCTGGGCGCAGACGGTCAGCGAAGAGGGCCAGCGCTTCGAGCGAACCCTGGAAGAGAACGGTCAACGCTATGAGCTTGTCGGCAGCGGCGTTTTTACCTACATGATCTGGACCGCCTATGCCGGCGCGTATTACCAGGCAGAAGGCGAAACTGACCCCCGGCCACAAAGCGATATACCCCGCCGCCTTGAGTTGGCCTACTTCCATGGCATCGAGGCTGAAGAGTTTGCCGACGCCACCACGGAAACGCTGCAAAAAAACCTGACCGCCTATGAATACTCGCAGCTGGAAGACGATATTAATGCTTTTAACCAACGTTATCAGGACGTCGAACCACAGGATCGCTATGTATTGAGCTGGGACGGCGATACGCTGCGCTTGGCACTGAATGGCGAGGTGCTGTTCGAGGGCGGAAACGCGGAGCTGGCCAGCGCCCTCTTTGGTATATGGTTAGGTGAGCGCCCCCTGGGTGGAGACTTCCGCGATGCGCTGCTAGGGAGGTAATCACGCCTTGGCATGCGTTATACTGGCGCTTTTGCGAGCGAGGCATAAACGTGAAAGCACTGATACAGCGGGTAACCCGGGCAAGCGTTGATGTCGAAGGCCGTACCGTGGGCGCCATTGACCACGGGCTGTTGGCACTGGTGGGCGTCGAAAAGGGCGATGGCCAGGCGGATGCCGACAAACTGCTGCACAAGCTGCTGAATTACCGCGTGTTCAGTGACGCTGACGGCAAGATGAATCTGAATGTGCAGCAGGCTGAGGGCGGCCTGCTACTGGTGTCACAGTTCACCCTGGCGGCCGATACGCGTAAAGGCCTGAGG
Organism: Halomonas sp. Mc5H-6; assembly: GCF_024124705.1. Lineage (NCBI taxonomy): Bacteria > Pseudomonadati > Pseudomonadota > Gammaproteobacteria > Oceanospirillales > Halomonadaceae > Halomonas > Halomonas sp. Mc5H-6. Next base: position 228,585 of record NZ_JAMXSI010000003.1, read on the forward strand.
CCCAGCTTTTCAAGCGCCGCGCCCCCTGATGAAGGCGAGCAGCTGTTTAACTACCTGGTGACCCAGGCGCAATCCGCCTGGCAGAAGGTCGCTACCGGCGAGTTTGGCGGCAATATGCAGGTCTCGCTGGTGAACGACGGGCCGGTGACCTTCTTGCTGGAGAGCTGAGCGGGTCTTCAGGCATTCTCGTTGGCCACTAGCTCAGCTTCCATGGCTTCCAGTGCCTCTTCGGCGGCCAGCCACTCGGCTTCGGCGTCGTTCAGGCGCGCCTTGATATCAGCCTGGCGGGCCAGGGCATCGGTCAGTTCAGCCTTGCGGGCGCTATCGGTGTAAAGTTCAGGGTCGGCCAGTATTTCCTCGACCTTTTCCAGTGACTGCTGGGCCTTTTCCATCGCCTTTTCCGCCTGGTCGCGCTGCTTTTTGAGCGGACGCAGTTTCTCACGTAATTCGGCGGCTGCCTTGCGAGCGGCCTTGCGGTCGCCACTGGGCTGTTGGGCCTGGCGTTCGTTTTTCTCGCTACGGTTGTCGCGGCGGCTTTCTTCCAGGCGTGCCTTCAACCAGGCGCGATAATCGTCGAGGTCGCCGTCAAAAGGCTCGACGCGATGGTCGGCGACCCGCCAGAACTCATCCACCGTGGCGCGCAGCAGGTGGCGGTCGTGAGAAACCAGAATGACGGTGCCTTCGAAACTGGCCAACGCCTGAGTGAGGGCCTCGCGCATTTCCAGATCCAGGTGGTTGGTGGGCTCATCCAGCAGCAACAGGTTGGGCTTTTGCCACGCCACCAGGGCCAGCGCCAAACGGGCCTTCTCGCCACCTGAAAAGGTGCCCACCTGGCCGAAAGCGTCGTCGCCTTTAAAGCCAAACCCGCCCAGGAAATTGCGGATTTCCTGGTCACTGGCGGTGGGCGATAGCCGCTGCACATGCACAAATGGCGTGGTCGTCACGTCGAGCCCTTCCAACTGATGCTGGGCAAAGTAGCCAATCGCCAAGTGCTCGCCGGGCACCCGCTTGCCGTTTAACAGGTCGAGTTCGCCGGTGAGCGATTTGATCAGCGTTGACTTACCCGCCCCGTTGGGACCCAGCAGGCCGATCCGGCTACCCGGCAGCAGGGTAACATTGACCTTGTCCAGCTGGACGATATCGCCCGCATCGCCGCGATAACCCAGCGTGGCCTGGTCAAGCACCAGCAGCGGATGCGAGGTTTTATCCGAGGCGGGCAGGGTGAAATGAAAGGGCGAATCGACATGGGCAACCGCAATATCTTCCATGCGTTCCAGCATCTTGACGCGGCTTTGGGCCTGCTTGGCCTTGGTGGCCTGGGCGCGGAAGCGCGCGATGAAGCGCTCGATTTCCTCGCGCCGTGCCTGCTGCTTGGCGGCTTCGGCACGCTGGAGGGCGAGCTTTTCGGCGCGGGTGCGCTCAAAAAGCGAGTAGTTGCCGCGGTAAAGTTCCAGCGTCTGGTGATGCATATGCACAATGTGATCGCATACGTCATCCAGGAAATCGCGGTCGTGGGAAATCAACAGCAAGGTGCCGGGGTAGCGGGTAAGCCACTGCTCCAGCCACAGCAGTGCATCAAGGTCCAGGTGGTTGGTGGGCTCATCCAGCAGTAGCAGGTCGGAGGGCATGAACAGGGTGCGAGCCAGGTTGACGCGCATTCGCCAGCCCCCAGAAAACGCCGACAGCGGTCGGTCGAGGTCGGCCTGAATAAAGCCGAGCCCGACCAGCAGTTGCGCCGCGCGGGACTCGGCGCGATAGCCGTCGAGGGTTTCAATCAAACCGTGCAGTTCAGCCTCCCGGTGGGCTTGACCCGCGTCACGGGCAGCCTGTAGATCCGCTTCAGCCTGGCGAAGGGCGATGTCGCCATCCATCACATACTCGATAATCGGCCGGTCCAGCGCCTCGACTTCCTGGGCCATATGCGCGATACGCTGCCCGCCGCTCAGTTCAACGTCGCCCTGGTCCGGGCCGAGTTCGCCCAGTAGCAGCTTAAAGAGGCTCGATTTGCCTGCACCGTTAGCCCCGATGATCCCCGCTTTCACCCCGTCGTGGAGGGTGAGGTCGGCGTTGTCGAGTAGCGTTTGCGTGCCGCGTTGCAGAGCGACTTGGCGCAGTGCGATCATGCGTTCTCCCGAATAAGATGGGGCATACAATGCCAGATTCTATGGCGCTTGATTCTACCCGATTCGCGGCGCTTCAGCAGACACCGCTGTGGGATTTCGCGCTAACCTTTTATCGCCGCCCCGGTGTCGAGCCGTCGTGCCTGACGCTACAGGACCATGCCGGTGTGGATGTCTGCGAGCTATTGTTTCATGGCTGGCTGTATGTGCATGGACTCGAGGCGTTACCCGAATCGCTTGTCGCGCATCGCCAGGCGCGCCGTGATTGGCAGGCGGGAGTCACAGAGGTGCTGCGTGGGCTTCGGCGCGATTTAAAGCATTATGATGCACCCAGCGAGACCGTCTCCGCCCTGCGTGAGCGGATCAAGCAGGCTGAGCTGCTCGCCGAGCGTGAAAACCTTCAACGTTGGCAAAGGTGGGCATGGGACCATGGGCAACCCTCTACGCGCCTGAAAAATATGCCAGCCAACTCGCACGATGCGGGAAGATGGCTGCAAGAACGTGTTTTATTACCGCACGATTCGATGCTGGACGGTGGCGAGCCAGAAGCCCGCGAGGCCCTTGAACACGCCTTTAGCGTGCTAGGTCAGCAACTTGACCCCTTACGGCGAGCGCGCTAGCCTGAAAATTAGCTGCTTTTGAATAACTGATTGTTATTAGGCCTTTGAGATGTGCAGCGCCATTCAGCGACTGCACAATGGTCAATGACACCGCGCGTTGTGAGACGCGCCGATCAAAGCAGATTCCTGCGCACTCGTACAGCGCGCTTACCACTGCAAGGGGAACACCGCATGAAGGCAAGCAAGTTAGTAACGACGGCGAGCGTCAGTGCACTGTTGGTTGGTATGTCGGGCGTCGCTCAGGCTGACAACTGGCGTTACGCGCACGAAGAATACGAAGGCGACGTCCAAGACGTTTTCGCCTATGCGTTCAAAGAGCACATCGAGGATAACTCCGATCATACCGTCCAGGTCTATCGCTTTGGCGAGCTTGGCGAGTCCGACGACATCATGGAGCAGACCCAGAACGGTATCCTCCAGTTCGTCAACCAGTCGCCTGGCTTCACCGGCTCACTCATCCCCGAAGCACAGATCTTCTTCATTCCTTACCTGCTTCCCACCGACGAAGAAACCGTGCTTGAGTTCTTCGACGAGAGTGAAGCCATCAACGAGATGTTCCCGGAGCTTTATGCCGAGCAAGGCTTAGAGCTACTGCAAATGTATCCAGAAGGTGAGATGGTCGTGACGACCAACGAGCCGTTCACCTCTCCTGAGGGGCTGGATAACAAGAAAATCCGTACCATGACCAACCCGCTGTTGTCGGAAACCTACGACGCATTCGGGGCTACGCCAACGCCGTTGCCATGGGGTGAGGTATACGGTGGTCTGCAGACCGGCGTTATCGACGGTCAAGAGAACCCGATCTTCTGGATCGAGTCTGGCGGTCTTTATGAAGTATCGCCACACCTGACCTTTACCGGTCACGGCTGGTTTACCACTGCGATGATGGCTAACCAGGACTTCTACGAAGGGCTTTCCGAAGAAGATCAGCAACTGGTCCAGGAAGCCTCTGAAGTGGCTTACGATCATACCATCGAGCATATCCAGGGCTTAGCCGAAGAATCGCTTGCCAAAATCCAGGAAGCCTCTGACGAAGTCACCGTCACGCGTTTGAATGAAGAGCAGATTCAGGCCTTCCGCGAACGTGCGCCTCAGGTTGAGGAAGCATTTCTGGAAATGACCGGTGAGCGTGGCGAAGAGCTGCTCAATCAGTTCAAGGAAGACCTGGAAGAAGTCTCCAGCGGCGAAGAATAAGCAGCCCTCGCCTTACAAGGTGCTGCAACGGAAGAACCAAAGGGGCGGCCAGCGGCTGCCCCTTTCTCATATGATCAATAGCAATATCAATTCGCTTGTTGGAAAGAAATTCGTTCATCCAGCGTTGAACCAGTAACGTTGGGTTACCGCTAGGCTGATTATGTTAGCCGTGGATGGCACAACAATTTCCGGCATTTAGATCGGGTGTGGAAAGGTGAAATCGCTAGCGCAAGGCTGCGTGATAAAAGGAGTCCGGCCATGACCGAAGAAGAGTCTGAGAAAAGCTACCGCTCTGGCTTGCCCGGTTTTTTAGGGGTAATTGATACCGCTATCAGCAAATTAGAAGCCGTCATTTTAGCGATGGGGGTTTTGCTCATGGCGCTGAATACGGTCACTAACGTGGTTACACGCTTTGTGTTCGGCCACAGCATCATGTTTACAGGCGAGCTCAACCGTATCCTGATTATCATGATCACCTTTGCCGGTATTGGCTACGCCGCCCGGCACGGTCGGCATATTCGCATGTCGGCCATCTACGATGCCCTCCCCACGGGAGGTCGCAAAGTACTGATGATCGTCATTGCCTTGTTTACCTCGCTGGTCATGTTCTTTTTGCTTTACTACTCGGTGTTTTACATCATCGATTTGTATAGCAAAGGGCGCGTGCTGCCATCCTTGGGGCTACCCATCTGGATCATTTACCTCTGGGTACCGATGGGCTTTTTGATTACCGGCATTCAATACCTGCTAACGGCAATTAAGAATATGACCTCCCGGGATGTGTACCTCTCCACCGGGGTGGTGGATGGTTATAAAGATACCGAAACGGAAGTCTAACGCAGGGCAACACTGCCTAGGGGAACCGCTATGACGACAATAATGGTCACTACGATGATTGCCCTGCTGTTGCTGGGCTTTCCGATGATGATCCCGTTGATCACCGCCTCGGCCATTGGCTTTTACATGATGTTCAACGGACTGGGGCAGATGGAAACCCTGATTCAGCAGATGATGGCGGGGATACGCCCTGCATCGCTGATCGCGGTGCCCATGTTTATTCTGGCCGCCGATATCATGACCCGGGGCCAGTCAGCCAGCCGATTGATTGACATGGTCATGTCGTTTATTGGCCATGTGAAAGGCGGCCTGGCCGTCAGCACGGCCGCGTCATGTACGCTGTTCGGGGCAGTGTCGGGATCGACACAGGCCACGGTGGTGGCCGTTGGCTCGCCGTTGCGGCCGCGAATGTTGAAAGCGGGGTATTCGGACTCTTTCACGCTGGCGTTGATTATCAACTCCAGTGATATTGCCTTTCTGATTCCCCCAAGTATTGGCATGATCATTTACGGGGTCATTTCAGGCACGTCCATTGGTGAGCTGTTTATTGCCGGGATCGGGCCGGGCTTGATGATTCTGATGATGTTTGCCGCCTACAGCATGATTTATGCGACGGTGAAAAACGTCCCTACCGAGCCAAAAGCCAGCTGGGGAGAGCGCGGCAGGGCTGTGCGCATGGCGCTTTGGCCTTTGGGTTTCCCGGTGATTATCGTGGGCGGTATTTATGGCGGTATTTTCAGCCCCACTGAAGCCGCGGCGGCCTGCGTGCTGTATGCCGTCTTCCTCGAGTTTCTGGTCTTCCGTTCGCTGAAAGTGAATGATATCTACGCCATTGCCAAATCGACGGGCTTGATTACCGCCGTGGTGTTTATTCTCGTGGCCGTGGGCAACAGCTTTTCGTGGATCATCTCGTTTGCGCAGATCCCCCAGGCGATTCTGGAGGCAGTGGGCGTCAATGAAGCAGGCCCCACCGGCGTCCTGATTGCCATTTGTATCGCGTTCTTCGTGGCATGCATGTTTGTCGACCCGATTGTGGTTATCCTGGTACTGACCCCCATCTTTGCGCCAGCCATTGCCTCCACGGGGCTGGATCCTGTTTTGGTCGGGATTCTGATTACCCTTCAGGTGGCCATCGGCTCGGCGACGCCGCCCTTTGGGTGCGATATCTTTACCGCCATTGCGATATTCAAGCGCCCGTATTGGGATGTGATCAAGGGCACCCCACCGTTTATCTTTATGCTGATTCTGGCGGCCGTGCTACTGATCATGTTCCCGCAAATTGCCCTGTTCCTGCGCGATGTAGCGTTTCGCTAAGTCGTCACAAGGAGAACGCCAATGTTCAACCGCATTTTAGTGCCGGTGGATGGCTCCAAGGGCGCCCTCAAGGCGCTTGAGAAGGCCGTAGGACTGCACATGCTGACCGGCGCAGAACTGTATCTGCTATGTGTGTTCAAGCACCACAGCCTGCTCGAAGCGTCGCTTTCCATGGTGCGGCCGAGCAAGCTGGATATTCCTGACGATGCGCTGAAGGAGTACGCCACCGAAATCGCGGTGCACGCCAAGTCCCATGCGATAGAAATGGGGGCAGACAGCGGAAGCGTGCGGGCCTTCGTCAAGGGAGGTCGACCTTCGCGCACCATCGTTCGCTTTGCCCGCAAACGTGAGTGTGACCTGATCGTCATTGGCGCCCAAGGCACCAATGGCGATAAAAACCTGCTGCTGGGCAGTGTTTCCCAGCGAGTGGCAGGCTCAGCCCACTGCCCCACCATGGTGGTGTGAACGCACTTTCCCGCAAACCTCGCTGGGTATCAAACACCCGCCGCCTTGGCAGATGCAGCCTGAGGCGGCGGGTGTTACTCTTTTAAGTGTCCTTTCAATACGCATCAATTACCCATACCACGGTGCTTCGCACCACAAAAAAGGTGTTCTATGAAAGTAGCGATTTCCTCAACGGCCCTGGTTGGCTTACTGCTGGTGACTCCCTTGGCCGCTGCAGCGCCGGAAACGGAAGAAGAGCGTTTGGCTTATAGCCTGGGCGTTACGCTGGGTGAAAGCATGCAGGCCGATGTCGAAGACCTGGATATCGATTCGTTTACCGACGGCATTCGCGATGTGTTTGAAGGTAATGATCTGGCGCTTGATGAAGCGCAAATGAGCGAAGCATTGATGGCTTTTCAGGAGCAATCCATGGCGGCCCGCGAAGCGGAAGCGGCGCAAGCCAGTGAAGCAAACCGAGAAGCCGGTGAAGCCTTCCTGGCCGAAAACGCTGAGCGCGATGAGGTGACGGTCACCGAGTCAGGGCTGCAGTACGAAGTGCTTGAGTCGGGCGATGGCGAGTCGCCTGGTCCCCAAGACACCGTCGAGGTGAATTACGAGGGCATGCTGCTGGACGGTACGGTCTTTGATAGCTCCTATGAACGTGGCGAGTCGGTCAGTTTCCAGGTCAATCAGGTGATCGAAGGTTGGCAAGAAGCCCTTCAAGCAATGAGTGTAGGCGACAGCTGGATGCTGTATATCCCTGCTGACCTGGCCTACGGTGAAGGTGGCCAGGGCCCGATTGGTCCCAACGAGGTGCTTACCTTCCGCGTGGAACTGTTGGACGTTGAATAAGTGATGCCTTTACCGTCGCGTTTATCCCTACGCTGCTTGGTCAGTGGGTTACTGTTTATCGGTAGCTGGCAGGGTGCGACGGTGGTTCAGGCAGCGCCCGGGCCGTTAGCTGCGCTGGGCGCTGGCAGTGACGTCAGCGTCGTGGGTATTTCGTCCGGTGGTTACATGGCCACGCAGTTGGCCGTCGCCTTCCCCGAGCGCTTCAGTGCAGTGGGCGTATTGGCGGCCGGCCCTTGGGAATGTGCAGAAGGTTCGTTAAGCCGGGCGCTGAGTTCCTGCATGACGACATCGGGCGGCGAGCCATCTCTCGACAGGCTTGAAAATCGCCGTCGCCGCTACGAAGCGGCAGGTCAGGTGGGGCCACGGGAAACGCTCAGTCAATTAAGGGTGTTTCTGTGGCATGGCGAGGATGACGATGTCGTGGAGCCTGAGTTGGGTGATTTATTGGCGGCTCAGTGGAAACGCTGGCTGGCCAATGCCGATCAGCTGCGCGTCGTTCGGCGAGAAGACACCGGCCATGGCTGGCCGGTAAGCCTGGACGATGAGGCACCGCCTCCACGAACCTTGGGTGACTGTCAGCAGGGCGGTGGCAGCTACCTGCTTGCCTGCGATGATGATGTCGCTGGCGCCATGCTGCGCTTTCTGTACCCTGATCGCGAAAAGAACGATGAAGGCCGGGGGCAATTAAGCACCTTTGACCAGTCTGACTTTGCGGTGACCGGACTAGCGGATCGTGGCTTTGTTTATATACCGGAAGGCTGTGAAGAGGGCGGATGCCAGGTCACGTTGGCCCTTCACGGTTGCCAGATGAGTGAAGACGCGATTGGCGATGCGTTTGCAAGGCACAGCGGGCTCAATGACTGGGCAGCACTGCATCAGCAGATCGTGCTTTATCCCCAGGTAGAGAACAGCATGATGAATCCTCAGGGCTGTTGGGACTGGTGGGGCTATGCCGAGCCCTCCTCACAGTTAGCCCCGATGCACAGTACCCGCGAAGGTGTTCAAATCAAGGCGCTAATGGCCATGCTGGAACGCCTTCAAGCAACACCCGAGCAGGATTAACGACTCAGCTCATGCGATAAGGCAGCCGTAAGCCCTTGAGGCGTTGGCGAATACAGCACACGCTGCAAAATATCGCCGTCGCGGTCGACCAAGTAAAGTGATGAGCTATGGTCAATGGTGTACTCGATGGCTGACTCGGGCGCCTCAACGCGACGCGTGATCACCCCATAACGGGACATCACGTCATCCAGTTCGGCTTTGTTGCCCCTGGCGCCGATAAAGTCCTCGCCGAAAAACGCCAGGTACTCTTCAAGCCGTTCCAGGGTATCGCGCTGTGGGTCGACGGTGACCATGACAGGCACCACCTGTTGGCGTTGCGATGCCGAAAGCTCAGCCAGCGCCTGGCGCTTGACCGACTGCGTCATGGGGCATACGTCAGGGCAATACGTATAGCCGAACGACAGCAGGGCAATTTGATCGTCGGCAAGCTGGGACAGCGAAAAGTCGCCTCGGGTGGACGGCAGTTCAATCTCACCGCCAGGTGGCATGTCGTCTTGAGGAGGCAGCGTGGCCTGGTAGAGCATGATGCCACTTGCCACGACCAGCGCGGCGACGCCGACGCCTAGCCATAATTTCGGATAGGCCATGGTATCTCCCTGCAGGCGATGAACCAGCGTCCGTTGATGACTGAAACCCTCTGTTCATAGTAACAGTAAACCTGCAACTGTCACGGCGTGGTCGATCAAAAGGAGAAGGATACTCAATGGAAAGTATTAGCGGTGCCCTCGGCCCCCTGTTTCTCTTGATCTTGATGGGTGCAGCGCTGGGCGTTAAACGCTGGCCCAGCGATACATTCTGGCCGTCCATGGAGCGGCTGATCTACTTCGTACTCTTTCCGGCCATGCTGGTGTCGACGCTGGCGACGGCGAATGTCAGCCAGGTACCCGTGACCCGCCTGGCCCTGGTATTGCTGAGCGCGATGGCTGTCTTTGGCGTATTGCTGTGGCGTCTGAGAACCCAGCTCAAGCTGGCGCCCGGGGCATTTACGTCGGTATTTCAAGGCGCCGTGCGATTCAATACGTACGTCGGGGTGGCGGGCGCGGCGGCCTTGCACGGCAGTGCAGGTGCCACTACCGCCGCCGTGGCAGTGGCGCTGATGGTGCCGGTGGTCAATATCATGTGCGTGGCAAGCTTTGTCGCTGCTGGCACCCTGGGTAACGCAAGTCTCGGCAAAAGCGTCATGGCGCTGGTCAAGAATCCCCTGATTCTGGCGTGCTTGCTGGGTATTGGGCTGAACCTTTCCGGCATAGGGCTGCCGGGCTGGAGCCACGATACCGTCGACCTATTAGGCCGTGCCGCCTTGCCGCTTGGGCTGGTGGCTGTGGGGGTGGCATTGCGCCCGGCAGCGCTGCTGCGCGTTGATCGCGGCGTGCTGGCGACAAACAGCGTCAAGCTGGTGCTGATGCCCGCGCTGGTGCTGGTACTTGCATGGCTGGTTGGCCTGGATACGGTGAGCCGCGACGTCGCGCTGTTGTTTGCCGCACTGCCCACAGCGACGTCTGCGTATATTCTGGCGCGCCAGTTGGGCGGTGATGCCGAATTGATGGCCGCGATCATCACCGGTCAGACGCTACTGGCGATGCTGACGCTACCGGTTTGGCTCCAACTGGCAGGCGGCTGAAAGCGGAATAAAAAATATTCGTATTTGTGTTGACGTGCTAAATGAGAACTATTACATTGTGATTGTGGCGTTTGATGAGACGCCACAGACCACGACAGATTTGGCAATTCATACCATTTTCCTGTCATGGTTTCTCCCTCTCATTGCTAGTCACGGTCTTTTGCCGCTCCTCTGGAGCGGCTTTCTTTTTTCTGAGTACCGGTTTCTGAATCGGTCTCTGAGTACCGGCCAACGCCCCGTTCTCTGCGTGGTTTTTTGGCGACTTCCTTCCTGCCTCCTTGCATAAATAAAACGATGAGCGTTCGTACGCTTTATGGGCGGGTATGGCGCGATTGCCGAAAGGCGGGTTCGTGTCTACGTTTTATAAGGAGTACCTGAAAAGCGTTTATTGGCCCGCATACTAACGGAGGAGTTTGCTATGAGCGATACACAAGATCTTTTCCCCACTCGTTTGGAACGCAAGTTGGGAATGTTTGAGCGCATCGATCCTGTGGTGTTTGGCGATGAGTCCCAGCTTGCCAATGGCCCATTGGATAGCTCGCAAATTGAGGAATACGAAAGAAAAGGCTTTCTCTCGTTTGAAGGTTTTTACGATGCCGAGGATATGCAGGTTTTTCTTCAAGAGTTGCGTGAGTATGAAGACGATGCTGACCTTAAGCTTTCCGAGGGCACGATCCTGGAACCCGGACGTGAGGAAATACGTACTGTTTTCGGTATTCATCAAGTCTCAAAACGTTTCCAGCGCTTGACTCAAGATCCCAAGTTGCTGGCGATCGTGAAGCAGTTGCTGGGCAGCGATGTTTATATCCACCAATCAAGGATCAACTACAAGCCAGGATTTAAAGGCAGGGGGTTCGAGTGGCATTCGGATTTTGAGACCTGGCATAGCGAAGACGGCATGCCGCGGATGCGAGCGCTCAGCTGTTCCATCGTCCTCACGGATAACGGCGAGTTTAACGGCCCCCTGATGCTGATTCCCGGTTCGCATCACTACTTTGTTCCCTGTGTGGGGCGAACGCCGGAGGATAACTACAAGGAATCGTTGAAAAGCCAAGAGGTAGGGGTGCCCCCGGCGAGCAGCTTGCGCGAACTGATGCTGGAAAACGATATTGAAGCCCCTAAAGGGCCAGCCGGCTCTCTGGTGATTTTTGAATGCAATACCATGCACGGCTCCAATATCAACATGTCGTGCTGGCCGAGAAGTAATTTATTCTTTGTTTACAACAGTGTTGAAAATACGCTTCACGATCCTTACTGCGGCAACCGGCCCAGGCCCGAATTTCTGGCCAATCGCTCGGAATGGGATCCAGTGCAACCGCTGGAAGAGTAAGGGCGTCAATGCATAGCGCGGGACGATCATCTGTGAGGTGATGTCCAAAAATAAATAAAAACCGTTCGCATTATTATTGACGTAGTAAATGAGAACTATTACAGTGCGGGTGTGGCGTTGATGAGACGCCACAGACCACGACAGATCGGGTAATCATTACCAGTTTCCTGTCATGGTTTCTCCCTCTCATTGCTAGTCACGGTCTTTTTGCCGCTCCCCTGGAGCGGCTTTCTTTTTTGGGGCCTGGGCAGCTCAACTGACCCGCACGACTGCCTGCACCCCGAGCTGTGAGCAGATTCTCCTATCCCGCTGTACAACCTCGTCTTTTATCACTAAGTCGCTATCAATACAGGTATTTATCTGTGCGATAGGCTTAAGTGTGATACCCGGAGCGTAGGCGACTGGCCTTCAACTTTGGTTGTATTTTGTGTCATGTGCCTTGCCTGATGGGAGCATGCGGCTTAACTTCTCACTTGTACGATGTATGACAACTAAGCGGTTGTCACGATTTCGAGCCTCGCTAATGGGTGTTGGCACACTGCAACGAGGGAAGCATGAGGATGGTGGCGTGAAGTTTTCCAAACAAGACGTAATACAAGCGATCGGCGATGGCCTGCTCTCGTTCCCGATCACCGACTTCGATGACAACGGCCAGTTCGATGAAGCCAGCTACCGCGAGCGGCTAGCCTGGTTTATCAGCCACGATATTTCTGCCGTCTTTGTAGCGGGCGGCACCGGTGAGTTTTTCAACCTATCGCTGGAAGAGTACCGCCGTATCGTTCAGGTGGCGGTTGAGGTGATTGACGGCAAGCTCCCCGTGATTGCCAGTGCGGGCTTAAGCGTGGCGACGGGCAAGGCCTTTGCCGCTGCTGCCGAAGAGGCCGGCGCCGATGGCATTTTGCTGATGCCCCCCTACCTGACCGAGTGTCCCCAGGACGGCCTGGTCGATTACGCCCGGCAAATTTGTGACGCCACGGCAATCAACGTTATCTACTACAACCGCGGTAACGGGATTCTCAATGCGGCGTCTGTTCAGGCGCTGGCGGATGCCTGCCCGAATTTGATTGGCCTGAAGGATGGCAAGGGCGATATCCAGGCGCTGAACAAGATCGTCAAGACCGTGGGCGACCGCCTGACCTATATCGGTGGCGTGCCCACCGCCGAGATTTTCGCCGAAGCGTATCTTTCCATCGGGGTTAATACCTACTCCTCGGCCGTGTTCAATTTTGTCCCTGATATGGCGGTGGCTTTCTATCGAGCTCTCCGTGCTGGGGACAGTCGTGTCGTTAAGCAAATTACCCAGGACTTTTTTATCCCGTTTATCGATTTGCGGGATCAAAAAGCCGGGTATGCCGTGAGCCTGATCAAAGCCGGTGCCGATATTATTGGCCGCCCGGCGGGAGAGGTGCGCGCGCCTTTAACGATGCCTACCGCTGACGAATGTCGGCAGCTCAAGCAACTAATCGATAAAGCCAAGTAAAATCCTTCTCAAACTGCAAGACCATAATAAATTTACAACGATCGAATGAGGTGAAGCATGTTGGTATCTAAGAAAGCGCTAGCTGGACTGGGTTCGGCCGCCTTGATGGCATCAATGACCGTTGGCTCGGGTGTTGCCTTTGCTCAGGATGGCCCTTTGCGGGGCAATGTACGGGTGGTCATCGGTTCTACGTCGACCGGTGGTGATACCTATCAAAACTCCAGCATTGTCGCGGATGCGTTATCCGAAAAACTTGATCTGAACATGAAGGTCGACGCGGTTGGCGCGAACTCTGCTTTCCGGACCCTGGACCGCGATTCCCGTGGCAACACGCTGATGATCTTCCACGATCAGTCTTATCTGGGACACTTGTATGGTGTTGAAGGCTACGACGATATTTTCGAAAAATATACCATCGGGCCGACCGTCGCCATCAACCCGGGTAACGCCTATCTCGTACCTAAAGACTCTCCTTACCAAACCCTCGATGACATCATTGCTGCTGTGGGAGCGGGCGAGACGGTGCGCGTCGCTATCCAGCCGGGTGGCGTCTCCGAGATTGGCTTCAGCGCCCTGAAAAACGCTATTTCTATCGAGCATCCGGGCCAGGAAGACAATCTGGTAGCGGTGAATACCGGCTCGCAGTCGGATAAAAACCAGCAGCTTTTTGATGACCAAGCTGACGTGATCAACGGGACGGTGCAGGCCAACGAGCAATACACGCGCTTGCCTGAAGATGACCAAAAGGCCATGCGATTTGTGTGGCTGACGGCGCGGCAAGATACCATCGAGCAGGCGCCAGAAGAGGGTCTTGGCCAGACGACTCGTGAGCAGTTGTTGGAGTATGTCGAGCCTAACGTCAATGTCACTATGGGGGGGGACGAAAGCTTCACCTTCGATAAAGAGTTCTTCTTCCTTTACAACAAGGATATGGACCCTGCCATCGTTGAGCAGATTGACGAGGCTTTAGCAGAAATCTACGCGGAAGGCGAAATTCAAGAAACACAAAAGAACGCGTTTTTCATTCCTAACTTCAAGCCTTCTGATGAAGCGTCTGAGTACCTGCAAGACAAGATGACGCGCTACGAAGGCATTATCGAAAACATCAAGTAAGCGATTCAGGCACCGGCACATGAGTGTCGGTGCCATCGCTATAAGACATAAAGCACTCTAGAACCATGATAGGCCAGGGTAGCCTGCTGCCTATATCGGAGCTGTTATGGAATCAGGTCTGTCAAGTCTGCTTAGCATCTCGATAGATTTCGAGACATCTCATCTGTTTTTCCCGATGATTATTCATTGGGTGTTGGCGCTGCTGTTCCTTGCCGTTTTAGTGACAAAGACAATTCCTTTTCTGGCCGCTGTAAAGCGCGGCGAGCGAACCTTGCCGATTATCGGTGAGTCCATGGATGGCTTCCGCTTTTTCGGCACTATCATCTTGATGGTGGCGTATTTCTACCTGATGGCGTTCGTGGGCAATATGTTTCCCTACACGGGTTACGGTTTCCTGTTCGTCTCGATGGTTTTCGTCCTGCTCATGGCATTGATGTATATGCATGAGTGGACAAAAAAGGCAGTGACCACTGCGGTGATCACGGCCATTGTTGCGCCTAGCCTCGCTTGGTTCGTCCTGGCCAAGCTGTTCAAAATCACCCTGCCGTGACCGAAGTGAGTGCCCCCTATGGAATTTTTGTCACTTCTTGATCTAACGTTTTTCCTTCTTGCTGCCTTGGGCGCCCTGGTCGGCATCATCTTTGGCGCGATACCCGGCATGACGGCCACTATGGCGGTAGCCGTGTGTCTCCCGTTGACCTACGCCCTGGGCCTTAACCACGGCTTGGCGCTGTTGCTTGGCCTGTATGTAGGGGGAATATCGGGCGGTATGGTGCCGGCGATTCTGATTAATATTCCCGGCACACCCTCGTCTATCACCACCACCTTCGATGGTTACCCGATGGCCCAGAAGGGTGAGGGCGAGAAGGCCCTGCGGGTCAGCGTCATCGCCTCAGTGGTCGGCGGTCTGATCAGTGCGGCCGTGCTGTTCTTTTTTGCGCCGATGCTGGCGGATTTCTCGATCAAATTCTCCTATGTGGAGAAGTTCCTGATCATTCTGCTTGCGTTGAGCGTGATTGCCTCACTTTCCAGCAATATGCTGGTGGGTATCTTCAGCGGCGTGATTGGCATCTGGCTGAGCCTGGTCGGCGTCTATAGCACCTCTGACGGTGGCAACGGCAAGACGCGGCTGATGTTTGACTTCATGGAGCCTTACCTGTTCGAAGGCTTCTCTTTGCTGCCTGTATTGATAGGTATCTTCGGTATCTCGACCATCCTGCTGGAGGCCGAAAAAGGCGTTAAGAATGACCTTACCGGTGAAGGCGTGAAGCTTGGCAAGGGGGGCAGCGGTTTCTCCATGTCGATCTTCAAAGGTCGTTTGACCAACCTGGTTCGCTCCTCCTTTATAGGTACTTTCGTCGGCATGCTGCCGGGGGTGGGCGGTAGTGCGGCGTCTGTGCTGGCTTACACCCAGGAGAAGAACCTGTCGAAGGATTCCTCCGAAATGGGCAAGGGCGCGCCTCAGGGCTTGATTGCCTCGGAGTCTGCCAATAATGCCTTGACCGGCGGTGCGCTTATTCCACTGCTTTCCCTGGGGATCCCCGGTGACTCTACCACCGCTGTGCTGATTGGTGCCTTCACCCTTCAAGGCATCCAGGTGGGGCCGCTGTTCATCCCGGAGAACGTGGATACCTGGTATGTGATGATGACGGCGCTGATCTTCGCCAACATCGTGATGTTCTTCCTGATGTTCTACGCCATCAAGCATATCGCCAAGGTGGTGATGGTACCCAAGCACCTGCTCTTCCCGATCATTGTGATGATGTGCGTGGTCGGTGCCTATGCGATCAATTACGGCATCATGTTCGATGTCTGGACCCTTTTGATCTTCGGTGTGCTGGGCTACGTCATTCAGAAGGTCGGGCTTGAAGTCGCGCCTTTGATTATCGGCTTTATCTTAGGCAGCCAGGCGGAAGTCTATTTCGTCAAGAGCCTTGAGTCTGCTGGCACTTTCTCAATCTTCTTCACCAAGAGCCCAATAGCCGTTGTGCTTTGGATCTTGATCATTGCGTCGGTGGTCTTTTCCATCTTAATGGGGCTCAAGCGTCGCAAGGTCAGCCGCGAGGAGGCTTCCCAGTGATAGCTATTCAACTGCATATCCCGGAGGGTCGACCATGACGCAGGACAATCCGTCACCTCGGGTGATCCGCATTCATCCCAGTGATAATGTTGCCGTCGCTGTCGCACAGGGTGGTCTGGCGGCTGGCGAACGTCTCGATGGCGGCATTGAACTCCAGACGCATGTGCCTCAGGGCCACAAGGTAGCGCTGGTGGCCCTGGCCGAGGGTGATGCCGTGATTCGCTACGGTGAGGTGATAGGAACGGCGGCCCTGGCGATTCCTTGTGGTGGCCATGTCAATGAGACCAATCTACTCATGCCTACACCGCCTGCGCTGGACGATCTGCCGCTGGCGACACGTCCGGCGCCACCCGTGGAGCCATTGGAAGGTTACACCTTTGAGGGGTTCCGTAATGCCAACGGTAGCGTCGGCACCCAGAATGTTCTCGGTATTACCACCAGCGTGCAGTGCGTGGCGGGTATTGTGGATCACGTGGTGCAGCGCATAAAACGTGAGTTGTTGCCCAAGTTTCCCAATGTCGATGCGGTGGTAGGGCTTAACCATAGCTATGGCTGTGGCGTGGCGATCAACGCTCCGGCCGCCGTGGTGCCCATTCGCACGCTCAAGCATCTGGCTCAGAATCCCAATTTTGGTGACGAAGTCATGGTCATCGGGCTGGGCTGCGAGAAACTGCAGCCCTCTACCCTGGTTGATGATCAGCCAGTGAGGATCTACGAGAATACTGAAGCTGCTGACCCCCAGGCCAATGTGTTGAGCCTGCAGGATGAGTCGTTCGAGGGCTTTGACGATATGGTGGCAGGGATCATGGCCATGGCAGAGCGACACCTTGAGCATCTCGATCAGCGCCAGCGGGAAACTTGCCCGGTGTCCGAGCTTGTGGTCGGCATGCAATGCGGTGGCAGTGATGCCTTTTCCGGGCTGACAGCCAACCCGGCAGTGGGGTTTGCTACCGACTTGATCGTCCGAGCCGGTGGTAGCGTGATGTTTTCCGAAGTCACGGAGGTGCGCGATGCGATTCACCTGCTGACGCCGCGCGCGATCGATTCTTTCGTCGCTAAAGCGCTGGTCGATCAAATGGCCTGGTATGACGATTACCTGTCTCAGGGGCAAACCGATCGGAGTGCCAATACATCGCCTGGCAACAAGAAAGGCGGATTGAGCAATATCGTTGAAAAAGCCTTGGGTTCGGTGATCAAGTCGGGTAACTCCCCCATCATTGACGTTATTGGGCCTGGAGAGCGTCTGCGAAAGCGCGGACTGACCTTCGCCGCCACCCCTGCCAGCGACTTTATCTGCGGTACCTTGCAGGCAGCAGCGGGCATGAACCTGCAGGTCTTTACCACCGGGCGCGGGACACCCTACAACCTGCCGATGACCCCGGTGATCAAGGTTTCTAGCAACTCTACCCTGGCGCATCGCTGGCATGATCTGATCGACCTGGATGCCGGGCGCATCGCCACGGGCGAGGCATCCATCGAGGAAATGGGCTGGGAGCTTTTCCAGCTCATTCTCGACGTGGCCAGCGGCCGTCGGCGCGTTGCTGCCGATAAGCTCGGCCTTTACAACGATCTGGTGCTGTTCAATCCCGCGCCAGTGACTTAAAGCAGAAATACATCTCGACAGAGCCGATACTACAAGAGGCAAATGTAAATGTTTCCGACGATTAAAAAAATGCGTGTTGTGCCGGTGGCTGGCTACGATGGCTTTCTGCTCAACTTGAGCGGCGGCCATGCGCCCTGGTTCATCCGCTGTGTGCTGATTCTGGAAGATGACGCTGGCAATCAAGGGGTCGGGGAAATCCCGTCCAGCGACGGTATCATCAAGGGCTTGGAGCAGTGCCGCTCCCTTGTTGAAGGCTCGCAAGTCAACAACGTCAAGCAGACACTGAATCAGGCGCGCCAGCTCCTGGCCCAAAATGGACGTGAAGAGCGTGGCCGTCAGACCTTCGATCTACGCGTTGCGGTTCACGTTATTACCGCTATTGAATCGGCGTTGTTCGACCTGTTCGGTCAGGCGTTGGGTATGCCGGTGGCAGATTTGCTGGGTCAATACGGCCGCCAGCGCGATGAAGTCGAAGCGCTTGGGTATCTTTTTCTGCTGGGGGACCCGGAAAAGACGGACCTGCCGTACCCCAAGGCCGAGAATCCCAAGGATGCCTGGGACGAGGTGCGCTACAAAGAGGCGCTCACGCCAGACGCCGTCGCTAACCTGGCAAAGGCCGCGTATGACCGCTACGGCTTCAAGGACTTCAAGCTCAAGGGCGGCGTATTGCGCGGCGAGGAAGAGGCCGACTGCATCCGCGCGCTCCACGAAGCTTTCCCGGAAGCCCGCTTGACCCTCGACCCCAACGGCGCCTGGAAGCTCGACGAAGCGGTACGCGTGCTCGATCCGATCAAGCACCTGTTGAGCTATGCGGAAGACCCCTGTGGTCAGGAAGAGAGTTACTCCGGTCGCGAGACCATGGCCGAGTTCAAAAAGCGCACCGGCCTGCCCACAGCAACCAACATGATCGCGACCGATTTCAAGCAACTGCAGTATGCCGTGCAGCTCAATTCCGTCGATATTCCGCTGGCGGACTGCCATTTCTGGACCATGCAGGGCGCTGTGATGGTGGGCGAGCTGTGCAACGAGTGGGGCATGACCTGGGGCTCACATAGCAACAACCACTTCGACATTTCCCTTGCGATGATGACCCATGTAGCGGCGGCCTGCCCTGGCGAGATCACCGCCATCGATACCCACTGGATCTGGCAGGATGGCCAACGCATCACTAAAGAGCCATTCCAGATCCGTGATGGCAAGCTGACCGTGCCTAAAACCCCAGGCCTCGGCGTCGAGCTGGATGACGAGAAGCTGAAAGAGGCACATGCGCTCTACAAGAGTCTCGACGTGACTCAACGCAATGACGCCATGGCCATGCAGTTCTTGATTCCAGGATGGGAGTTTGACCCCAAGCGTCCTGCGCTTGTGAGGTAAGAGCCACTCTGCTCTGATATGATGTATATCATCATACTTTAGGCGAAGGTGTTTATGGTCAAGGAAAGCGAAATGACATCGGTTCAACCTCCCCTTAACGTAAGCAAGGTCGCGAAGCAGGGTAGCCTCTCCCAATATGTCGCCGAACAATTGGAGGCATTGATCGTGCAGGGCAAGGTGGCAGTGGGCAATAAGCTGCCCACCGAAAACAGCTTGTGCGACTCCTTCGGTGTCAGCCGAACCGTTGTGCG
This sequence comes from Halomonas sp. Mc5H-6, assembly GCF_024124705.1. Taxonomy (NCBI): domain Bacteria; kingdom Pseudomonadati; phylum Pseudomonadota; class Gammaproteobacteria; order Oceanospirillales; family Halomonadaceae; genus Halomonas; species Halomonas sp. Mc5H-6. Next base: position 247,880 of record NZ_JAMXSI010000003.1, read on the forward strand.
AGAGGCCATTACCCACCTCAAGTCCCTGGGGCTGGTAGAGACGCGCCGGGGAGTGGGCACCACAGTGCTGCGGGCCAAGGCAGAGGAGCCAAGGCCCGCGCAGCATATCAACCCGACGACCGTGGCCGATATTCTGCACCTGCTCGAACTGAGGTTAACCCTGGAGCCTGCCGCGGCGGAACTGGCGGCGCTGCGCCATGACGACGCCGACCGAGAGCAACTGAGGGCCCAGCATAACGCCTTTATCAAAGCCCATGCCGAGAAGCGGCTGGCGCGGCAAGAGGATTACCTTTTTCACTTTGCGATTGCAAAGGCGACCAAGAACCCCTTCTTTGCATCTTTTTACGAGCAGTGGAGCAAGAGTGTCATTCCCCGTGCCAAGCTGCTCAGTATCGAAATCGACCCCAAATCATCCGACCGTTACCTGGAGCGTGTTCAGGCCGAGCATGACGAGATCATCGAGGCGATTCTGTCGCGTGACGCACAAAAAGCCCGCGAAATGATGTTTCGGCATCTTGATCGCGCCAAGAACATGTATGCCCAGTATCGCGACCAAACGTAGCACCATCGAGCATCCAAAACGCCCGATAAACTAAGCTAAGGAGGAACCTATGACGATCCGTGGTGAAATGCTGATCGGTCAGCAAGCCGTGAGCGGCAACCAGGCCAACATCCATGCGGTGAACCCGGCCACCGGCGAGACGATGGAGCCAACCTATGTGGGGGGGAGCAAAGCAGAAGTCGAGCGTGCCTGCGAGCTCGCTGAAACCGCCTTCGCCAGCTATCGCGAGACCGGCCTTGAAGCGCGCGCTACCTTCCTCGAAACCATTGCTTCCGAAATCGAAGGTATCGGCGATGAGCTCATCGAGCGTGCCATGGCCGAGACCGGCCTGCCTCGCCCACGCCTGGAAGGCGAGCGCGGCCGTACCTGCGGTCAGCTGCGCCTGTTTGCTTCCGTGGTACGTGCCGGTGAGTGGCTCGACGTGCGCATTGACCCGGCCCTGCCGGATCGTTCGCCCATGCCGCGGACTGACCTTCGCCAGCGCCATATCGGCCTTGGTCCGGTAGCCGTGTTCGGCGCCTCCAACTTTCCGCTGGCGTTCTCCGTAGCCGGTGGCGATACCGCTTCAGCACTAGCGGCCGGCTGCCCGGTGGTGGTCAAGGGCCACTCCGCCCACCCCGGTACGTCTGAACTGGTGGGGCGTGCCGTCCAGCGTGCCGTGGCCAAGTGCCATCTAGCCGAGGGTGTTTTCTCGTTGCTGTTCGGCTCCGGTAAAGAGATCGGCCAGGCGCTGGTCAACGACCCGCGCATCCAGGCCGTTGGCTTCACCGGCTCGCGCAGTGGCGGCACGGCGCTGATGGCCACGGCCCAGGCGCGCCCGCAGCCGATCCCGGTCTACGCGGAGATGAGCAGCATCAACCCCGTGTTCCTGCTGCCGGAGGCCCTGGAAGCGCGTGGCGAGAAGATCGCCGAAGGCTTTGTCGGGTCACTCAACATGGGGGCCGGTCAGTTCTGTACCAACCCAGGGCTTGTGATTGCCGTTAAAGGCAAGGCGCTGGACGCCTTTATCGACGCCGCTGGCGACGGCGTCAAAGCCAGTATCAGCCAGACCATGCTTTCTCCGGGGATTCACCAGGCCTATGAGCAGGGTGTTAACACCCTCTCCTCGCATGCCAAGGTGCGTGAAGTGGCGCGTGGTCAGCTCGGCGAAGGCGCTAACCAGTGCTGCGCGGGCTTGTTCGTTGCCTCTGCGGCCGACTTCCTCACCGATGAGACCCTGCAGGCCGAGGTATTTGGTGCCAGCTCGCTGGTTGTGGAGTGCGCCGATCAGGCTGAAATGATGCGGGTGGCCGCCGAGCTCGAGGGGCAGTTGACCATCACCCTGCAAATGGATGATGGCGATGTGGACGCGGCCAAAGCGCTGCTGCCAACCCTGGAGCGCAAAGCGGGCCGTATCCTGGCCAACGGCTGGCCGACCGGTGTCGAGGTGTGCCATGCCATGGTTCACGGTGGCCCTTACCCAGCCACATCGGATAGCCGTACGACCTCGGTGGGCAGCGCGGCGATCCATCGCTTCCTGCGTCCTGTTTGCTACCAGGCACTGCCGGAAGCGCTGCTTCCCGACGCCCTGCAAGATGCCAACCCCGAGGGTGTCAGCCGCTTGGTGGATGGTAAGCGTGAAGCCTGATTCAGCAAGTCGTCAATCGCAGAGACGGTTTTTATAAGCACTCAACTAAGCGGCCTTCGGGCCGCTTTTTTTTACCGATTGGCCTATTGCGTTGCACGCGCTAGCCACGCAAGCTGCGGTGAACTGCCCAGCCAAGGAGACTCCCATGCAACTCTACCTGAACGCGACTTCCCCCTATGCCCGCGTGGCGCGGGTTTGTCTGTATGAAAAGCAGTTGATCGAGCATACCGAGCTTTGCTGGTGTGACCCCTGGGCGACGGATAGCGAACTTTTACAGATTACCCCGCTCAGCCGCATCCCGACGCTGGTCACCGACGACGGCGAGGTGCTGACCGAGTCGCTTTTGATAGCGCTCTATTTGGATGCCCAGGGCGAAGGGGATTCATTGTTGCCAGACAAGGCATATGCGGAAACCCTGGCGCTGGCCGGGCTTGGCCATGGCTTGACGGACGCGGCGTTCAATGTGGTGATTGGCCGCAAGCACAATGGCCATGAGGTCGATACAACGGTATTGGGCAGCCGTCGCTTGAAAGCCATCGAGCGCACGCTGGCAACGCTTGATGCGCACCCCAGCGTGCTGGCGGGCAATGCGGAACGCACGCTGGGGGCGATTACCGTTGCCGTGGCGCTTTGCTATATCAGCTTTCGCTTACCGGCCTTTGATTGGCCTAACCGCTTTCCCACACTTCAGGCCTGGCATGCCAAGGTGGTGGAGTGCGAGAGCTTTGCTATGACGGCGTTTGAGTAGTTTCTAGGGCCTAGTCTTCCCGCCGGTAAATCAAATCCCACACCCCATGGCCGAGCTTTTCGCCGCGGGCTTCAAACTTGGTCAGTGGGCGGAAGGCGGGGCGGGGTACGTAGGGAGCGGTGTCAGCGCCAGCCGTATTGGCGTAGCCGGGGGCGTCTTCCATCACGTCTGCCATCCATTCGGCATAGGCCTCCCAGTCGGTGGCCAGGTGAAAGCTGCCGCCGGGCTTAAGACGGGTGCGAATCAGCTCAACAAACGCAGGTTGAACGATGCGCCGCTTGTGGTGCTTCTTTTTTGGCCAGGGGTCAGGGAAGAACAGCTGAACGGTGGTCAGGGAGCCTTCCGGTAGACACTGTTCCAATACGGCCAGGGCGTCTTCGCGGTAAACGCGCAGGTTGGTGAGGCCGCGTTTATCCGCTTCATCGAGCAGTTTGCCCACGCCGGGGGCGTGCACTTCAATGCCGATAAAATCGGTTTCCGGATGGGTTTCGGCCTGTTCAATCAATGAGTTGCCCATGCCAAACCCGATCTCGACGACGCGCGGCGCCTGGCGGCCAAAGAGGGCGTCCAGATCTTGGCGGCCGTCAGCGATTGTCAGCCCCAGGCGTGGCCAAACGTCTTCCAATCCACGCGTTTGTGCTGGTGTCATGCGCCCGGCGCGAATCACATAGCTTTTAATGCCCCGGCGGTGCAGTGGGGCGTCGGCGTTTTCGGGCGCGGTGTCTTTCGTATCGGTCATGGTGTCTCTGTATCAGCCGTTAATCCGGCCAGCAAAAGGCGAAGAGGGGTCGGCGGTCTGGCGGCGTGGCATCCGGCCTGACAAAAAGGCGTCTCGTCCTGCCTGCACGGCAAGCTTCATGGCGTTGGCCATGCGCAGCGGGTCGCGGGCATGGGCAATCGCGCTGTTTAGCAGTACGCCGTCGCAGCCCAGTTCCATGGCCATGGCGGCATCGGAAGCAGTGCCAATGCCTGCATCCACCAGCACCGGCACCTGGCTTTGTTCAATGATCAGGCGCACATTGTGCGGGTTTTGAATGCCGTGGCCGGAGCCGATCAGCGAGCCCAGCGGCATGATGGCGCAGCAGCCCATGGCTTCCAGCTCGCGTGCCACAATGGGGTCGTCGCTGGTGTAGACCATGACGTCGAAACCGTCGGCGAGCAGCGTTTCCGCGGCTTGCAGGGTTTCAACCACATTCGGGTAGAGGGTGGTGTCATCGCCCAGCACTTCCAGCTTGACCAGGTTATGGCCGTCGAGCAGTTCGCGGGCCAGTCGGCAGGTGCGTACGGCGTCTTTGGCGGTGTAGCAGCCAGCGGTGTTGGGCAGCAGGGTGTAGCGCTTGGGCGAAATCACATCCAGCAGGTTCGGGGCCTCGGTATCCTGGCCCAGGTTGGTGCGGCGTACTGCAAAGGTGACGATTTCAGCGCCGCTTTGGGCGATGGCCGCGCCGGTTTCGTCGAAGTCCTTGTACTTGCCGGTGCCGACCAGCAGGCGAGAGCTGAAGTCGCGTCCGGCAATGGTAAACGGTGTGTCAGTGAGTGACGTCATCATGGGTTCCTTTAGCCGCCGCCAATAGCGTGGACGACCTCTACATGGTCGCCATTGGCCAGGCGGGTGTCGGCAAGCTGGCTTTTGGGCACAATTTCTTCATTGATCTCAACGGCAATGCGTCGGCCACTGAGCCCTAGCTCTTCCACCAGGTCAGCCGCCGTCGCCCCCGCAGCGAGAGAGTGCGGGTCACCGTTGAGCGTAAGCTGTATTAACTCATCAGGGGTAGACATAAACTGGCGCGTCCCATTGTGTGCAACAAAACGTGTAGGGCCAAACATCGTCTATTGTAGCGGTTTCGTGCCGCTCAAGGTATGTGGCAGCGTTAAACTGCACAATGAAAGCTGATAAATCGGTAGACAAGGAGTGCAAGGTGCAGCGAATAGATAAACTGTGGTGGCTCGGGGTTGCGCTTTCAGGGGCGTTGTTGGTATTGCTGGGCGCCTACGCTGCCCATGGACTCGCGTCGCGTACCAGCGCTGATATGGTCAGTGCGGTAGAAACCGGGGTGCGCTACCAGGCCTGGCATACGCTGGCCATGCTGGCGGTATTGGTATGGCGGAGGAATACCCCAATCGCCGGGCAGCGCTGGGTGCTGTCACTCTGGGCGCTGGGCATCGCCGCCTTCTCGGGCTCTCTTTACCTTATGGCGCTGGCGGGTTGGAACCTGGGTATCGTTACTCCCATTGGCGGGCTCTTGCTTATCACCGGCTGGCTGGCGCTGGGCGTGGTGGCGATGTTCGATCGCCTTCCTGCCAAACCCTAGCCGTCACACGGCTCAGTGCTTTAACACCTTCACCCCGTAGTCTGCAGGGTTGACGATACCTTCTAGTTTACCAATCTGCGATAAATCCCCCTGGGTGATAACACTGCTGATGTTCGTGTCAGGAAAGCGCAGATTCTTGACCACATGAACCTGGCTCGGCATGCCCTTGCCGTTGATGTCCATGACCCAGGCAAGGAAGCCGCCCGAGAACTTGGCCAGGCTGCCAATGGGGTACAGGCCATAGATCTGGATATATTCCACCAGAACGGTTTTGTCGTAGGCGGCACCTGCTTCGTGAACTTTACGGTAAGCGTCAATGGGCGCGCGGGGTGGTACGCCGTTGCGAGCGTGGAGCAGTTTGTTGATCGCCTTGATGACTGAAACGAGCCGCACGGTCTCCGATAGCTGTTCGCCTCGCTTGCCTGCCGGGTAGCCGGAGCCGTCCAGGCGCTCGTTGGCATTCTCGATCACATCGCGGCAGATGGGGCTGGGTGTCCAGTTCAGTTCATGCAGCTTATCGAGTAGCTGATGGACATGGCCGCTGAGAATGTCCTTCTGTGCCGGGGTCATATTCACCTTGAGTGATGGCAACTGCTCGCTGATCAGCAGCGGCTTGCCCATGGTGTGCAGCAAGGCACCCAGGGCGGCCCCACGTACGCCTGGGGAGTGCGGATCGCGGGCGACGAGCATGTCGATAAGTTGGCCGGTTACCTGCACGACGTGTCTTACCCAGTCTGGTTCATCACGCAAAAGCGCCAAGGCGAATAGAAACGTCTTGCGATCCTGCTCCACAAGATAGCGCAGGGTATCGACACAATCGTAAAAGAGCTCGGCCGGAAAAAATTGGCGGGTCTTCATGTACATCAGCCCTATTTGCAGCTGATGAGACACGTCCATGACGCCGCGTTCCATGGGTGATTGATGAGAGCGCTTTTCACTCTCCTGAGCCTCTCGATGCTGGATACTCTTCTCCTTGGTACTGGGAATAAACAGGGGAGAGTGATACATCATTTTGTCGTTGGTGCCGGTGCGGTAGGCGGCCTCTCTTTCTGACTCATTCACGTAATGGAACAGGGCTTCACTTTTGGTCGTTGATATGTTGGTGAACTGAATACCGACAGCGGCATAACCGTGGTGGCCAAAAGGGCGTATATGGCGGATATTGCCTTCAGTAAAAAAATTCTCGCCGTTTGGAAACGAAAGCGTAATTCCGGGAATTGCTTGCCCTACGCCGATTGCAATGCTGTCGGCCAGATCGATATCGACCATGCAACCGCCAATAGACAGGTTACGCAGCCTGCCCGGTACGTTGAGCTCATGCAGATACACTTCGATGTTGACACGGGCATGCATGCCTAGAATGAAAGGAATACGCACGGCGCCTCGGTTTTCATGAACGAAAACCGATTCAGGCAGTTGGCACTCCAGGCGGTACAACGTACTGTCTGCCTTGAGCAGCTTGACGGCGACGTTGCTGAGGCTATAAGTCTCGCGCTCAACGGCATGTGGTCCTTTCAACGCCTCCAGGTCAAAACTCAGGCCATCGCTGGTCAGGTAGCGCTCGATATCCGAGCCAGCGTATTCCACCTCCAGTACCATTCGCCCATTACCCAGGTTCAGCTCAATGACCTCAGCCTTCAGGGCATAAGGCATGGCATGGGAATAAATAGACAGTTCATGGGTATGCTGAAGCAATGAGCGAATCACGCTTGCTGAGGGATTTTCGTGCAGGGTTGGAGCCGCCATTTGAAATACCTCAGTGATTAATTATTATTCGCCTATTATTAAGATATAGGTCTTTTTATTAAGTATGGACGACTATATAGACTTTAAGTAGCCGGACAATCACTCCAACGGTAAATTTTTGTTCCTGCCCCCTTCAATGGAAATCACTTGATGAAGGAAGAGGGAAAAACGCCTTGCACTAAACCGTGGCCGGTGCGATCAGCATTTGTTTATTGGCCATTGAGGAAGACACTGGAAGTGTGAAGCCGCTCACTGCCTGCATCATGGTGTCGGCAGTCGCTGAAAGCTGTTCGGCCATGCTGTGGGAGTTATCCACCGCTTTGCGTGAAAGCTCCAACGCATTATAAATTTCATTAACGCTTTGCTCGAGCTCTTCGACGCCCTGATGCTGCTGCTGGACGGCGTTATCCATATTGCTCAAGCGAATTGCTACTTGCTCGAAGCTTTGTATAAGTGACTGGGTGGTATTGGCGATGGTGGATGTTTGGTCAACGCCTTGTGAGACCTGATCAGTGGTGTCGGCGATAGTCTGGCGTATCCGAGACGCGGTGTTCTGGGTATTCTTCGACAGCGTACGAACTTCGTTAGCCACCACGGCGAAGCCTCGCCCGTGCTCACCCGCTCGAGCAGCTTCCACGGAGGCATTCAATGCCAGAAGGTTGGTCTGGAAGGTAATATTATCAATTTCGCTCAGCATTTCGTGAATGTTGCTTGCGTGGTGTTTTAGCAGGCGCATCATTTCGCGCATCTCTTCAACTTGCTCGCCGTTTTGGCGCGCGACCTTTTCAGAATGAGTGGCCAGTTTGCGAATTTGCTGTGATTCTTCGGCGGTTTCGCGTGTCGTCGCAGCGAGTTCTGCGGTACTGGTGGAGATACGCTCAGTTTGACTGCTGTTGCGCGCTGTTTGCGTGCGTAGTTGTTCTTGGGCAACAAAAAGCTGCTGACTGTAGTCAGTGACGTGGCTGGCCGCCGTTTGTGTTTTGCGCAGGCTTTCGGCGACCTGGTCGCGCATGCTGACCACTGCAGCGACGGCTGGAAGCTGCTGCTCTTTATCACTGAAGCTCATGTCCAAATTACCGCCGCCTGCGGCAACCGCAAAGCGGGTGACGTGAAGCCCTTCTTTCACCATGCTTTCCAGCACCTTGGCCAAGTAGCCAAGAATGATCACCTGGACAACCACAGCACCACCATGCATCAACAAACAATAGAGCAAATCTGCAAAGCCGTGACTGTTGCTCCCCTCTGTCATGCTTTGCATGTCGCCCATACTGGTATATAGCTGAACCACCCCCTGGTATTGAAGCCAGGTAAACAAGGTGTGATGCAACGCAATCACCAAGCCACCCAATGCAATGACTCGCCAATCACTATAGAGAATCAAGACGGAGAGCAGGATAAAGATACTGAAGTGGGCTTCGATCAGTCCGCCGCTTTGTTCGATTAATACCGCAGACCAGGCCATCATGACGGCGGCTTTGACAAAGCCATTGACGATATGACCGCGCCACCGGTGTTGGACGATATACGTCAACGGTAGCGTCATTACTGCCACCACAAGGGCCAACAGCAAGGTTTGGGTGAAGATACCCACGATGACGCATAAAAAAACGACAAAGCCCAAGGGTAACCACATGAGTCTGTCGGTGCGTGCGATATGCCTGGCAAGGGATGCATCAGTCATTGTTGTAATGTCCTTTCGTGTTATGAGAACCGCCAGTTCTGTATAACTTATGTACGGCTTTTGTAAAATTATATTTATAATAATGAGCTAGATGCAAGGGGTCATTTGTGTGGAAGGCTGGCGTGGTCGGCCGCGGGGTCGTCTTCGACAATGGTGTGCAAAAATGCGTCTACTGGGAGGGGGCGGCCAAACAGAAAGCCCTGGTAAATATGACAGCCCAGTTGAGCGAGCACCAGGCGCTGGTCATCAGTTTCCACGCCTTCGGCCACTACTCTAAGCCCCAGGCTTTGTGCAAGGGCGATGATGGTGGCGGCAATCGGCGTGGCTTGCATGCCCAGGGCCAGATCCCTGACGAAGGCAATGTCGATTTTAAGCGTGTCGAGGGGCAATACCTTGAGATAGGCAAGCGATGAATAGCCCGTGCCGAAGTCATCCAGAGCAAAGCTGATGCCTGCACGCTGTAGCTGCTGCATTTTTTCGATGGTGCCATCAGGGTCACTTAATAACAGCGACTCGGTAAGCTCCAGTGTCAGGCGTTCGGGGGGCACATCATGTTGCTGAATGACCGACAGCACCTGGTCGGCAAAGTCAGGCTGCTGGAACTGACGCACGCTGACATTCAATGATAGCTGAAGCCCTTGAAGCGCCGGAATATTGCGCCATTCGCCCAGCACCCGGCAGCCTTCCTGAATGACCCAATGCCCCAACGGCAGAATTAGCCCGGTCTCCTCGGCGATGGGGATAAAGTGACCCGGTGAAATCATGCCGCGCTCAGGATGCTGCCAGCGAACCAGGGCTTCAGCGCCTATTATGTTTCCAGCCTCATTGACCTGAGGCTGGAGATAAAGGCACAGCTCATCGTGGTCAATCGCGAGCCGTAGTTCGCGTTCAAGGCTCAAGCGTTCTTCTAGCTCGTCTTCTTGCGCTTGACGAAAGAGCCTGGGTTTACCATCCCGCTGGCGCTTGGCTTCCAGCAGGGCCAGACCGGCGCGTTTGAACAGTTGCTGTGTCGCCTCCCGGTCGAGGGGCTGGAAGATAAGCACGCCCACGTTAAGCCTGCACGGATAGGGATGGCCTTTTAGCAGATAGCCAGCGGTCAGCGACGCCACTATCTCATCAATGAGGCGCATCGTTTCCTGCTCGGCGCTGGGCGCATCGCGGCTGGCAAGCGTGCCCACCAAGGCGAACTCGTTGCCGTCCAGCCGGGCGACCAGCCACTCAGCCTCTGCCCATTGCTGAAGGCGTCCGCCCAGTTGGCGTAGCAGTTCATCGCCAATATCCTGGCCCATGCTGTCGTTGAGTACCTTGAAGCGGTCAATATCAAACAGGGCCAAAAAAGCGAACGGGTGGGCAAGTGTCCTTGAAGAGCCAAGCCCGGTGAGCCGCTCCTGCAGCGCCCGCCGGTTGGGAAGTTCTGTCAGTATGTCGTGATAGGCGAGATGGCGAATACGCTCTTGAGCCTGCTGTTCTTTAGAGCGGTCGCTGAGCAGCGCGACGTAGTCACGGTCTTTACTGTCGGCATAGGTAACGCGGCTCACGCTAAGCCAGGCGGGAAAGCCTTCACCGTTGGCATCCAGGGCGGTGATCATGCCGCTCCATTCGCCCTTTTTTTCCAATGCTTGGCGTATGTGCTGGCTGAGTTCGCGGCCTTCTTCGGCGTAGTCCAGTTGTGAGACCGACATGCCTTCAAGCTGCTGGCTGCTGAGGCCCATCAACCGTTCAAACGCTGCGTTGCAGAGGCGAATCCGGGCCTGTTCATCGAGCAGTATCACGCTATCCTGCAGTGCAGAAATGACTTCGAGCAGGCGCGTCTGTGTCATGTGTTCATGGCGCTCGCTGTCATGCAAGCGACGCTGTACGCGGGTGGCGACTAACGCGAGTATGGCGGTCAATACGGCAGCGCCACTGATAAGGAAAATAATCCAGTGGGAGGCTGGCGATACCGAAGGCGCCACGGCATCCGGAGTAGGCACAAACCAGGCGGCCTGCATGGCGACGTAATGCATCCCACAGACGGCAGTGGCGAAACACAGCGCTGCAATAAAGGCACAGGTTCTGGCGCGTTTTATCCCCCACTCATGCTGGCAGAGGCGGTAGGCATAGACGCACGACATGCCTAAGCCCACTGCGACCAGCAGTGAGACCACGAACAGCCCAGGAGCGTGATGCAGCTCAGCGGGCATACGCATAGCGGCCATGCCGCTGTAGTGCATTAGCCCAATGCCGGCACCAAGGCCGACACCTGCCAGGAGAAGCGCTCGGTGCGGCGGTCTTTCATGGGAAAGTGCGACCATCACGCCAAAGCTACCCAGAATGGCGGGCACAATGGATATCAGGGTAAGCCCCGGTGCATGGCTTACCGGAAAATCAAGCTGATAGGCGTGCATGCCAATAAAGTGCATGCTCCAAATGCCAAGCCCCATGGCGCTGGCCCCGGCGAAAAGCCAACCCAGGCGCCACAGAGGGTTAGATCCCTTTCTCACCAGCTTGATGATATCCAGGCCAGCGTATGAAGCGGCCAGGGCGACCAGCCAAGAAACCAGTACCAGGAAAGTATCGTGTTCTCCCTGAACCGCATTTAAGGCGCCAGGGTCTGACAAAAAATTGATTAACATTTATAGACCGCAGACCCTTTGGCTAGTGGTAATACAGTTAATATCGACACATGACCTTTAATCTGTAATAGATTTGTTCAATAGCGTTTGAAACGATGACCTTGATGCAAACAGTCTACGCTAACATGAACGAAGCGTGATCGGCGTCGTGTCGATCAAACGGTGGGAACTGGCGAGTGGGAGAATCGCAACGAACGCTTGACCTTGGGGTAACCCCAGGGTTGTACGCTTGATTTGTGTCCACTTGTCGGGAGAGTTGCCATGATGAACGCAGATTGTTTTGCTTTGATGAGTTCCATGGGCTGGTTTGGCGGGTTGATGCCGCTGGCTTTTCTACTGCTTGTCGGCTTGGGTGTCGCCGCGCTGGCAAAATATTTGTTTAGCCGTACTTCACAGGGAGATCCCTCATGAACCGTTTAACTGCCTCGCTGCTATCCAGCGCATTACTTTTCGGTGCCACCTCGGCCCATGCCGCGCTGCCCGATGAAGCCACGCTCTACAAAAACCCCCAGTGCGGCTGCTGCGATGAGTATGCGCGTCATCTGGAAGAACAGGGCGTTGACGTCACCATTGTCGATGATGCTCAACTCGGCGAGATCAAGCAGCAGGCGGGCGTACCCTATGGGCTTGGCTCCTGCCACACCATTGAGATGGGTGAGTACTGGATTGAGGGGCATGTGCCGATGGAAGCCGTCACCAAGCTGTTTGACGAGCAGCCTGACGTCGGTGGTATCGGCCTGGCCGGTATGCCCATTGGCACGCCGGGCATGCCAGGGCCTCAGAGTGAACCCTATGAGGTGTATACCTTCACCGACCAGGAAGACGCCCCCTTTATGACGCTTGAGCCGTGATTGAAGGTCGCGTCACGGTTTATCCGGCAGCACATAGCTGGCGGTAACGTGGATGACCGGTTTGGTTTCATCGGCGGTGGAGACGATCTGCACTTCGCCCACCGCCAGGCGGCGGCCGAGCTTGATCAGCTTGGCGTGGGCGATGATGTCGTGATCGCCGGAGGCGGCGCGGAGGAAGTGGCAATTCAGGTCGCTGGTCACGGCCATCGGCTCCGGGCCAATCTGCGCCAGAATGGCGACGTACATGGCCACATCGGCAAAGCCCATCATGGTAGGGCCGGAAACACGCGGCCCCGGCCGCAGGTGCTCGTTACCAATCGTCAGGCGCATCGTGGCGCTCATTTCCCCCACGCTTTCAATCGTGCCCATGCGCTGGGGAAAGACCTCATCGAGAAACTGTTCTATCTGTTCGACGGTCATCACGGTCATTGTTGTTTTCCTTCATAAAAAAGCCCCGAGGCAAACGCCCCGGGGCTGATAGTACCTTTGGCGAGTTTACTTCGCCTTATGCACCTGGCGCCACTCGTGAAGTAGCGGCTCGGTGTAGCCAGACGGCTGGACGCGGCCTTTGAAGATCAGGTCGGACGCCGCCTTGAACGCGGTAGAGTCTTCGAAGTTAGCGCTCATGGCGGTGTAGCTGGAGTCGCCTGCGTTCTGCTCGTCCACCACCTTGGCCATGCGCTTGAGCGTTTCTTCCACGCGCGGCGCATCGACAATGCCGTGATGTAGCCAATTGGCAATGTGCTGGCTGGAGATACGCAGCGTGGCGCGGTCTTCCATCAGGCCGACGTTGTGGATATCCGGCACTTTCGAGCAACCCACACCGTGCTCTACCCAACGTACTACGTAGCCCAGAATGCCCTGGCAGTTGTTGTCCAGTTCCTGCTGAATTTCCTCGTCGGACCAGTTGGCGTTTTCGGCCACCGGCACGGTGAGCAGGTCATCCAGGAAGTCCGGCTCGCCCTGGGCTTCCAGTTCGCGCTGAACGTCGGCGACGTTGACCTGATGGTAGTGCAGCGCGTGCAGCGCGGCGGCGGTGGGCGAGGGCACCCAGGCAGTGTTGGCGCCTGCTTTCGGGTGGCCGATTTTCTGCTCAAGCATGTTGTGCATCAAATCGGGCATCGCCCACATGCCCTTGCCGATCTGGGCGCGACCGCGCAGACCACAGGCGAGACCGACCTGGACATTGCTCTTCTCGTAGGCCTGGATCCAGGCGGCGCTCTTCATGTCGCCCTTGCGCACCATGGGGCCCGCTTCCATGGCGGTGTGCATTTCGTCGCCGGTGCGGTCGAGGAAGCCGGTGTTAATGAACACCACCCGCGACGTGGCTTCGGCAATACACGCCTTGAGGTTGACCGTGGTGCGGCGTTCTTCGTCCATGATGCCCATTTTCAGGGTATCGCGGCTCATGCCCAGGATGTCTTCCACGCGGCTGAACAGCTCGTTGGCAAACGCGACTTCTTTAGGGCCGTGCATCTTCGGCTTGACGATATACACCGAGCCCGCACGCGAGTTGCGTGGCTGGTCGGCGTCTTTCTTGAGGTCGTGCAGCGCCAGCAAAGAGGTAACGACGGCATCGAGGATGCCTTCCGGCAGTTCGTTGCCGTTCTCGTCCAGTACCGCCGGGGTGGTCATCAGATGGCCGACGTTACGCACGAACATCAGCGAGCGGCCCGGTAGGGTCACGCTGCTGCCATCGGTGGTTTGCCAGGTGCGGTCAGCGTTGAGCTTGCGAGTAAAGGTCTTGCCGCCTTTCTCGATCTTCTCTTCCAGGTCGCCCTTCATCAGGCCGAGCCAGTTGCTATAGACGCCCACTTTATCTTCCGAGTCGACGGCGGCCACGGAGTCTTCGCAGTCCATGATCGCGGTCAGCGCCGCTTCAGCCACCACGTCCTTGACACCCGCCGGGTCGGTTTTACCGATGGCGTCGTTGGCGTCGATCTGGATTTCCAGGTGCAACCCGTTGTTACCCAGCAGAATCGCGTCAGGTTTGGCCTGCTCGCCGATAAAGCCGATCAGTTTATCCGGGTCTTTCAGGCCGGTTTCGCGGCCACCTTCCAGCGTGACGACCAGGTGCTCATCGCGAATCGCGTAGTTCACCGCATCACGGTGAGAGCCGGTTGCCAGCGGCGCCGCGCGGTCGAGGACGCCACGGGCATAGGCAATGACCTTTTCGCCACGCTTGGGATTAAAGCTGGTGCCCTTTTCCGCGCCGTCTTCTTCGGAAATCACGTCGGTGCCGTAGAGCGCGTCGTAAAGGCTGCCCCAGCGGGCGTTGGCGGCGTTGAGCGCATAACGCGCGTTGCTCATCGGCACGACCAGCTGCGGACCCGCCTGAACGGCGACTTCACGGTCAACGTTGGCAGTGGTGGCGGTGACGTTGGCGGGCGCGTCGACCAGGTAGCCGGTGTCTTTCAAGAAGCGACGGTAGGCGGGCATGTCGGTAACCGGGCCGGGGTTTTCGCGATGCCAGGCGTCCAGCTTCTCTTGAAGAACATCACGTTCTTCTAGCAGTTGGCGGTTTTTGGGGGTTAAATCGTGAAATAGGGCATCGACGCCTGCCCAGAAGGCGCTTTCGTCGACGCCGGTGCCGGGCAGGGCCTGCTCGCTGATAAAACGATCTAGGTCGGCTGCCACCTGTAAACGGTGACGCGTGATACGCTCGCTCATGGAGACTCTCCTGTTAGGGTGGCTGTGACGCCGTGTTGCTCGGCTGATGCCCCGTCACAGTCAGATGAAAACGCATTTAAAAACTATTTGTGGAAAATAATTCCATATCTGTGTGGGCATGTAAACAGCATAGACGCTAAAGCGCTATCATGCTCGACCAAAAGATAAGGAATGACGCCATGGCTGATTGACTGGCCGGTGGCGAAAGAGCGGTTTAAGGAGAGGTGCGAATGCGCGAGTTCGATCATTTAGAGGCATTGTTTCGCCGCCATGCTGGTGACTCAGCACTCTCCCGCTTGGTGCCTGGTGACATCCTAGCCACGGCGATGAATGACTATTTTCAGCACTACGGCCTGGAAGCGCTGCGCCTTGACACCCGGGACGTATACGCAGGGTTTATCGATACCGGGCGTTTTGCGCTGTGGTGCCAGGTATGGAGCCCGCCTGCACCAAAAGGCACCGCCTTTGTCGTCCACGGCTACTTCGACCATCTGGGGCTTTATCGCCATCTGCTTGAACGCCTGTTGGATAAAGGCTGGCGCGTTGTACTGTGGGATTTGCCCGGCCATGGGCTTTCCAGCGGTGCGCGTGCCGCCATCGATGACTTTGACGACTATCAGCACTGCCTGACCCATGTGCAAACCATTCTGGCCCAGCAGTCCATGGCGCCCGCACCCTGGTTGGGCATCGGGCAAAGTACCGGTGGGGCGATCCTGGCGACCGACGCGCTGAACCGTCGCCATGCAGCGGGGTGGGATGGTCTGGTGCTGTTGGCACCGTTGGTTCGCCCCTGGGGCTGGAGCCAGGCCAGCTGGCTGCACCTGATCGCCAGCCCCTTTGTGAAGGCGTTGCCGCGCAAGTATCGGCCTAACTCGACTGACGAAGAATTTACCGAGTTTCTACGCGAGCACGACCCTTTGCAGCCCAATCAATTGAGCGTGGCCTGGGTCACCGCCATGCGCCGCTGGATACCCAGGTTATTGGCCCGCGACCCGCTGGATTTGCGGGTGATGATTTTACAGGGCGAGCAGGACGTTACCGTGGACTGGGAATGGAACCTGGCGATTCTGCAGGATAAATTTCCCGGCGCGCAGATCTACCGGCATCCTGACGCCAGGCATCACCTGGTGAATGAAGCAGAGCCGATTCGCCGTGCGTTGTTCGATGCCCTGGATGCGTTCATCGATCAAGTGGCGGCATCCAGGACAGAAGCGTCAGCCAGGCAAGCACCGTCATCGCCGGGTGATAACCTTTAACTATTAAGCCCTTTATATGAGCAGGGGTTAATGCGATCGCCCAACGGCTGTGCGAAGATTAGCCGAATGCGTTTACGTCAGTCCATTTTGATCAGGAGCGTGCAATGACCCATACCCCACCGAAAGTACTGGTATTTGCTGGCAGTGCCCGTGAAGGGTCACTCAACAAACAGCTGGCCCAGCTCGCTGCCAAACGTATCGAGGCACTGGGCGGCCAAGCCACTTTTATCGATTTAAAGGATTATCCCTGCCCGTTATTTGACCAGGACATTGAGGCCCAGGGCATGCCGGACAATGTGCTGAAGCTGCGCGCTATCCTCGCCGAGCACCAGGCGGTATTTATTGCCTCGCCGGAGTACAACGGCTTTATCACGCCGCTGCTCAAGAACACCCTGGACTGGCTGTCGCGGCCCTATCAAGGCACCCCGGGCCTGGGGCTCTTTGCGGGCAAATGGGCGGCCCTGGTAGCAGCATCACCCGGTGGGTTGGGCGGTATTCGCGCCATGCCCCTGGCGCAGCAGCTACTTGCCAACCTCAGCCTGACGGTACTGCCGCAGCCGCTATCGCTTCCCCAGGCAGGCAGTGCATTCAACGACAGTGGCGCGCTACATGATGAGGCCACCGGCCAAAAGCTTGATGCCCTCTGCCAGCGCCTGGTCGATTCGCTGGCCAAGACCCACGGCTAATCGCCTTTCAACAACCTATCCAACTGCCGGTAGCCAATGGCTATTAGGTATTGCCCCTGCAGTAAGGGCATAACGAAAATTATATTTTTATGGCTGTGATATGACCACTCTCAAGCGGTGGGGGGCTGTTGTCTGGATGACGGCCCTGAAATGCTTGGCGTATTTCTGGTCGGGGTTATGGAAAAGCTCGTACTAATATAGTGTTAAAGTTTTCTTATTGGCTGTCGTTATTATTCCCATTGATCAAGTTTATCGTAAGGGAATACGGCGTGGTCATAAGTGGATTACGAAGCTGCTTGACACTGGCAGCACTCTATCTATGGAGCGCCACGGCCATTGCGGTCGAGTTGCCTCCTGAGGCGAATGCAGGGTCTATCAGCCAGAATTTCATTCGCGGTGACCAGCAGCGTCTTTTGGAAGACCAGCGTCATCGGTTGCAACAACTACAACGGCTACCAGGCAGGAGTGAAACACCGTCGACGCCCCCTGCGTCGCCGCAGACACAATGCTTGCCAATCAAGGTCATTGACCTTGAAGGCGTCGAGTTGCTTAGTGATGGCTTTCAGCAAACCATCATAGAACCGTTCATCGGACAATGTCTGACGGTGGATGACCTCAATGAGCTGCTGCAAGCTGTTACGCAGGCCTACCTTGACCGTGGTTTTGTTACTACGCGTGCCTATCTGCCGCAACAGGATCTTTCCCGGCAACGCTTGCGGGTGGTTGTCGTCGAAGGGCATATCGACGCCTTGGAAAGCCCAGGCGACACGCCGACGCCCCGCGAATTGGCCATGGCTTCGCCGACCGGAGTGGGTGATGCCCTCAATCTCCGCGATCTTGAGCAACTGATCGACCAGTTGAATCGCTTGCCTTCACGTCAGGCCACCTTGGAGCTTATACCGGGCGATACGGTAGGCGGCAGTCGCGTTCAGGTCTCCAGCGAGGCCAGTCGGCCGGTAAGCGTTTCTCTGGAGCGCAACAATGACGGTAGCGGGGGAACCGGCGAACAACAGTGGCGCGGGGGGATCGAGTGGGATAGCCCCTTGGGGCTCGCCGATCAGTTTACCGCTCAATGGGGGCAGGACGTAACTGACCGCGCCCATATTGGCTCCAGCAGCGGCCATTTTGCTTATAGTCTGCCATATGGTTATTGGACGTTCTCTTACGACTATACCAATAGCGATTATCACACCCTTGCCGAAGCCAACGGCTTTCTCTTCACTCTCGAGGGCAAAAGCGAGCGGCATCGGTTGCAGGCCGAACGGCTGTTATGGCGCGACAGCGTCAGCAAGACAGCAGCGAGCATCGGCATCAGTCGCCTATCAACGCGCAACTATATCGATGGCGCCCGCATCGGGGTGAGTAGCCAGCGCTTGAGCGAGCTCAACATCGGCATCAACCATGGCCGCCGTATCGGCAACGCACTCTTCAATACCGATATCGGCTGGCATAAGGGACTTACCCTGTTTGGAGCGCAGAGCGATGGTGCCAATGCTCCCGGAACCCCAACGGCGCAGTTCGAAAGGGCGACCCTGACACTGAGCTATCTCCAGCCCTTTTCATTGTTCCGTCAATCACTGAGTTTTTCGAGTCTGCTCCATGGCCAGTGGAGTGATGACGTCCTCTATAGCCCGCAACGCTTGAGCCTAGGGGGCAGGATTCGGTTCGTGGCTTCAAGGAACAGTCCTTGAGTGGGGCCAGCGGTGGATATTGGCGTAATCAGGTCACTTGGCAATACCCGCTCGAGAGTGTCCGGCCCCTGTTCGAAAACCTCGAAGTATCGCTGGCCTATGATGTAGGGGTGATCCACCGTGGCCGCCACAACCCCGAACTCCATGGTCGGCTCAGTGGTTATGCTCTGGGCGTCGGTCTGCGGGGTGAGCATCTCGCGGCCAATGTCAGTGTCGGCCATTCACTGGAACGTCCCGATGTGTTTCCACGGCGGGAGGCGCCGGTGTATTTCAGCGTTAAGGCGTTCTTTTAGGTGAGGTCCAGTCGCGATGGACTGTGAATGGCCACAAAAAATTAGTGGAACTAACAAACGAACAGTGATGCAGGGAAGCAGCCACCATGAATAGTCGTAGCCCCTTGAGTCGTTACGTCACCATCCTCATTATCAATGCCCTTTTCTGGCACCCAGCAGTGGTTCTGGCCGACGGTATCGCCGTCGCTCCCGGCGCGGGCAACACTACCCTGGATCGGGCCGGCAACGGCGTACCCGTGGTCGATATCGCGACCCCCAATGGGAGTGGACTGTCGCACAACCGCTTCTCTGACTACAACGTCGACGAGAGGGGCGTCATTCTCAACAACGCCACTAGCAAACTGCAGTCCACCCAGCTCGGCGGGCTTATTGTCGGCAACCCTAACTTGCGCGATCAGGCGGCACGTCGAATTATCAACGAAGTTAATGGTGGCCGACCCAGTCGACTCGAAGGCTATACGGAAGTGGCTGGTGCTGGCGCCGATGTAGTGGTGGCCAACCCTTACGGCATCACCTGCAACGGCTGTGGTTTCATCAACAGCCCACGGGTGACACTCTCCACGGGTCGGCCCATCATCGAGGACGGTGATCTCGAGCGTTTCGCCGTCGATCAGGGGCGAGTTGCGATCGAAGGTCTGGGGCTAGACGCCACCCAGGTCGATCAGTTCGACATCATCACCCGAGCCGCCGAAGTTAATGCCGAACTCCACGCCAATCGCCTGAACGTGATCACTGGGGCTAACGACGTCGACGCCGAGACCCTGGCGACCACGGCGCGCCAGGGCACGGGGGAGGCCCCGGCACTGGCCATCGATGCCTCGGCCTTGGGTGGCATGTACGCCGGTAGCATCCGCCTGATCGGCACCGAGAGTGGCGTGGGGGTCAAGCTGGCTGGGGATATGGCGGCCAGCGAAGGCGATATCCTCATCGACGCCAATGGCCACCTGCGCCTGGCCGATGCCTCCAGCACCGGACAGACGCAGGTCAACGCCACGCGCGCGACCCTGGGCGGCGATGTTCATGCCAGCCAGGCTATTACAGTGCGCACCCGTGACAATCTCGACATCGACGGCAACCTGACCAGTGGCGACGATATCACGTTGGACGCTGGAACCAACATCGACAACCAGGGGACTGTCGTCGCTGGCATCGAGAATGACACCCTCCAGCCTGATGCCGACCTCACCCTTCGGGCAGACCGCCTCGATAACCATGGGTGGCTCGATGCTACCGAGCGCCTCATGGTGACATCCACCGAAGCGCACAACCATGGCCGCCTGCTGGCCGATGAGATCGCCGTCGAAGCCGCCTCCCTTGACAATGGGGCCGATGGGCAGATCACTGCTGGAGGAGACCTCACTCTCGACGTCACTAATACCCTCGACAACACTCAGGGTTGGTTGCAGGCTAATGGCAACGTCTCGCTAACCGTCGGCGAGTTCGACAACCGGGATGGTACTCTGCTGGCCGAGCAGGCCCTTGATGCTAGCGTGGTCGGCACTCTCGATAATCGAGGCGGCTCGCTGAGCGGGGAGCGGCTCGCTATCGACACCGCCACTTTCGTTAACGACGGTGGGCAGGCTGTGGCCGGTGCCGAGGGGCTGTCGCTCTCCGCGCAGCAGCTCGATAACCGCAATGGCTTGGTGCTCACCCAGAACGGTGCGCTCGATACGTATTTCGGCTTGCTGCAGAACCAGGGCGGTGCCCTGCAGGGTGACAGCGCCACCTTCACCGGCGACACCCTGGTCAATGCCGATGACGGTCTGATCGCTGGCCTTGATGGCCAGGTGAAAATGGTCCTGACCAATGGTCTCGACAATCGCGACGGCCAGGTCCTCGCCAACGGCACGCTCGATATCGACCCGCCGTTTATCGACAACCGCCAGGGGCAGCTGGCAGGACGTATCGTTCGCCTGGAAGCCGGTCATCTCGACAACGCCAGTGGCATAATCGAAGCCAGCGAGAATCTGGCGGTGGACGCCGAACGACTGACCAATACCGATGGTGAGTTACGGGCCCTGGGCGGCGATGATAGCCGCCTCACCATTGCCGACACCTTCGATAACCAAGATGGACGAGTCGAGCTGGCCAGCGACAACGCCACTTTGGAGGCAGGCACCTTACGCAACGGCCAAGGGCAACTCCAACATGCCGGCAGTGGCCTGTTCCAGATCTCCGCCGACCGCCTCGCCAACGCCGGTGGCCAGGTGCAGGGCACCGGTAGCGGCAAGGTGACGCTAGGCCAACTCGACGATATTGGCCAGTGGCAGTTCAATGGCGCGCTCGACTTCGACCTCGAGCAGGAGCTGACTCTTGTCGCCGATGACCGAATCGCCACTGCCGGTCACCTGAACCTCAATCTGGGAAGCCTCGATAACCGTGGCCAACTGCTCGCTAACGACGGCCTTACCCTGACCACCAGCGGCGACATCACCAACCGCGGCCTGATTTCCACCCAGGGCGACCTCGCCGTCAGTGCCCGCCACCTCACCCAGCGCGATGGGCGCCTGGCCAGCGGCGACACCTCCACCTACCACCTCGGCGGCAACCTCGACAACCAGGGCTTTCTCACCGGCGTCGGTGATGTCGACATCACCACCGCTTACCTCAACAACCGCGGCACCTTGGGAAGCCAGGCGGACCTGCGTCTCGTTAGCCGTGGCCGTATCGACAACCGCCCAGACACCCTGCTGTTCGCCGGTGGCGACATGACCCTACGTGGCCAACGGCTCTTCAATCGGTATGGCGATATCTACAGCCGGGGCAGTCTCGGTTTCGCGCGTGACGATCAACATACCAAGGCGAACAGCCTCGAGAACCGCTCGGGGACGATCGAGGCCGAGCAGGGGCTTCGTTTCTATACCAATGATTTTCTGAATACTAAGGATACATTCGAGCTGGCATTCCATCCGATCGAGAATCGTATTGAGGTGAATAGTCAGTTCATTCCTGGCTATGACCGGGAGTTCGGAACACATCAATGTGATGCGCCGGGATCTTGTTACAAAAGAAATGAACATAAAGACTCTTATAACTATACGGTCACAGTTCATGAGCTTGGCGAATATGAGATTAAGGAAGATTCCGCGAGCGGGGTGATTGCTTCGAACGGCGATATTTCCATTCGTGCGAAGAATGTCATCAATTCTAATAGTTCCATCTTGGGCAATGGCAATGTGTCAATTTTTTCGGCCACCTTTCAGAACTCCGGGGGTGGATTATCAAAAGTAAATAGACAAAGGGCCTATGAATTTTCCATGCCAGTCTATGTGGCTGAGCATAGGAATGAAGCAAAAAATGGCTGGAACACTTATTATTTGCCCAATCAAGCTATCGCCACTTTTTCCTCCAGCGTCGCAGAGTGGAATCAACGAGACGGGTGGGATAATCACGGTAATCTTCTGCCACTACCAATTCCATTGAATGGGAATACGCAACAAAGCGACATCACCACGAGTACAGCTCAAGGAAGTGGTGCCCGAGCGGTCGTTCAGGCAGGGAAGCAAGTGACTATCAACGCCAGCAATAACATTCAGAATGGAGCAGTCAGGAACAATGTCCGTACCCAGATCGATGGCAACCTGGGTAACAGCGCTACTGATGGCCCTGTCAGCACACTTGATATCACCCTCAACCGACGGGCTTCGGATCCCGACTCAGCCAGCTACCGCGACGTTCCCTTCGAGCGCGTCTCTCCCACCCAGCTCTCCTCGTTCCGCCTGCCGCAGGGACGCTATGGGCTCTTCGTTCGCAACACCTCGCCGCAGAGCCGCTACCTGATTGAGACCAATCCCGAGTTCACCAGCACCGAGCGGTTGATGGGCTCCGACTACCTGCTCGACAAGCTGGACTACACCGATGATGGTGCCTACCAGTTGCTCGGCGATGGGCGCTACGAGTCGCGCCTGGTACGCGATGCCGTGCTGGCCAATACCGGGCAGCGCTTCCTTGAGGACTCTCTGAGCGACGACTACGCACAGTACCGCCAACTGATGGACAACGCCGTGGCGGCCAGGGATGCCCTTCAGCTTAGCGTCGGCGTTGGCCTGACCCCGGCCCAGACCGCGGCACTCACCCACGACATCGTGTGGCTCGAAGAACAGCAGGTCGACGGCGAGACGGTACTCGCCCCAGTGCTCTATCTCGCCCAGGTCGACGAACGCAACGTGCGTGGCGGAAGCCTGATCCAGGGCCGCGACATCGACCTGATCACAGGTGGTGACCTGGTCAACGTCGCCACCATTCGCGCCAGCGACGATCTCTCCGCGACCAGTGGCGACTCGGTTCTCCAGGGCGGCCTGATCGAGGCGGGCCAGCGCCTGGCGCTGAGCGCCCGTGACTCGATCCGCAACGCCCTGGCCGGTGAGATCCGCGGTGGCCAGGTTAGCCTGGCGGCGCGCGAGGGTGATATCGTCAACGACCGCACCGCGGTCACGGCCGGTCATGATCGCGCCTATAGCACCTATCTCGACCAGGGCGGCCTGATCAATGCCCGTGACGGCCTGGAGCTGAGCGCCGGGCGCGATATCGTCAACCGCGCCGAGATCGCCAGTCAGGGCGATGTCGCTTTCCTGGCAGGGCGGGATATCGTCAGCGAAGCGGTGGCCGATGCCCGCCGCCAGGTCAATGGCTATGCAGCGGGTGTCGGGGAAGGCAGCGAACGCACCACGCAGCTCGGCGCCAGTCTCACGGCGGGGGGCGATGCCGCCCTGATGGCCGGCCGTGACGTAAGGCTTACCGCTAGCACGGTCGACGCCGACGGTGCCCTGGGCGTGACAGCGGCCCGCGATATCCGTCTCGAGGCCGGCGAGGACACCACTTACGACTGGGACAACAATACCTCTATACGGCGATGGTACAGCAAACGCGACGGTGAGCGCACCACTACCCAGGTCGGCAGCCAACTGAGCAGTGGCGACGACACCCAGTTGAACGCCGGACGCGACGTGCGGATGACCGCCAGCGAGATTGACAGTGGCGCGAGCCTATCCATCACCGCGGGCAGTGACATCGTCCTTGATGCAGCCGAGGACCAAACCTACACCCAAACCCATAGGGGGTGGCGCGCGTCACATACCCACCGCGTCGAACAAGTCGGCAGCGAACTGAAGGCCAGCGACGACATCGCCCTCCAGGCGGGCCGCGACGTCACTGCCATCGCCAGCCGTGCCGAAGCCGGTGGCGACCTGGCGCTCGACGCCGGTGGCGACCTCACCCTGGCCGCGGCGGCTAATATCGACCACCACGAATCCTATACCGCCAGCACTAACTGGATCAGCCGCCGTGTGCGCCAGCAGGGCAGCGAGATGGTCGCCGGCGAAGACCTCACCATGCGCAGTGGGCGTGATATGCGCCTGATCGCCAGCCAGGCCGAAGCGGGCGACGATGCCTTCCTGATCGCCGGTCGCGACGTCGAACTGCTCGCCGCCAATGACCAGGACTACTCGCTCTACGAAAAGGAAGAGAGCGGCCTGTTCAGCAGCAGCTACCAACGTGACGAAATCAACGACATTCGCGCCGAAGGCAGCCAGCTTGAGAGCGGCGGCGACCTCACCGTGGTTAGCGGCGCCGACCAACGCTACCAGGGCGCCCGCCTCGAGGCCGGTAACGACCTGACCCTGGCCAGTGGCGGCACCATCCGCTTCGAGACGGCCAGCGACGTGCACACTGAATCCCACGAGCGCAGTAAAAGCGGCTTTGCCTGGCAATCCGCCTCCGGCGAAGGCTTCACCCGCGAAACGCTGCGCCAGAGCGAACTGGTGGCCCAGGGCGAGCTGATCCTTCAGGCTGCCGACGGCCTCCAGATCGACGTGGAGGAGATTGACCGCCGTAGCGTCACCCGCACCATCGACGCCATGGTCGCCGCCAATCCCGACCTCGCCTGGCTCAAAGAGATGGAGCAGCGGGGCGATATCGACTGGCGGCAGGTCAAGGCGATCCACGACAGCTGGGATTACGAACAATCCGGGCTAGGGGGCGGAGCGGCAATGGTGATAGCGATTGCCGCCGCAGCCACCGGTCAGTACTACGCCTTGGCGGCCATGGGTGGGGCGGGTGCCGGTACGATGGCTGTCGCTGCCAGTGCCGCCGCGGGCTCGCTGGCTGGCACCGGGGCGGTCAGCCTGGTCAACAATCGCGGCAACCTGGGTGATACCTTTAGCGATACCTTATCAAGCGACAGCCTGCGCAGTGCGGCCATCGCGGCCGTCACAGCCGGCGTTACCCAGAAGTTGATGGGCGATACCACCCATCCCACCTCCGGCGCCACCACCAAGCTGGACCTCAGCAAGGCTGGCGACATCGGCCGCTTCGCCGGGCAGCGCGCCACGCAAGCCGCCATCGACGCCGGTGTACGCACCGCCATCGACGGTGGCAGCCTGGGCGACAACCTCGAAGACAGCCTTGAGGGCGCCCTGGCGCATGTCGCCTCCGGCGTCCTGTTCAACGCGGTGGGCAATGTCAGCGATGACCGCTTCGCTAACGGCAGCCCCGAGAAAATCGCCCTGCATGCGCTAACGGGCGGGATGGTAACGGAGGCCATGGGTGGCGACTTCCGTACTGGGGCGATGGCGGCGGGCGCCAACGAAGCGCTGGTGGACCACCTGGCCGAATTGGTCAGCGACAACCCCGGCTTGCTGGTAGCGGCCTCCCAGGTTGTCGGTGTTATTGCTGCCGAGATGACGAAGGGGGATATCTCCCAAGGTGCCGAGATCGCTGCGCAGGGGACGCGGTATAACTATCTGGGTCATGACCAACTGGCCATGGCGCGGGACGAGCTGGCCGCCTGCGACGGCGACAATAGCTGCATGGCCGATGTGGTGGCGCGCTATCAGGCCATCAGCGAGGAGCAGAACCAAGCCGCTCTCGAAGCCTGTAGCACCGACCTGACGGCCTGCCAGGAACACTCGCTCGCCGCAGCGAACGGCGAATACGCCCGCTACGGGGACGACGCCCTGTGGGACCTGCCCTCTGGCGCCTTGCCCTACATGCAAGCCTTGTTCGATGAGAACATCGGCGTGCAGAATCAGTTCGGGGAGGCCACGATTGCGAGGCTATTAAGCGAAGGAGGGGTCTCGCCGGAGATGGCGGCAGTGCTGGCTGCGATGCCTGTGGGGTATAATTCAAGATCGGCAAATACAAACCGCACTAGGCACGAAGCGTATAAAGATGCACTTCGTGCGTCTATGGAAAAACCAGGGGTACTAAATCCTGAGTTGGCAATGCTCATGAATACTTTATATCGACCTAATGCTGAGCTGGGTAGCGGTAGTACAGCAGCTGCTGTCAGATACGAAAAATCAACTGGTGAGCCCGTCGGTGGACGCTTCCACTCAACAAAAGCTAGCGATGGGATAATTGCATTGCAGAGATGGCTTGACAGGAACCCGACTGCAAGCCCTGGGGATCGAGCTGCGGCGGAAAATGTGATTAAAGATATGTCTAATGCATTGGGGGGAGAGTGATGGGACGCAAGTATAGAGAGTTTCTTACTGAGTTATTTGCTATTGATTCTTCGCTAAAGGTTGTATCTGATAATGTTTATGAGGACTGGGCACCTGTATCTCCTCCCTTGACAATCCTATTTGCCACAATAGGTGTAAAGTTTGCTGAAGAATATGAAGAACGCAGTCTGGAAATTAATCAGAAAATTCTCCGGCTGGTGGAGGAAGGGGTGGTAAGCGAAGATGAAGAGCTAGGAACAGCTGTGGCTACTGGAATGGTCGAAGCTATGGTTAATAACTTTCTGCTTGACGGAATCCAATGGGAAAAATGCAAAAAACAGTTGGGGGAACAAACCTTAAAGCATGCTGAAGCTTGGACTGGCAAAGTTTGAAGCCATAAGCCGTGTACTAATATTCTTTATATGCATCGTTCGTACAGTGAATACAGAAGTATGCTACGGGTTCTGTTCGATTAGCTTTATAAGATCGCTCTTTATACCCTCGACGTTGGCATGGTAGCTCAAACTCCCTTCAGGACCGGCACCTTCGGCTTTGGTGTCCCAACGGCCAGCTAATGGAGTATCTGGTCACGCTGGTAGCGAACAACCAACACCTGTTGATCACTACCTCCCAGGCCTCCGTCATCATCAACGCCGAACTGACGGATGGAGATGTGCATCAAGGTGCCGAGATCGCGGCGCAGGGGACGCGGTATAACTACCTGCGGCATGATCAAGTCGACGACTATATCGAGGAACTGGAAGGCTGCGAAGCGCGGGGTGACTGTACCGAGATACAGGAGAAATACCGGGCGCTCAGCATCGCCCAGCAGGACGAGTTGATCGCACTCTGTGCCACAGACCCAGTGGCTTGCGCGGCTGAATACCAACACTTGGTCGACGATTCGGAACGGTTCCGCGAGGCGTTGGATGGCTTCGGTGGGCGCGAGGTCCCGTGGCAGATCGGCTTGGATGCTGGTCCTTTACTGGGCCAGTATATGGAAGCGGAATCTGTCGTCTCGCAAGAGGGATTTGCCTAGTTCCTTCAGGACCGTCATGGGCTTGATAGTGAGCAGGCGTCTGTGTTGTCTGCCATGGCGGCTGGGGTATTGCCTTTAGGCAGTAAGCGCCTCCAGTTGAATCAGCCGAAGAGCCCAGAATACCAGCCTGTTCGCAATGCACCGACTAGTATTGCTGGGCGTGAATACTCTGGTCATGCTCTCGATCGAATGCAGGATCGCGGAATAATGCCCTCTGTAATAGAAAATACAATTCGAAATGGACAGTCCTATCCTAGCAGAGGAGGGACAACTGTTTTTCACAGTCCAAAGAATAATGTAAGTGTTGTTGTTAATAGTAAGGGCGACGTTGTGACAACTAGGTATGGTAGGTGATATGAGTAGAGAGTACATTGAAAAGAGTTCTGAAACTGCTCTGAATGACGTCTTTAGCTTTGCTAAATTTGTCGTGGAAACAGAGTTTCTTTCCGACATAATGGGCATAGAATTTCAAGAACAGTATCATCGAGCTTGGTTTGAGATGGAGTTGGTAAATTCATTGGCTTTGGCAGAATGGGAACAAGATGGTAGCCCTAGGAAGTGGGATAAGGTATGGAATGACAAATATAAAGAAGAAGCCAAGGAAACCTTGGGTGATTTTTTAGAAGTAGTTAAGAAATGGCCTAGTTGAGAATGAATTACGGCTTTTCCAACAACACCCGGCTATCGTCTGGCTTGGCTGGTCAACGTCAACCCCGGTCTGCTGGTAGCGGCCTCCCAGGTCGTCGGCGTTATTGCCGCCGAGATGACGAATGGCGATGCGTCCCAGGGTGCCGAGATCGCGGCGCAGGGGACGCGGTATAACTACCTGGCTCATCCAGAAGCCAAGCGGCTGCAAGAAATCAATCGCCAACTGGAAGACGAAAACCTCACCGAGGCACAGCGCTAAACCCTGAAGGAAGAGCGCCTAGCGATTCATACGCTTAGTCAGTCGCGTGACCTGGCGCTAGAGGAAGCCTGTGGCCAAGGCGGCTCTGTACAAGCCTGCAGCTACGAGCGGGCACTGCTGCAGGTGGCCATGAATAGCTGGCAAGACGTAACACTGGGTCGAGAGGATCGAGACACGGTCTTTGCTGAGTATATCCATACGGCGAGACAGTATGGTCAGCACCAACAACAGCGCATGGAGCGTATTGGCGCCGAAGCCCTCACCGAGATGGCGATAGATTCTGTCAGCGCGCCTATCATAATGGGCCAGCTCGTCCGGCAAGCGCTGTTGGGTGATGCAGAATCCCAAGCGCTACTGCAAGCGATGGGCCAAGAGATAAAGGCCTTTGCTGCCAATCCGCTGAACTACATTACCGAGAGTAACCGCGAACAGTTGGCCCAAGCCGATGCGCTGGAGCTGCCAGGGCAGCCGGACGAAGCCGACAGGCTGAGAGTACGCGTTGCGCTAGAAAACCAGTCGATGCTGATGGGCGCAGGTGGGCTAGCGGCGAGTCTGCCGAGCATGGCCAGGAATGTTGCCACAGGCCGGTCAGGTATGGCGGGAACGGGGGACTTTTCTAGGGGTAGAGCGCAGGATGATGTTGTTGTTTCAGACAAAATTGTATCCATTGATACTCTACCAATTCAGCCGAGTAGGGATATACCAGCTTGGGCGGGGTCAGGGCCTCAAGAGGGGGTGCTAGGTGTCAACCCTGCTAGCCACTCAACCGGAGCCCTGCAAAATTTCACTACGAATAAAGGTGGTGTCGAATTTATTTTCGATCCAACAACATCAACTTTCTTGGTAAAGGGTAATAGCTATCCAGGAAAGCATTCCTTGCTGGCTCAGTCAATTGATGCTCCAACAGACCAAGTCGTTGGTGGTATTCTGACTAGGTCTGAGAATGGCGCGTTCATTACCAACGAAGCTTCAGGTCATTTCTGGCAGAACTGGACACCAGAACTTCGAGAAAATTTTGTAGAAACAATGAGTCAATATGGTTTGAATGTTAGGCATTCGGAGGGGATGTAATGATCAGAATTGATTCAACAGCAGATGGAGTAGCCTTAGAGTTTAATAACGTTTCTGGTTGGTCAGTTGTTGTGAGGGGGGAAGAGCTAGGTTTGTCTCTATCAGATCCCAGGGTTTTGTTATCACTGCTTCCTTTCTTGGAGGTTGGTAAAAAAGGTATTGTTGATCAGGTCAATAGCACTGATGCGCTAGAGACATTTCCTGAAATGACTTTGATTGAGGCTGGGTTGAGAAATGGGTCGGAGCATTGGGTAAGCTGTGCTCTTGATTGGCTGAAGGATAAAGAGCCTGAGGAAATAAGTGGTTTCTATTCATATTTGCAAGCTGTTTTTGATGGTAAGAAGAAATATAGTCAGCCTTTAAGACATAAGGCGAAAGCCTTGTTAAAGGTGGTTGACTAGGTTTTTTACGAAAAGTCTTATCTGCTAACTTTTCTCATGCAATAGCACAGGAAAAACCGATGGTCGGACGTTACGAGATACCCGATGACGGTTGGGCACAGGTCGAAGATATTGTGTCAGCAGCTCAAACCATAGGCAGACCCAGGTGCGATGATCGGCAAGTGCTCAATGGTATCTTCTGGATATTATGCTCTGGTGCCAAATGGCGCGATTTACCTGAACGATATGGCCCCTGGTCTACCGTGTATGAACGTTTCCGCCAGTGCGCGATGATGGCGCCTTCGACGCTATCTTGGGGCGCCTCCAGTTTAGGCTGCGTGAAGACGGGTAATCCCCCTTTTTTTAGCGGGCTTTAAATGTAGAGTTCAGGCCACAGCGGACAGTTTCTGTTGTAGGGTCATGCCTCTAAGTGCCATGTTCGGTCGTTCGTGATTGTAGCGACGCCGCATGCACACCGAATCCCACGAGTGCAGTAAAAGCGGCTTCGCCTGGCAATCCGCCTCCGGCGAAGGCTTCACCCGCGAAACGCTGCGCCAGAGCGAACTGGTGGCCCAGGGCGAGCTGATCCTCCAGGCCGCCGACGGCCTCCAGATCGACGTTGAGCAGGTCGACCGCCGTAGCGTCACCCGCACCATCGACGCCATGGTCGCCGCCAATCCCGACCTTGCCTGGCTCAAAGAGATGGAGCAGCGGGGCGATATCGACTGGCGGCAGGTCAAGGGGATCCACGACAGCTGGGATTACAGCCATTCGGGATTGAGTCAGGTTGCTGCATTAGCTTTGAGTATCACCGTGGCTGCCATGACGTCGGGAGCAGCGAGTTCAGCTATTGGGGCGGTGTCGGGTACGGCGACCGGCGCAGGAGCGACGAGTGCCGCCTCTATGTGGGCCGCAGCCACGGAAACTGTGGCGGCTGGATGGGCAAATGCTGCCATGTCCGGTGCCATTGCCGGTGCAGCTGGCAGTGCCGCGGGAGCAGCTAGCCAAGGGTTAGACTGGAAGAAACCGGCATTGCATGGGGCGATAACCGGAGGCTTGGCTAATTATTTAGCGGCGGGTACCTATTACGGCAACCCCTTAAGCAAGATGACCGATCTTGGCCAACAGGTCTCGCAAGGCACGCTGCTAGATGCCGGAAAAGTGTTAGGCAGCATGGCTATGCAAGAAACCTGGAGTCGTATCGCCGAAAAGATGGCCTCGGATGTGGGCTTGAGTGGGGATGAGTTGAATTGGCTATTGATGGCCGGTTCGATAGCGGGCGACCAGCTCCCCGGTATCGGCAATCGTTACAAGTCGGACGACCAGGAATTCACGCTGACGGAGTCCGTGGGCGAGCGGGGCGTCATGGACCGCGATCTACCGGGGCTCCCGTTCGACGCGGTTGATATCGCGCTGGGGTATCAGGGGTTGCCGGATGCTTCGGTACGTGCCTATCTGGCTGATCAGGGTTTTGGAGAGGCCCTGACAGGGCACAGCCTGGGTACGTTGAGTTCTAACTACCTAGCCAGTAACGGGCTGGTAGATCACGCTGAACTCTTCTCTCTCCCCTTCGGCAATATTGCGGCACCCGACGCACATCTGACCATCGGCTCGGGGGATGTGATAAACGGGGGATACCTTGGCAAGTTTTTCAACCCGGACGCGGTTGTGGCACCGCTGGCGCCACTCCAGCATCCTTTCAAGAACTACAAGGCGTTTATCGATGCAAATCCTGAACTCTACCCGACGGATCTTTGATTCCTGGCGTGCGTGCCTTAGTCGCTTTAGGCAGCCGCGATGGGCGTTGGTACCCCTTGGAATCATCATGATGACCATCCTCAGCGGTTGTCCGACCATGGCCGATTACGGAGCTGCGACCAGTGGCGATAGGCGTGATTTCGTCGCGCCTCACGAGCAGTTTCAGGTGAATCCCATGGATTATCCGGTTTTTGCCGTCAAACAGGATCGTGAGGCGCCGCGGAGTAATGTCAATTATCCACGAAACGATGGCAGAAAAATGCCTCCGTTAAAGAAAAGCTACCGCTGGCGTGTCACCCACAAGGTGCATGGTGAATATCTGGTCGGTTCCGAGAAGTTCGATCAAGCGTGGTGCCGCCAGACAAAGGATGGCCGGGATCATCCGGAGCACTGCGAACCGGGGGGAATCGGTGCCGAATATTTGGAGCGTATTTACATCCTTCCGGATGGCTCGGCCTATGCCTACGGGTATTTGAAGAATACCCCCCGGTGGCCGCACTGGTTCGGCAAGGACGAGACCTGGTTTCGGCATGACGATACCGGGGATTGGTCCGGTCAGCCGTGGTTCGAGTGCGTGGCCCGGTGCGACAAGCTGAAGAACATGAGGGGCGAGCCGGAATAATTACTAGCAGCGGGGGGACATCGACTGGCGGCAGGTCAAGACGATCCACGACAGTTGGGACTACGAACAATCCGAGCTTGGGAGCGGGGCGGCGATGGTGATAGCCATCGCGGCCGCCGCTGCCGTCACAGCAGCCGCCGTCACCCAGAGGTTGATGGGCGATACCACCCACCGTCAGGCCACTTGGTGGCGGCGGGCTTCTTCCAGGTCATAGGCGTTTTGCAGGCGTAGCCAGTAACCCTCGCTGGTGCCCAAGACCTCTGCTAGGTGTAAATCAGTATCTGCCGTGATGGGGCACCGCCCCAGAGTGACTTTGCCAATACGAGTGGCAGGAACGTCCATCTGCTTGGCCAAGGCATCTTTGCTTAGCCCCATTGGCTGCATGAAGTCTTCATAGAGAATTTCGCCGGGATGGATATTAGGTAGTTTGGCCATTTCGACCTCCTGGTTCCTTAGTGCTATCCGGCAATCTTAATACTAAGCTCCCTTCAGCATCCGATCCAGCTGCCGGTAGCCGATGGCCTCAATTAGATGCGGCTGGGTGGGCTTGGGTTCACCCTGCAGGTCGGCCAGGGTGAGTGCGACGCGCAGCACGCGGTGGTAGGCGCGGGCGGAGAGCTTGAGTTTTTCCAGCACCCCGGCCAGCCAGGCGCGTTCCTCGTCGTTTAGCGCGCAGGCGGTTTCCAGGGCTTTGCCGCTTAACTGGCTGTTGAGCGCACCCCTTGCCATTTGCCGTTCACGGGCGGCCATCACGCGCCGACGCACGGCTTCCGACGATTCGCCTTGTGTCTGTGCGGTGAGCTGCTCGGGTGGCAGCGCCGGGACTTCCACCTGTAGGTCGATGCGGTCTAGCAGCGGGCCTGACAGCCTGTTCTGATAGCGCTGGATTTGGCTGGCGGTGCACTGGCAGCGGTTGCGTGGATCGCCCAGGTGCCCGCAGGGGCAGGGGTTCATTGCCGCCACCAGCTGAAACTGCGCCGGGTAACGGCGCTCGTGGCTGGCGCGGGCGAGATGAATTTCGCCGGTTTCCAGCGGTTGTCTCAAGACTTCCAGCACGCTGCGGGAAAATTCCGGCAATTCGTCCAGGAACAGCACGCCATGGTGGGCCAGCGAGATTTCGCCGGGTTTGGGTTTTGAACCGCCGCCCACCAGTGCCGCGGCGCTGGAACTGTGGTGGGGTTGCCTGAAGGGTCGCTGGCCCCAGTCGGCTTCCAGCGGCAGCCCGCACACCGAACGCACCGCCGCCACTGCCAGCGCATCTTCTTCCGAGAGTGGCGGCAAAATGCCGGGCAGGCGACTGGCGAGCATGGTCTTGCCGGTGCCTGGCGGGCCCGCGAAAAGCAGATTATGGCCGCCAGCAGCGGCGACTTCCAGCGCACGGCGGGCCTGTTGCTGGCCACGCACGTC
Organism: Halomonas sp. Mc5H-6; assembly: GCF_024124705.1. NCBI lineage: Bacteria > Pseudomonadati > Pseudomonadota > Gammaproteobacteria > Oceanospirillales > Halomonadaceae > Halomonas > Halomonas sp. Mc5H-6. The sequence continues at coordinate 281,244 of NZ_JAMXSI010000003.1, forward strand.
GGCAAGGTCGGCCATTGGCGCCGGGCTTTTGACCGAGGCTGGCAGTTGATGGGGCGGGATTTTCTCCTGGTCGAGCAGGTGGGCAACGACATCCCATAGGGTGTCCGCAGGCAGCACCGGCAAATCACCTGCAAGCGCGGCTTCATCGGCGCAGGCGCGGGGGATGATCAGTGCCTTCTTGGCGCGCCGCGTGGCCAGGGCAAAGGGCAGAATACCGGGTACCGCCCGCAGCTTGCCGTCCAGGGCCAGTTCGCCTGCAAACTCCATGCCTTCCAGGGCGTCGACCGGAATCTGCCCGGAGGCGGCAAGAATGCCCAGCGCGATGGGTAGGTCGAAGCGGCCACCTTCCTTGGGAAGATCGGCAGGGGCCAGGTTGAGAGTAATGCGTCGGGTGTTGGGGAAGTCGAAACCAGCGTTGACAAGGGCGCTGCGCACCCGTTCGCGGCTTTCCTTGACGGCGGTTTCCGGCAGGCCGACCAACGTCAAGCCGGGCAAACCGTTGGCCAGGTGCACCTCCACGTGCACTGCCGGTGCGTCCAGGCCGACCCCGGCCCGTGTCGCCACAATGGCAAGCGTCATGCGCGTTCCCTCGCTGGTTGTTAATTACCGTATGCTGATTAACCTACCGTATTTATCAGAGGGTGAGTAGCCAGATGCGCGGTGCGGCACAGCCCGCGCTCACTCCGGACTTAGCGTTTCCTTGGGCGCGTCTTCCAGCGCGGCGACCAGTTCCCTGGCGAAGCGCTGCGCCGAGGGCAGTGCGCCAAAGCTCCATACCGGCGGCAGGCGTAAAAGTCGGTCGTTCTTGACGCTGGGTAGCTGCTGCCACAGGCCGCTTTCCGCGAGTTGCGCCTCGACCCCGGTGGGCAGTGGGTCGACGATCACCAGGGTGGCCTCGGGATAGCGAGCGAGTTCCTCGACGCCGACCAGCGAAAAGCCCCAGGCGTTGGTCTCCTGATCCCAGGCATTGGGCAGATCAAGCTGTTCCAGCACAGCGTTATAGAGGCTGTTATCACCGAACACGCGCACGTGGCGGGCATCCATAAACTGGATCATCAACAGCGGCGCCGTGTCGGGGCGTTCGTCACGCAGCCGGGCCATCAGTGCATGCGTCTGCGCGATCAGTTGCGCCGCTTGAGGTGTGCGGTCCGCCAGTTCGCCTATCTGCTCGGTGATGCTTTGCATTTCTTCCCAGGTGTCGCTGCCGGGTGTGTAAAGCTCGACGGAGGTGACGGGCGCAATCCTTTCCAGGCGCGGCGTTAACCCGGCAAACATGGGCGATATCAGGGTCCGCTCGGGTTGTATCTTTGCCAGCAGCTCCATGTTGGGCTGGCTGCGCAGGCCCAGGTCGGCGGTTTCGCCGGGCAGCCGTGGTTCCCCCACCCATTCATGGTAGGCCTGTTTTTGGGCGCCACCGACAATGGGGGCGTCCAGGGCAATCAAGGTTTCAGCCACCGTCCAGTCGATGGTGGCCAGTTGCGCCTGGGCGGGCGAGCCGCCGAGCAGGCACATGACGGCCAGGCCAATACGAGTGAGCAGGGAAGGCACAGCGGAGCAGCGCATCATGACGACTTCAATGGAAAATAAGGCCTGTATTTAAACGATAATATTTATTGTTTGCAAACAAAACGCCCAGGCGAGTGCCTGGGCGCGGTGCTGACGTGCCTGATTTAAAGCCGCCGACGTTAAAACGCCAACATTAAAACCGATAATGCACGCTGGCGGTAATGCCGCGTTCGGCGCCGAAGTAGCAGTACTCGAGCGAATTACACGAGGCGACGTATTCTTCATCCAGCAGGTTGCTGACGTTGAGGCGGGTCTCGACGCCTGGCATACCGGCCTCGCCAAGGTCGTAGCCGAGCGTGGCGTCGACTAGGGTGTAATCGGGCACGGTTTCGGTATTGTCGCGGTCAGCGGCAATGTCGGCGTAGTGGCGTACGCCTGCGCCAATGTCGGCACCGTTCAGCCAGCCGTCGTTAAACGCATACTGCGCCCAGAGCTGAACCTGATGACGTGGCGAATAAATTGCATCATTGCCCTCGTTGCCGTCATCGCTCTTGGCGTAGGTAATGTCGGTGAAGCTGTACCCGGCCTGCAGCGACAGCGCATCGGTGAGTTGGGTACGCGCCTCCAGCTCGATGCCCTGGGACTCGATTTCACCCACTGCGCGGTAAGGGTCGGTGGGCTGTTCCTTGGTGGCCACGTTTTCCTGGCTGATGTGGAACACGGCGGCGCTGTACTGGCTGGCGCCATCGTTGGGCTGATATTTCACCCCGGTTTCCCACTGCTCGCCTTCCATGGGGGCCAGCAGGTCGCCGTCGGCATCCACAAAGCTGGTGGGGGTGAAGGCCGTGGAGTAACTCAGGTAGGGGGCAACGCCGTTGTCGAACAGGTAGACGGCCCCGGCCCGGCCGCTGAATTGGGTGTCGTCGAGGGTGCTCGATTGGCCGGTATCCTGGTTGGTATTGTCGATGTCGACCCAGTCGTAGCGTCCGCCCAGGGTGAAGCGCCAGTTATCGAGGGCAATCTGGTCTTGCAGGTAAACCCCGGTCTGCTCCAATTCGTGGCGTTCGTTGGTCGTTGCATACATCGCCGTAGGCTCTGCGCCATACGTCGGGTTGAACGCATCCAGCGAGGGAAATGCGCCTGATGGCCAGCTGACGTCGTTGTCGCGCTGCTGATAGTCGACCCCGACCAGCACGGTGTGGTCCATAAAGCCATCGTTAAGGTTGGCTTCAAGCTGGTTATCCACTGTCCAGGCGTCGAGCGATTCCTCGCTGCCGGAGTAGTAACGGGCGAGTTCATTGGATGTGGGTGACGTCCAGCCAAAGCCATAGACCTGATTCAAGGTGACATCCGAATTGAGGTAGCGCAGCTGCTGGCGCGCGGTCCAGTCGTCATTGAAACGATGTTCCAGGGCATAACCCACCATGCGCTGGGTGCGCTCATAGGCCTCGTAGTCTTCCTCGCCGTCGAAGAAGTTATTGCTGATCTTGCGCCCGTTGCGCGGAACGACGGCGCCTTCGTAAGGCACGCCGGAATGGTAGCCGCCTTCGGGTTCGTCCTGCAGGTAGGCGTCCAGCGTCAGGCTGGTGGCGTCGCTGATATCCCAGGTAAGCGAGGGGGCAATGGCGTAGCGTTCCTCCTCTGTCGGGCCAAACTGGGTATCGGCGGCGCTGGCAATGCCTACCAGGCGGTAAGCGACGCGCTGTGCTTCTCCGAGTGGGCCGGTCAGGTCAAAGGCGGCGCTGCGCTGATTATTATTGCCCACACGAAAACGTAGCTCGCCGCCGGACTGAAACTCGGGGCGCTTGCTGTTAAGTGCCACCACGCCCCCTGGCGAGGCCTGGCCGTAGAGTACCGAGGCGGGGCCCTTGACCACTTCAATGCTGTCCAGAAACCAGGGGTCTACGCGCAGGGAGCTATGCGAGTTGGTATCGCCGATGAGTTTCAGGCCGTCAAGGAAGGTGTTGCTCAAGCTGCCATCGGAGAAGCCGCGCAGTACCAGGTAGTCAAAACGGTTCGACGCCCCGATCTGGTTGCTGTAGACCCCGGGCGTGTAGTCGGTCGCCCGCTGTACGGTGCTAATCCCGCGTTTGTCCATATCTGCGCGGGTAATGGTCGATACGCTCTGGGGTATTTCGATCGACGGCGTTTCCACCTTGGTGGCCGCCTGCTGAGCGGTGACGGTCACCGTGCCCAGGTTGTCGCGCTGGGCTTCCTGAGCGGCGGCAAAGGGGGCGCTGCTGGCCATGGCGACGGCAATGACCAGCAGCGATGGGCGGAAGTGGCAAGCTGAAATTGGCATGGTAACGATCCCTTAATAGTTCTAGTAATGAGAATTGTTACTTTTTAATGCAGGCAGTAGGTATGCGGTCTGCCAAATTGGCTATGCGCAATGCCAAATTCATCTGGGGGCGCGCTGTGAAATGACGTCATGAGGGGCGATGCCAAAGCGGCGACGAAACGCCGTGGCGAAATTCGTGGCGTGACGATAGCCACAAGTGTGGGCGGCTTGCTGAACGCTCATGCCTCGTTGCAGGGCTTGATAGGCCCGTGCCAGGCGGCATTGGCGCAGGTGATCAAAAATTGAGCAGCCATAGCGGGCACGAAATTTCTGGCGCAGGCTGCTTGGGCTCATCGCCACTTCTCTTGCCAGGTCGCTGAGGCAGTACGTGCGCTCGGGATGGGACGCCAACTGGGTATGGAGGGCGGCCAAGCGCGCCTCGTCACGGGCCGGGATAACCGGCGGCACCTTTGCCGCCAGCGGTGTAGCCGGGTCTTGCCGGGCGTAATTCGGTAATCCTTCACCCAGCAGTTGGAGGGCCAGGCCTTGCCAGATCAGTGGCTGGCGCCAGTTGGCCAGCGGCTCGGCGGCGGTATCGCTTAATAGTTGCGTGAAGGCGGTCGACAAGCGCCAAGGGTACAAGCCCGGTGTGGGGGGAGCCGATGGCAGGTCCAGAGGGTTGGTGGCAAGCACTGCCAGATTTACCGTGTGCAGCCTTGCCTGGGCCGGTTGGAAAACCGTAAGCGGCTGCTCGGCAGTAAAGTGGACGCACATGCCGTCGCCCGCGTTAAGTTCGATGCGTTGGGAGCCCAGGCGGGCGCTTATATGGCCTTCCAGTACCACGCTGATAAACCAGGGTGCCGTCTGGCGGGAGGCCGAGCTATAGGCGCAGTTAACGCACAGGTCGGAAAGCGTCAAGTGCATGGCTTGAGGCAGGGCGACATCGCGAACGCTGCCGGTGGCGACGCTCGCCCCGGCAGGGGCATTGCGAATGCGATAGTCGATACCGAAACGCTGGCCTAGCTGGGCAAGCGTCCCTGGCGTTAGCTCATAAAGCGGTTGGCTGGCTTGGGGACCGAAGGTGGCGGTGGTCATGCGTGCATCACGGTAACGGTGAAATTCGGCAATGCATCAAAATGGGGCATTGATGCATTGCCCGCATCATTGGATGCGAATTACGTTACCATGTGCACATTAATAGTCAATGATATTTATTCGCATTCATTGTGACGATTTGGATGTGTCGTCATCGCCTTTGCTGTCGGCGTCATCGGAATCCGACTGGGGCTCTGTGGGTAGCGGCGGTGCCTCGGCTTCGACGGGCGTCGAGGCATCGGCTGCCTGGGCATCCACCGCGGCTTCCAGGCTTGCGACCTGGCGTTCCAGTGCTTCTACCCGTGAGCGGGTGCGCTGCAATACGTCCATCAGAATATCGAAGTCCTCGCGGGACACCAGCTCCAGGCGGTCGAAGGCCCCACGCACGACCTGATGGACCCCCTTCTGGATATCTTCGGGCGCTTGTGAAGCGTTCTGCAAACGGTCACCGATTTGCTGGGCGAGTCGGCTAATACGGTCTTGAGGCGCCATGGCTTTCTCCTATCGGTCAATGTCTCGATACGGCTATCTAATTATCAGGATACGCAACCCAGGCGGGATTCGCATGCTTCTTGGGCTAATTTGTGCCTCCCGTTCATGCCCTACAGTGGGGCGCTTGCGTTTTGCCTTTGATCAATTTTGGTGCAATAGCCGACTTGTTAGCGCGTGTTGCTGGCGGTGAGTCGCCAGCATGCCTCACTCTATTGCATTTAAAGCAATGAAATATAAGTAAAAAAAATCAGATGGCACGGTATGCGCATTAGTGGAGCAGGCACTTTTTTTGGGCGGCTCGGCCGCTCCTTAATCCAGCAGGGGAGATTCGGGATGAAACTCATCACCGCCATTATCAAGCCATTCAAGCTCGACGACGTTCGCGAAGCACTGGCCGACAACGGTGTTCAGGGCATTACCGTCACTGAAGTCAAAGGCTTCGGCCGCCAGAAAGGCCATACCGAGCTATATCGCGGCGCGGAATACGTGGTCGATTTCTTGCCCAAGGTAAAAGTCGAGGTCGCCGTCGACGACGGTCGCCTCGAAAGCGTGCTCGATGCGATCTGCAGCGCGGCCAACAGCGGCAAGATCGGCGACGGCAAGGTATTTGTCACGCCGCTTGAGGACGTCATTCGGATTCGGACGGGTGAACGCGGTGCGGACGCCGTTTAAACCTGACGTTACGGATCATTTCTTTAGTTCAACGGGGAACTTACAATGAATGAGTTGACTGATCTGAGCTACGCGCTCGATACGTTTTACTTTCTGATCTGCGGTGTGTTGGTCATGTGGATGGCCGCTGGCTTCTCCATGCTGGAAGCTGGCCTGGTGCGTTCCAAGAATACCGCTGAAATTCTCACCAAGAATATCGCGCTGTTTGCGATTGCCTGCACCATGTACCTGCTGGTGGGCTACTACATCATGTACTCCGGCAACGCCGGTGGCTTCCTGCCCAATCTGGGCTTCCTGATCGGAGCTGAGAATAGCGTGGATGCGGTTACCGCCGGTGGCGATGACGCACCTTACTACTCCATGCGTTCCGACTTCTTCTTCCAGGTCGTCTTTGTAGCAACCGCGATGTCGATCGTCTCGGGTGCGGTCGCCGAGCGCATGAAACTGTGGGCCTTCCTGGCGTTTGCCGTGGTGATGACTGCCGTGATTTATCCGGTGTCTGGCTACTGGACCTGGGGCGGCGGCTGGTTGGCCGAAGTCGGCTACTCTGACTATGCCGGTTCGGGCATCGTGCACCTTGCCGGTGCGGCAGCCGCGTTGGCAGGCGTTATCGTACTGGGGCCGCGTAAGGGCAAGTACGGCAAAGATGGCTCCATCCATGCGATTCCGGGTGCCAACATGCCGCTGGCGACGCTGGGTACCTTCATCCTGTGGATGGGCTGGTTCGGCTTTAACGGCGGCTCTGAATTGAAGCTGGCCGCTGTCGATTCCGCCAACAACGTCGCTCAGGTGTTCGTGAATACCAACGCTGCGGCCGCGGGTGGTGTGATCGCCGCGCTGATCCTCGCCAAGCTGTGGTTTCGTAAAGCGGACCTCACCATGGCGCTCAACGGCGCGCTGGCTGGCCTGGTTGCCATTACCGCCGACCCGCTGTCGCCTTCAGCGCTGGGCGCGACGATTATCGGCGCCATTGGTGGTCTGATCGTCGTGGCCGCCATCGTCACGCTGGATAAAGTGAAACTGGACGATCCGGTCGGTGCCATCTCCGTTCACGGTGTCGTCGGTATCTGGGGCGTGTTGGCCGTGCCATTGAGTAATGATGGCGCATCATTCGGCCCTCAGCTTATCGGTATCGTGGGCATCTTCGCCTGGGTCTTCATTGCCAGCCTGATCGTTTGGCTGATCCTGAAAGCCATCATGGGAATTCGGGTCAGCGAAGAAGATGAGTACGAAGGCGTCGATATCGCCGAGTGCGGTCTTGAAGCCTACCCTGAATTCGGTATCAAGAAGTAATTCAATGCCAATCAGGTGAGCACAAGCGCTCGTCACTGGCCTCCCTTCGGGGAGGCTTTTTTTATTCTGCGCCGGTAGCGGTGTATGCTGATAGGTAACGGATAACGAGCAGCGCGCTGGGCTTGTTATCTTCCATTACCATGGCTACCCAGCTAGAGGATCTCGCAATGAAACTAATCTCTGCCATTATCAAGCCCTTCAAGCTTGATGACGTGCGCGAATCGCTCTCCGACATTGGCGTACAGGGCATTACCGTCACCGAAGTCAAAGGTTTTGGTCGTCAGAAGGGCCATACCGAGCTGTACCGGGGCGCTGAATATGTGGTCGATTTTCTGCCCAAAGTGAAGCTCGAAGTGGCAGTTGACGACGACATGGTCGAGCAGGTCATCGAGGCGATCACCCAGGTAGCGAATACCGGCAAGATCGGCGATGGCAAGATTTTCGTCATGCCGCTCGAGCAAGTGATTCGTATCCGTACCGGCGAGACCGGGAAAGACGCGGTATAACGCCCCGCGCGCCAGAACACGAAAACCCCCGCCAAGCGCTGCTGTTAGGCAACGAGTGGCGGGGGTTTTTATTCGGCGGTCTGCTGCTGAGCGAGTTGCCCGTTGAGCGTGTTACGTTTCGACCTTACTTTTCGACAAAAGCCCGTTCGATAACGTAGTCGCCCGGCTCGCCCATGCGCGGCGAGATGTTGAGGCCCAGCTCGTCGAGCAGCGCGCTGGTGTCGTCGAGCATGGCGGGGCTCCCGCAAATCATTGCGCGGTCCTGGCGAGGGTCGATGGGCGGAAGCCCGGTGTCCTCGAAGATCTTGCCGGTGCGGATGTGGTCGGTCAGACGCCCCATGGTGTGAAACTCTTCACGGGTAACGGTCGGGTAGTAGACCAGCTTCTCGGCGATTTCCTCACCCAGGTACTCGTGGGCAGGCAGCTCTTTAGTGATAAAGTCGGCGTAGGCCAGTTCCGAGACTTCACGCACGCCGTGAACCAGGACCACTTTCTCGAACCGCTCGTAGACTTCCGGGTCCTGAATCAGGCTCAGGAAGGGTGCCAGGCCGGTACCGGTGGACAGCATGTAGAGATTGCGCCCTGGCAGTAGATCATCGGTGACCAACGTGCCGGTGGGCTTGCGGCTGACCATGATCTGATCGCCGACCTTCAGGTGCTGCAGGCGAGACGTAAGCGGGCCGTCGGGCACCTTGATGCTGAAGAACTCGAGGTGGTCTTCGTAGTTGGGGCTGGCAATCGAGTAAGCGCGCATCAGCGGTTTGCCGTCGACTTCCAGGCCTATCATGACGAACTGGCCGGTCTTGAAGCGCAGGCTGCGTTCCCGGGTGGTGCGGAAGCTGAACAGGGTGTCGTTCCAGTGGTGAACGCTGAGTACGTCTTCCAGGGCGAACTTGCTCATGCCATTTCCTCCGTCAGTGACGCCATCAACGCCACGGATATGCATAAAAAGAATAAAAAATAGGTATCAAGTTGCCAGCAAGTCTAAGCAATGGATGGTATATCTGTTAAGTAAATAATCTTGATAACGCTTATCTTTAAAATAGATATAGCGTCCTGGTGATAGGTCAGACCCCATGCACTATACCCTGCGTCAGTTGGAAGTCTTTGTTGCCGTTGCCCAACACGAAAGCGTCTCCCACGCGGCTCGCGCCCTTGCCATGTCCCAGTCGGCGACCAGTACGGCGCTTGCCGAGCTGGAGCGTCAGTTCGACTGTCAGTTGCTCGACCGCATCGGCAAGCGCCTCAAGCTCAATGCCCTGGGCTTCCAGTTGCTGCCCAAGGCGGTGGCGCTGTTGGACCGCGCCGAAGAAGTGGAGGAATTGCTGCGTGGCCAGCAAGGCGTGGGGTCGCTGGAGGTTGGCGCGACCCTGACCATCGGCAATTATCTGGCCACGCTATTGATCAGCGATTTCATGCAGCGCTATCCCGGCAGCCGCGTGCGTCTGGCGGTGCGCAATACGCGGCATATCATCGAGGGCGTTCGCCAGCACTCGCTGGATCTGGGGTTGATCGAAGGGCCGTGTGACGACGATATGATCATCAGCCAGCCGTGGGTCGAGGACGAGCTGTGCGTGTTCTGCTCACCACGCCATCCGCTGGCGGGCAAGACGCATCTGGAGCTTGACCAGTTGATGCGGGAGGACTGGATCATGCGGGAGGAGGGGTCGGGGACGCGGGTGACCCTGGAGCATGCCGCGCGTCATCGCCGCAGTCGCTTCAATACGCTGCTGGAGCTCGAGCATACCGAGGGTATCAAGCGTGCGGTGGAGTCGGGGCTGGGGATCGGCTGTGTCTCGCGCCTGGCGCTGCGCGATGCCTTCCGGCGGGGCAGCCTGGTACCGCTGCCCACGCCGGAGTTGGATCTCAAACGCCAGTTCACCTTTATCTGGCACCGCCACAAGTACCTCACCACCGGGGTGCGCGAGTTCCTGCGGCTGTGTCGGGAGATGACCGCCGACGCCAAGCGCAGCGATGACATCCCCATGCCGCCGATTCCTTAACGGCGCTCTTCTCCTTAACGGTGCTTTTCAGGGGCCGGTAATGCCGCCCCGTGCCGGTCTTCCTCCAAGGTGAATCCGCCTACCAGCTCGGCAAGATAGTTGGCCTGGTCTTTCAGCTGTTCGGCAGCGGTGGTCGACTCCTGCACCAGCGCGGCGTTCTGCTGGGTCATCTGGTCCAGGTCGGTGACCGCAATGCTGACCTGGCTGATACCGTCATTCTGCTCGCTAGCCGCCGTGCTGATATCGCCCAGCATCTGGGTGACCCGGGAGACGCTTTCGGCGAGCTCGTGCATTGCGGCCTCGGCGTCGCGCACCATTTGCGTGCCGCTTGCCACCTTTTCGGTAGAGGTATCGATCCGCTGGCGAATATCCTTGGCCGCGTCACTGGCCCGCGATGCCAACTGACGGACTTCATTGGCCACTACGGCAAAACCACGGCCCTGTTCACCCGCACGGGCCGCCTCCACCGAGGCGTTCAGCGCCAGTAGATTGGTCTGAAAGGCAATCCCGTCGATGACGCTGACGATATCCTGGATCTCCGCCGATGTGGTGCGGATGTCGTCCATGGTGGTCACGACCTGCCCGAAGGCTTCGTCGGTACGCCCTGCCAGCTGTGAGGCGGTTTTGGACAGGCCGCTGGCTTCCTGCGAGGCGCTGGTCGTATGCGCCACGGTGCTGCTGATTTCCTCCATGGCGGACGACGTTTGCTGCAGGCTGGCCGCGGCTTGTTCGGTACGCCGTGACAGGTCGCGACCGCCCTGGGTGATTTCGTTGGCGGCGTGATTGACGGATTCACTGCTGCGCTGCACGTCGAGCAGGATGGCCTGGATCTTGTCGGCAAAGGCATTGAATTGCTCTGCCACCGCCGCGCTCTCATCACGACCTTGTACCGGCAGGCGTTGGGTCAGGTCGCCGTTGCCTGACGCGATCGCCTGCATGCGGTTGGCCAAATGTTTGAGCGGACGCGAGATACTGCTACCCAGCAGCCAACTGGCCAGCAGGCCCAGAAAAGCGATGACCAGCCCCATGCCGATCATGCCGAGTGTCGAGGCCTCACGCTGGCTTTCCATCTGTGTCTGCAGGTCATTCAGCCCGGCCAGGACGGCACTTTCAGGCAGCCGGATCATCAGCACCCAGGGGTTACCGCTTGCATCGACTGAGAAAGGCCAATAGAGCTCGGTCATGCCCTGGCCCGTGTTGAGCCTGCGGACATTTTCCCCTTGCTGAGCCTGGGCGATGCCGGCCTGGAGGTCTTCACCCAGCACCTCGTCAGCGTGCTTGCCGAGCAGGTCAGGCTCGCTGGTGTGCGCAGCCAATGCCCCGTGCGAGGCGATCAGGGCTATTTCGCCCGCGCCATCGTAGAGCGACTGATTGGCCTCTTCCAGCAAGCTTTGAATGAACTCCACCGACAGGTCGACACCGGCGCTGCCGCGGAACTCACCGTCGACCAGAATGGGGGCATTGAACGACGTAACCAGCAACGTCTCGCCGTTGTAGTCGTAATAGTGAGGGTCGACCACGCAGGTACGTTTCGTTTCTTTGGGGCACAGATAGTATTCCCCGCGCCGAATGCCATCGGCATCGCGCTGCTGGTTTTCCATGTCGCTGCCCAGCGCCAGCACCTCGATATCGCCGCTTTCGGTGCGGTACCACCACGGCATGAAGCGACCGTCGGGGCCGTAACCTTGATCCTCACGGCCGGTATACAGGTCATCGCTATCAAAGGCGTTGGGCTCCCAGCCTATAAAAGCGTCGAGCAGTTCGGGGTTATCCACCACGGTCTGACGCACAAGCCGCGAAAGCTCGTCACGGCTCATGGTCATCAACGGCTGACCCTCGTCGTCTTCCTGACCCAGCATGGCATTGGTGTTCGCCAGGCTCTGGGCAAGCGTCAGGGCATGTTCGAGCTCGCCCCTGATTTCTTCGGTCTGGGCCGAAGCGGTCGCTGCCAGGCGTGCCTCTATGTTTTGTTCGAGCAGCGCCTTCGTCTGCTTTTCAACCAGTGCCTGGGAGCGGTCGTTGGCAATCACCGAATAGATGACCAACGCCGCCACGACCAGCAGGATGCAGCCACCGACCAGCGTGGCAATAAGGGTGCGGACAGACTTAAATTTCATTATTGTTAATTCTCTCTATGCGCGAGAGCCGCCTGAGGCGACTTTGGAGCGGATGTCATAAGATGGCCACCCTGTGTGGCTGAACCACTCGACAGTTTAAATCGGCTGATGGTCTCGGTGAGATGGTCGGCCTGATCCTTGAGCTGCTCGGCGGCGGTGGTCGATTCTTCCACCATGGCCGCGTTTTCCTGGGTCATGCGGTCAAGGTCAGCCACCGCGGTGTTTACCTGGCCGATACCGTCACTTTGCTCTGTCGTGGCGGAGGTGATTTCGCCGAGCACGTCGGTGACACGGGTGATGTTGCTGACGATTTCGTCCATGGTTGTACCGGCGTTGTGCACCAGTTTGGAACCGTTTTGGACTTTGCCCTGGGCGTCTTCGATCAGGTTTTTGATGTCGTTGGCGGCGTCATTGCTGCGCTGGGCAAGCTTACGGACCTCTTCCGCCACCACAGCAAAGCCACGGCCGTGTTCACCGGCACGCGCGGCTTCTACCGAGGCATTGAGTGCCAGCAGGTTGGTCTGGAAGGCGATGTTGTTCATCAGTGAAACGATATCGCCAATCTTGCCTGAGGACTCGGCGATATCTTCCATCGTCGTGATGACTTCTGATACCGCCTGGCCGCCACGACCGGCAACGTCGGACGCCGCCTGGGATAGCTGGTTGGCTTCCTTGGCGGACGCCGATGTGTGCTCGACCGTACTGGTGATCTCCTCCATCGAGGCAGATGTCTGTTGCAGGCTGGAGGCGGTGTTTTCAGTACGCCGCGACAGGTCCTGGCCGCCGTTGGCGATTTCTGTAGCGGCGTTGTGGACCGCTTCGCTGCTGGAGCGTACATCCTGCAACACCGTGTCCATGGTGGCCACAAAGCGGTTGAAGGCGGCGGCGATCTGGGTGATCTCGTCGTTACCCTCTTCCGGCAGGCGCTGGGTCAGGTCGCCTTCCCCCGAGGCGATGTCATTCATCGCATTGCGGGCCGATAAAAGGCGGCGCAGTAACCATTTAAGCAGCAGGCTAAGAACGATGGCGGTTATCGCCGCGACAATCAGGAGCGTAATGATCGACGTGGTGGCAATCCCGCGTAGCCCGGCGGTGGCCTCGTGCTCATCCATTGCTACCATTAGGTGCCAATCGCTGTTGCCGCCCACGGCGCTCCCTTGCAGCAACACCTCACGGCCCTCCAGCGTCAGGGCCTGGGGCTCGTCGCCGTCGGCAATCTGCTGGAGATAACTGGCATCCAACTGGTCGCTGAGCGCGGTGGAAGGTTCCAGTGCCAGCTCGGCATTGGGGTGCGCGACCAGCGTGCCGTCGCCGGTGGTTAAAAAGCCAAAGCTTGAAGGCGTTGGTTCAATGCTCGAGACGATGTCGATGACATCCTGGATGGTAACGTCGCCACCGACCACTGCCGTCAGTTCGCCATTCTGGTAGTAGGGGTGCGCAAAGGTCACGATCAAGCCGCCGGTTTGGGCGTCCACGTAAGGGGCAGTGATGATCGTGTCTTTGGCCTCGACAGCATCCTGGTACCAGGGACGTTGGCGTGGGTCGTAATCACTCGGTGGCTCCCAGCCATCAGAAAAAACGGCGTCAGATGTCTCGGGGTAGGCCATGTAGGCCGTCATGAAGTCCCCGGAGTCGGCTAATTGCCGCAGGGCGGCTAATGGGGCGTCACTAGTGGCTGCCTCATCCATACTGGCAAGCATGTTGTATCGGGCATTAAACCATTCGTCAATCGCCAGGGTATTCCCATTGACGACGGCATTCAGGTTGCGGGTGACCTGCTCGGTATTGTGGTGCTTGACGGTGGTATAGCTGGCAATGCCATTGATTACCAGGGCAAGGACAATCGCCACTAGGGCTGCGAGTAATAGCTTGGCGCGTAGGGATGCAAACATGGTCGCTCTCAAGTCGAAGTGCGTATCAGGGCGCGGGTGCCACGCCCTGTCATTGATCACGCACGTCTATCGGCAAGAGCGACCGTTTCTTTAGGTAGGTGAGAGGTGGATGTCGTCGCTGGATTAGCGCAGGTCGCGCACGGCTGTTTGAATATCTGTCAGCGACGCCTTGCTCAGGTCTTTGGAAAGGGTATGAATCACAAGCTTTTGCGTGGGGCCATCGAGTTTATCGCGCAGCAGGCCTAAAAATTTGGGTGGCGCGACCACAATGAGCTTCTCCAAGCTGTTATCGACCCGAGCATTATAAAGGTGGCTGGCGACCTGCTTGGCGAACAGTTCGTTCTCGTGCTTTGAGGCGGCTCCCTCCTCTCCGGAGCTGCGCGCGCTGGTCGAGCTTGACTCGTGGACGTCGGCGCCCGGGCGGTCAGTGACCAGATCGCCTTCATGCAGGCGCCCTTCAGCGTGTACCAAGCTTTCCTGCTCGGTGAGTGTCAGCGCTTCGCGGGTAAAAATGCGCGCACGCGCGGCATCAGCGACAACAATATAGGTGGTCATCGTGACGCGTCCTCCTTGTCGTTAGTGGTCACTTAACCATGGCAAGCGTTTAGCGCTAGGTCAAACGCTAGCCCGGTCAATAGCGCTCGGTTTAAAGCACCTTGCTACGCAGCAGGCTCGTGACGGCCTCGCCAATCAGCACCAGCACGATAATAGCGATCAAGATGGTGGCCACGGTCTGCCAGGCGAAGGTATCAATCGAGCCTTGCAAGATAACCCCGATACCACCGGCACCCACCAGCCCCAATACCGTCGATTCTCGAATGTTGATATCCCAGCGCAGAATCACAATGGCAAAAAATGCAGGCATGACCTGGGGAACCACCGCATAGGCAATCACCTTGGCTTTGGAGGCCCCGGTGGCTTCCATGGCCTCAACCGGGCGCCGGTCAATCTCCTCGATCGCCTCGCCCATCAGCTTGCCGATAAAGCCGATGGAACGAAACACGATCGCCAGAATGCCCGCAAGTACCCCGGGGCCGAAAATTGCCACGAACAAAAGCGCCCAGATAATGGTATTAACCGAACGGCTGGAGACCAGGATGAAACGCCCGAGCCAAAGGCAGGCCCGATTTGGGGTAGTATTCTGGGCGGCAATATAGGCCACCGGCAGGGCCAGAAAAATTGTCAGGAAGGTCGCCAGGGTGGCGATATGCACGGTCTCGATCAGGGCACCAATAATATTGTTCAAGCCTTCGCCACTGGGTGGCCACATTCGGGCGCCAAGGCCGGAGATTTGAGCGGGGGCATCCCATACCCAGGGCCAGAAGATATCAATATCGCGCACTGCCCAGAAAACCACCATCGCGGTCGCGAGGAGCACGGCGAAGCGGATAAGACGTTGCTTGGGGTTATGGCGCTGCCAGACGCGGTCGGCAAGTTGTTGAGCGTGATCTACCATATTTTTTTCCTTACCCAGCCGCTGATGCCCTCGCTGATCAAAATGACCGCGATGATGACGAGTAGAATCGCAAACGCGAAATCGTAATCGTAGCGTCCAAAGGCGTTCATCAGTGTGCTACCAATGCCACCCGCGCCGACAATCCCGACGACCGCGGAGGCGCGCAGGTTGCTGTCCAGCTGGTACATGGAAAGCCCCACCTGGCGCGGCAATATCTGCGGAAAGACCGCATAGAACAGAATGGCCCCGTAGCCAGCGCCTGCTGCCTTCATGGCCTCTACCTGGCCCCAGTCAATTTCTTCGATCTCTTCGGCGAGGAGCTTACCGACAAAGCCGATGGAATAGAGGATAAGCGTCAAAATCCCCGCGAGAGGACCAAAACCGACGGCGGCGACAAATAGAATCGCCACGATGACCGGATGGAAGCTGCGCGAGATGATGATCACCGCCCGGCCAATGATATATATCGGCATCGGTGCAATGTTGCGCGCCGCCATGACGGCAAACGGAATCGACAGCAAAACGCCCAGCAGCGTCGCCATGATGGCGATTTGAAAGCTTTCCTTGAAGCCTGTGATCAGCAGCTCATAACGCTCAAGACTGGGCGGGAAACCGCCGCCGAAAATACGCCCTGCGCGGGGAAGGCCTTCCGCAATCCGCTCCCAGTTGAACGGCAGTGACCCAAAGGCCCAGACTAAGTAGACGACGCCGACGATGATCAAGCCGTAGCGTAGCAGCGGGTTGGCAATAAACGGCGGCTTTTTCCAGGTGCGTGGCGTTGATGCCTGGGCGTCAGGAGGCGTCATGGGCGTGTTCCTCCGCGGGTGTATCGGTGATCGCATCGTCCGGCGCGTCTATGCCGCCGTAGATGGCATCCAGGGCGTCTTTGTTGAAGTCCGCGGGCAAGCCATCAAAGATCATCTTGCCATGGCGTAAGCCCACGATACGCTCGGTATAGGTCTTTGCCTGGGCGACGTTGTGAATATTAATCAGCACCGGCAAAGACAGCTCGCTTGCCAGGCTTTGCAGCAGAACCATAATCTGCTCCGACGTACGCGGATCGAGTGAGGCGGTAGGCTCATCGGCGAGCAGCACGTCAGGTTCTTGCATCAATGCGCGAACGACGCCGACCCGCTGGCGCTCACCACCGGAAAGCTCGTCGGCGCGCTTGTTGGCATAGTGCGCAATGCCCACGCGCTCCATCAGGACAAAGGCGCGCTCGATATCGGCCTGAGGGTAGCGGCGCGAAATCGCCTGGTAGAGATTCACATAGCCCAAGCGACCGGCCAGTACGTTTTCCATTACGGTCAACCGGTCCAGCAGGTTAAAACCCTGGAACACCATGCCAATCTTGCGCCGCGCGCGGCGTAGTTCCGCCCCTCTCAGGTGCACAAGCTCGTTGCCGTTGAGCTTGATGGAGCCGGATGTCGGCTCGACCAGGCGGTTGATGCACCTCAGCATGGTGCTTTTACCTGCCCCCGAAGCGCCTACGATAGAAACGACGCTGTTTCCCTCTACCTTGAGATCAAGCCCTTTCAGCACGGCTTCATCGTGGCCATAGCGTTTGACCAGATTGGTAATTTCCAGCATGTGTTCGCGTCCATCGTCGAGAAAATAACCGCACCGCCAATGGCGGTGCGTAACGTTTTACTCTTCCAGGTTTTCCGGCGTATAGCTCACGCCATTAGCGGACTGGATGGTACGAATCACCTGCCAGTTGTCCTTGTAATTGATAGGGATGAATTTCTCGACGCCTTCAAACTCTTCGCCTAGTTCGGTGCCCGCAAAATCAAAGCTGAAGAAGGCTTCTTCGATTTTGTCGACCAGGTCCGGGTGCAGGTTGTGCGCGTAGTTATACGAGGTAGTGGGGAAACTGTCGGACTCGTAGATCAGGCGAACATCTTCTTCATCGTAAAGACCCCGTGCGGCCATTCGCTCGACGACTTCCGAGGCCACCGGGGCGGCGTCATAGTCTTGAGCCACAACGCCGAGCATGGACTGGTCGTGGCTACCGGAGTAGATCACTTCATAATCTTCACCAGGGACGACGCCAAATTCGGGCAGCAACGCGCGAGGGGCTTGGTTACCCGAGTTGGAGGTCGGCGAGGTATGGGCGACGCGCTTGCCTTTGAGGTCTTCCACTTCATGGATGTCGGAATCGACATGGGTGAACAACTGCAGGGTATAACCGAATCGGCCGTCGTCGGAGCCCATCAAGGCAAACGGCACGGCACCGGCAAGATTGACCGCGAAAGGCGTTGGGCCGGTGGAGAACCCTGCGATATGCAGCCGTCCGCTGCGCATGGCTTCAACCTGGGCAGCGTTTGACTGCACGGCGAAGAAGCGCACGTCGCGCTCGGTGACTTCCTCCAGGTGGTCGATAAAGGGCTGCCAGATATCCGAATAAATGGCCGGATCTTCCACCGGGGTATAGGCGAAGATGAGCGTATCGGGGTTGGCCCATTCCGATTCATCGCTGGGGCGATCAGCCACCATGTCGCCATCTGCGTCACAGTAGATATCTGCCAGGTCGCCACGCTCACATTCAGCGTAGGCTTGGGTGGATAGCAGAGCGAGCGGCAATAGCGATACAGCGGTGAGCATTGCAAGCGGGCGCTTGCGAGAGAGCGGCGTTGTCATAATAAGCCTCGTCGTGTGTTGTTTTTGTGTTTTCGAATCCCTTCGCTGGGATTTTCTACTCAGAAAGCGGGAAATGTTTCATAAGTGGACATTTGATGCGAAGGATGATTATTTTCGAAAGTCAGCACTTTCAATCTAGGGTTTGTGACAAACTTATGTCAAATACTTTACAGGCACCTTACGACCATTGGCGCAATCGCTATTTGCTAATACGCCACGGCCATAGCCAGGCGAATCAACAGGGGGTGATTGTCAGCTCGCCAGAACGCGGCGTGACGACCTTCGGGCTTTCCGAGCAAGGTGAACAGCAACTTGCTCAGCGAGTGGCCGATTGGCAGTGGCCGACGCCTACCCGCGTCGTGCACTCGGATTTTTTGCGCACCGCGCAAACGGCTGCCCACATTGCCGACGCGTTTGGACTCATGCCAAGCGTGGAGACGCGCCTGAGAGAGCGCTATTTTGGTGAGTTGGAGGGGCAGGGCGACGATCGTTACCCCAGCATATGGGCTTTGGATGCCCAGAACGCGGAGCATCAGCATCATCAGGTAGAAGCGGTGAGCGCGGTGGCCAAGCGTATGCGGGCGGTGATAGACGACTGGGAAAAAACGGCCAGCGGGGAAACCATCGCGCTGGTCAGTCATGGCGACCCGCTGCAAATCCTGCTCACGGCGCTGGCCGGGAAGCCGCTGAGCCAGCACCGTGAGCAGGAAGCGCTATTGCCTGCCAGTATTACCTTGATAGGTGGCTAGACGCTGCTGTCTTCAGATGGCGGAATCCAGGCAATCATGTCGACTTCAACGTCGGCACCGCCGGCCAGGCCGGTGACGCCAATGCAGGTACGCGTGGGTAACGGCTGCGGGAAGTAGCTCGCGTAGACCCCGTTGACCTCGTCGAAGTGGCCCATGTTGGTAATAAACACCCGCGACTGCACCACGTGCTCGAAACTGCTTCCCACTTCCTCCAGCACGATCGCCAGGTTCTGCATGACACGATGGGTCTGTTCGGTGAACGTGCCGAGCAACATTTCGTTGGTTTCCGGCACGGTGGGCATTTGCCCGGTAATAAATACCAGGTCGCCCACACGGCAGGCGTGGGAAAAGGGCGCGATAGGCTGGGGCGCCCGGTCGATAAATAACTTTTCCATGGTGTCGCGTTCCTTTGTCGATTGTTTTAACTGCATGCTTAAACGTCTTATTACGCATTATGGGCCTCAAGCGAGGCCCATAACGACGAACTTATCAACAGCTGCTTTGTGCAGAGGGGGTGTGGATTAATGCCCCAGGATCTGGCTCAAGAACAGCTGAGTGCGTTCGGACTGCGGGTTGTTGAAGAACGGCTCAGGCGCATTCTCTTCAATGATTTGCCCCTGGTCCATAAAGATCACCCGGTCGGCGACGGTTTTGGCGAAGCCCATTTCGTGGGTCACGCATATCATGGTCATGCCTTCTTCAGCCAGTTCCACCATGACGTCCAGAACTTCCTTGATCATTTCAGGGTCGAGGGCCGAAGTGGGTTCATCAAACAGCATGACGTCAGGGTGCATACACAGTGAACGGGCAATCGCCACGCGCTGCTGTTGACCACCCGAAAGTTGGCCGGGGTACTTGTCCGCTTGTTCCGCGATACGCACCCGCTCCAGGTATTTCATGGCCAGCGCTTCGGCTTCCTTACGGGGCTTCTTCTGTACCCACATCGGTGCAATACAGCAGTTTTCCAGCACCGATAAATGGGGGAACAGGTTGAAGTGCTGAAACACCATGCCGACGCTACGGCGAATCTGTTCGATACGCTTAACGTCCTGCGTCAGTGGGACACCGCCTACGGTGATGTCGCCTTTCTGGTGCTCTTCAAGGTGGTTGATACAGCGGATGAGCGTCGATTTACCCGAGCCCGAGGGACCGCACACCACGATACGCTCGCCCCGTTTAACCTCCAGGTAGATGTCGCGTAGCACGTGAAAATCGCCGAACCATTTATTGACGTTATGCATCTCGACCATCAGGTCTGACGCGTTGGTGGCTGCTTGTGTCATGTTGATATCCTACTCAAAATCATAAAGAAAGCGGCATTAAGCGTTGTCGACGACCTACTGCTTATGACCGGTATTTAGCCTGCGTTCCAGGTACTGGCTGTAGCGCGACATGCTGAAACAGAAGATCCAAAATACGAACGCGGCAAACACATAGCCTTCTAGTGAGAAACCCAGCCAACGCGAGTCGGAAAGCGCCGCTTGCACAATACCCAGCAGATCAAACAGCCCAATGATCATCACCAGGGTGGTGTCCTTGAACAGCGAGATGAAGGTGTTGACGATACCGGGAATCATCATCTTCAGCGCCTGCGGCATGATGATCAGCCCCATGCGTTTCCAGTAGGTCATGCCCAGTGCGGCCGCTGCTTCATCCTGGCCTTTGGGGATGGCCTGGAGCCCCCCGCGGATCACCTCCGCCATATAGGCACTCTGGAACAGGGTCAGGCCGATCAGTGCGCGGATCAGACGATCAACACTCAGCTCTGTGGGCAAAAACAATGGCAGCATCACTGACGCCATGAACAGGATGGTGATGAGCGGAACGCCGCGCCAGAACTCGATGAAAATCACACAGAACGTTCTGACAATGGGCATTTGGGAGCGTCGCCCAAGGGCGAGCACGATGCCGATAGGCAGCGCGCCAATCATCCCCACACTGGCGAGCAGCAGTGTCAGCATCAAGCCACCCCAGCGGTGGGTGGAAACGCGCGGCATATCGAAATAGCCGCCGTGCAGCAGCACATAGGCGATGACCGGGAAGGCCAGCAAGGCAAATACGGCCACCCAGCGCTTGAGCGGCAGGCGGGGGATCACCAGCCAGGCGATAATGCCGGCGAACATGGCAAACACGATATTGGCGCGCCAGTACTCCTCGCTGGGATAGAGCCCATAAATAAACTGGGAAAAGCGTGCGTTGACGAATACCCAGCAAGCACCGGCCCGTGTGCAGTCTTCGCGGCTATCGCCCACCCAGTTGGCATCGATAAACGCCCATTGGATCGTGGGCACCATGAGTAGGTACAGGACATACAGGCCCAACAGCGTGAACAGACTATTAATGGGGCCGTTGAACAGGTTGCCGCGTAGCCATGCAATGGGGCCGATGGTGCCTTTGGGGGCCGGCTGCTCGGGTATCATGTCTTTGTTGTGAATCATAAAAGTCGCCTCCGGCCTAGCGTTCGACCAGCGCAACGCGAGCGTTGAACCAGTTCATGAACATGGACACCAGCAAGCTGATGATCAGATAAACCGCCATGGTCATGGCAATCACTTCGATAGCCTGACCGGTCTGGTTGAGCGTGGTGCCAGCAAACACCGAGACCAGGTCGGGATAACCAATGGCGGTGGCCAGTGAGGAGTTCTTGATCAGGTTGAGGTATTGGCTGGTGAGCGGCGGAATAATGACCCGCATGGCTTGTGGAATGATCACCAGACGCAGGACGAGTTTGCGCGGCAAGCTGAGTGCCTGGGCGGCTTCCGTTTGCCCATGAGGGATCGCCTGGATACCCGAACGCACAATTTCGGCAATGAACGATGCGGTGTAGATGGACAGTGCCAGCCAAAGTGCCAGAAATTCGGGGATGATGGTGATGCCGCCTGCGAAATTGAAGCCGCGCAGTTCGGGCATTTCCCAAGTCACCGGTACACCGGTGACAACCAGTATCAGCAACGGAAGGCCGAAAATAAGCACCAGCGATATCCAGAACACCGGCAGTCGCTTGCCAGTCGCCTCGTGGCGGCGTTTATTCCACATTACCAGCGCGATGCTCGCAACAATGGCGACGACGAAGGTGGCGGGAATCAACCCAAAGCCGGATTCAAACAGCGGCTCGGGCAGATACAGCCCTCGCACGTTCAGAAAAATCGCTTCGCCAAACGCCATGCTTTCCCGGGCGCTGGGCAGAGCTCGCAGTACCGCGAAGTACCAGAAGAAAATCTGCAGTAACAGCGGGATGTTACGAAAGGTTTCGATGTAGGCGTTGGCGAGTCGAGCGATTAGCCAGTTGGGCGATAATCGGGCGATGCCCACTATAAAACCAATAATCGAGGCCGCCAGTACCCCCAACCCACCGACCAGCAGTGTGTTGAGCAAACCTATGATGAAAGTACGGCCGTAGCTACTTTGAGAGGAGTACTCGATCAAGGTCTGGCCAATACCGAAGCCGGCGGTGTTGCTTAAAAAACCAAAGCCAGTGGTGATGCCTCGAGCCTCAAGGTTGGCTTGGGTGTTGCCGATAATATAGATAAGAAAAGCCACCACAGCGGTGACTAAGAGGATTTGGAAAATAAGTGCGCGCTTTGCGCGGTCTCGCCAGAACGGCGGCTTTTGGCCGACGGGGCGAGCATTGGGTCGTACAGACATGGGTGGCGTCTCCGCGATACGGAAAGTCAATCAGATGGCCCGCCTATACCCTGGCAACAGGGAATGGCGGGCCAGGGGTCAAGCGAGACGCTTAGCGAATCGGGGGAGCGTACTGGAAGCCACCGTCAGTCCACAGGGCGTTGACACCGCGCTCAATTTCAAGCGGTGAGCCCATGCCCACGTTGCGGTCGAAGCTTTCAGCGTAGTTACCCACTTGGCTGATGATGTTGTAGGCCCAGTCAGCCTCCAGTCCCATGCCTTCGCCGTAGTTGCCATCCTGGCCGAGCAGTCGAGCAACATTGGGGTCTTCAGACGATGTCATCTCGTCGACATTTTCGCTGGTAACACCGTATTCTTCAGCGTTGATCATGGCGAACAGCGACCATTTCACGATGTTGAACCAGGTATCATCGCCCTGGCGTACCACGGGGCCCAGCGGTTCTTTGGAGATCACGTCCGAAAGAATCATTGAGCTTTCAGGGTTATCTAACTGAATACGCAGGGCGGCTAGCTGAGAAGTGTCGGATGTCAGTACGTCACAGCGTCCTGCCTGATAGCCGCCTACGGTTTGCTCGGAGGTATCAAATACGATGGGGTTGAATTCCATGTCGTTAGCACGGAAGTAATCGGCGAGGTTTAGCTCGGTGGTGGTACCTGACTGAATGCAGATGGACGCACCGTTTAATTCATCTGCGCCCGTAATCCCCAGGTCCCGTGAGACCATGAAGCCTTGGCCGTCATAGAATGTCACGCCGGTGAAATTGAGACCCAACGTGGTGTCGCGAGTCGTAGTCCATGTGGTGTTGCGTGACAGTACATCCACTTCGCCAGACTGCAGCGCCGTGAAGCGCTCTACGGCATTGAGGGAAATGTAGTCAACCGCGTCGGCATCACCGAGTACGGCGGCGGCGACGGCACGACAGACATCGACGTCAAGGCCTTGCCAGTTGCCATCATCGTCAGGAGCAGAAAAGCCGGGTAGGCCGTCACTCACGCCACAACGAACGGCGCCGTTATCCCGGGTATCTTCCAGCGTGTCAGCCTGAGCGGTGGTCATTCCCGCAAGGGTAATCGAACCAGCAGATACCAGCAGCGCCAAGTGTTTTTTCTTCAACATGTAGGTTCCCTCGAATTGTTTGAAATCTTTATGCATGCCGTAGCATGTCACTTAACCTAGCAAGGAAGATGCCAAAAGGGGTACAGCCGTTGATTCAGCGCTTTTCAACGCTAAATCGAACGTTTGATACGAACGTCTAGGTGCAAAAAAATAAAAATGCCCACCCTCCGTGCACCTTTATGGAGCGACGAGGGATGGGCAGTGATGCAAAGTGATCTCGGCGGTATTATTCGGCGTCGAAGGCCCTGCGCATAAATGGCGGTAACGCCAGCGCGCCACGATGGGCTTCCAGCGTATAGTACTCGAGCGGCAGGTCGTGGTTGGCAACTGCCTGCTCGCGAAAGGCGTTGACGTCGACGTTTTTGCCCGCCAGCGTCACGCTCCACCAGCCGGACGGATACACCGGCTGCGGGAAGGGTAGCGTGGCGACGCTGTCGAACCCCGCTTCCCGCATGTCGTTGCGCAATTCACGGATGATGGTGCCGCTATGGTAAAGCGGTGATTCGCTCTGCTGCACCATGACGCCGCCATTTTTCAGGATACGGTGACAGCGCTTCAAAAAATCGGTTTTAAACAGGCCTTCGGCAGGCCCCACCGGGTCAGTCGAGTCGATGATCAGCACATCGATGCTCGCGTCGGGGGTATCATCCACCCACTTGACCCCATCGGCAAACAGCAGCTCGGCGCGGGGGTCGTCATTCGATTCCACCAGCGTTGGAAAAAAGCGCTCGGAGGCTTTGGTGACTTCTTCGTCGATATCGATCTGGGTGACGTGCTCGACCCCAGGGTGGCGCAATACTTCCTTGAGCGTACCGCAGTCGCCGCCCCCAATGATCACCACCCGCTTGGGATCCTGATGGGTGAACAAGGCCGGATGGGCAATCATCTCGTGATAAAGGAAGTTATCGCGGTCGGTGAGCATCACGCAGCCGTCCAGCACCAGCAGGTTGCCGTAGGTCTCGGTCGCGTAGACTTCAAGATGCTGATAGGGGCTTTGCACATCCAGCAGTTTGTCGGTGACTTTCAGCGAGAAAGCACTGCCGTGGCTATCAAAGACTTCGGTAAACCACTGGCCGTCTCGTAATTCGCTCATTTTGGGGCTCCCGGGTGCGCATCGTCCGCTTGCGTCGCGATGCTCTGATGATATTGCGGGCTAAGGTCGTGCAGCGCTTCCATGAAAGCGGTGACATGGTCGGGGTTGGTGAACTGGCTGATGCCGTGGCCCAGGTTAAAGATATGGCCGGGGCCATGACCGTAGCTTTCCAGCACGCGGGCGACTTCGGCACGGATCGCGGAAGGCCGCGCAAACAGCACGTTGGGGTCCAGGTTACCCTGCAGTGCGACCTTGTGGCCGACCCGGGCGCGGGCATCGGAAAGCTCGGTAGACCAGTCGATGCCCACGGCATCGGACCCGGCACAAGCGATGTGTTCCAGCCACTGGCCGCCATTCTTGGTAAACAGAATCACTGGCACCCGGCGCCCGTCGTGCTCGCGAATCAATCCGGCGACAATCTGCTCCATATAGCGCAGCGAAAACTCGAGGTACGCCGGGGTGGTCAGCGCGCCGCCCCAGGTATCGAAGATCTGAACCGCCTGGGCGCCCGCACGGATTTGCGCGTTGAGGTAGTCGGTCACCGCATGGGCCAGGGTGTCCAGCAGCTGGTGCATGGTATCCGGCGTATCGTAGAGCATGGTTTTCAGATGGCGGAAATCCTTGCTCGAACTGCCCTCGACCATGTAGGTGGCCAGCGTCCAGGGGCTGCCGGAGAAGCCGATCAACGGCATGCGGCCGTTCAGCTCACGGCGAATCGTGGACACCGCACGCATCACGTAATCCAGGTCGCGCTCGGCATCGGGAACGCGGAGCGCGGCGACCTCCTCAGCGGTACGCACGGTCTTTTTGAATTTGGGGCCTTCACCGGTTTCGAAATACAGGCCCAGACCCATGGCGTCGGGGATCGTCAGGATATCCGAAAACAGGATGGCGGCATCCAGCGGGTAACGCTCAAGCGGCTGCAGCGTCACCTCGCAGGCCAGGTCATGGTTCTGGCACAGGTCCATGAAACTACCCGCATCGGCGCGTTTAGCGCGATATTCCGGAAGGTAGCGGCCTGCCTGGCGCATCATCCACACCGGCGTGCGGTCAACGGGCTTGCGCGCCAGCGCGCGAAGAAAACGATCGTTTTGCAAAGGTGTGGGGTTCATAGACACTTGCTCTTGAGAAGTTTGCCCGCATTGTAGAGGAGCTATTGTACTGGAAGATAGACCGCAAGGCGGCGCGACCCATGGCAAAAATTGTCGCACCACGCCGATTTTTCTCGACGTTTTTCCGTCACGCTAATCGTGAGCCTGCCGCCGCTTCCTGCTAAACTACACGACCATTTTGCCAACACTGGTGTGGTTAACTGGTTTGGTTAATCAGCGAGGTAACCTGTGACCATTCGCTTCATCGCCGCTTCACGCCTGCCCACGCCCTGGGCCACCTTCACTATGCATGGTTTCGAAGACGAAGCCACCGGCAAGGATCACATCGCCTTGACGCTGGGTGATGTGACCGGCGATGAACCGGTGTTGGGACGTGTCCACTCGGAGTGCCTGACCGGTGACGCCCTGTTTTCGATGCGCTGTGACTGCGGATATCAGCTACAGGAAGCGCTCAAGCGAATAGCCGAGGAAGGCCGTGGCGTACTGCTATACTTGCGTCAGGAAGGCCGTGGCATCGGCCTTCTAAATAAAATTCGCGCCTATCACCTGCAAGATCAGGGGGCGGATACCGTCGAGGCGAATGAGCAGTTGGGCTTTGGTGCCGATATGCGCCGCTATGATCTATGCGTGCCGATGCTTGACCACCTGGACATTACGTCATTGCGGTTAATGACCAACAACCCGCGCAAGGTCGATGCCCTGACCCGTGATGGTGTTAATGTGGTCGAGCGCTTGTCCATTACCACAGGGTTGAACCCCCACAACGAGCAGTACCTCACTACCAAGGCGGGCAAGCTGGGGCATATGATGGTGCTGGATGATTTTACCCAGGCAAGCGATGTGGATATTGAGCGCAAGGGGTGATGTGTCGGTCAGGAGCGCCCAGAATGGCTACCTTTCGTGATGAACAGCATGAAAAACCCTTGGCTGAGGGTAAATTCAGCGTTATCGAAGAACGCCTGAACAGCATCTCCCACGGGCTGGGGGCGGTGCTCAGCCTGATCGGTATGGTCGTGTTGCTGGTGTTGGCGAGCCTGGCGGCCCACGTCGACCCCTGGAAGATCGTCAGCCTGAGTCTCTATGGGACGACGCTGATTCTGCTTTATACCGCCTCGACCCTTTACCACGGCATCCCCCATCGGCGCTGGAAGCAGCGCTTTCAACTGCTTGATCACTGTGCGATCTACCTGCTGATTGCCGGTACGTACACGCCCTTTCTGCTTGTCAACATGCGCGGCCCTACGGGCTGGTTACTATTTGCCGCCGTTTGGTCGCTGGCGCTGGTGGGGATTGCCTGCAAACTGCTTTGGCCTCAGCGCCTGGCGGTGCTGCGCGTTCTGATTTACCTGCTCATGGGCTGGATGATCGTACTGGCTTCAGAGGAAATGGCGGCGAGTCTGTCGTCGACGGGCATTGTGCTATTGGCCACTGGCGGCGTCGTCTACACCCTGGGCGTTATCTTTTACGCCGTGAATGCCATCCCCTTCAACCATGCCATTTGGCATCTGTTCGTGATCGCGGGCAGCGCCTGCCACTACGCCGCTATTTTCAGCGCTGTTCTGCCTCACGCTACTAACGCTTAACTTTCAGCCGCCGCCTTTTCACGCGCGATGGCGCGAGCCATTGCCGGGCGCTTGGCGTGGCGTTCACGGTAGGCAATAAACGGATCCGGCAGGCGATGTTTCATGCTCGATGCCCAGCCTAGCGTGTGGGTCAGAAACAGGTCTGCCAGCGTAAAGGTATCCCCCACCAGGGTTTCCTGTCCCTGGTAGCGCCGTTCCAGCGCTTTCATGGCGCGCTGAAACTCCCAGGCACAGGTGGGTAATATGGCGGGGATACGTTTATCCGCGGGCAAGGCAAACTGGTGCTTGGCCTGATTCCACAGAGGCTGCTCCAGTTCGGTGACGATAAAGCTCAGCCACTGGTCGACCTGCGCCCGTTGGATGGCGTTGTCGGGGAGCAAGTGGCCATTGCCATGCTGTTCGGCCAAATAGCGGCATATGGGCAGCGACTCAAACAGCATGACCTCGCCGTCGTCGAGTACCGGTACTTTTCCGTCGGGGTGGCGGGCCAAGTGCTCGGGGGTCTGGCCTTCGCCCTGATCCAGCGCGACGTGCTGGCAACGGTACTCAAGGCCCAGTTCCTCAAGCGTCCAGGTGGCTCTCAGTGAGCGAGAGTTAGGAAAGCTATAGAGTGTAATCATGGGGCATCGCTGATTGTGCCGTAACCGGCAACCTCATCGTCTTTGATCCATTCGATCTTGCCTTCATTGTTGCGGCGGACACCATAGCAGTCAATGTCATCACCGCCGTAGTCGAAACACATGGTGTCATCAACAATGGTGGCCTCTCCAGAATAGCCGTCGCCCACAATTTCGCCATCTGGAAGATAGACTTCGCTGTAAGCTTCACCGCCAGCCATCTCGCCTTGTACCTGGTTTCCCCATACCAGCTCACGAATTTCTTCGCCGGAAAGTCGTTCGCCTTCGCTATCGGCGTTTGCTAAAGCGTTTGCTGATAGTGTGCTTAGTGCTGCCGCCAGGCAGATCCCGGTAATGCTAAAAAATTGTACACGCATGATATGAAGCCTTTGCTTTGAAGTGGTGTGTACAACATTAGCCGAGATAACAGGCAATTGCGAATAGGCAAGGTTACTGGCCCCTTGCCTCGCGGATACGATCATAGGCGTTACTGATCTCGCTGGTGCGCGCCTGGGCCACTTCTCGCATGCTTTCGGGCAGCCCTTTGCCGGCCAGTTTGTCCGGATGGTTCTGGCTCATCAGGCGGCGGTAGGCCTTCTTGACCTCGGCGTCGCTGGCGTCTTCTGATACGCCCAGCACCCGGTAAGCGTCCTTGAGGGCTTCTTCGCTGGCGCCCTGCGAATTGGCAGCGGCGCCGTGCAACATGGCTTCGATCTGCTGGACTTCGGTCTCGCTACAGCCCACGCCACGGGCGACGCGCAGAATCATCTCGTGTTCGGCGTCATGTAGAACGCCGTCCGCGGCAATGGCCGACAGCTGCACCTGGAGAAACACCTGACGCATGACGGGCTGATGCCGGGTGAGGCGGTTGACGCTGGCAAGCTCGGCGTCCAGGTCAAAGTCGTCGCCGCGGCCGCGTTCAAAGGCGGCGCGTGCCCGGGTGCGCTGTTCGCCCTGCAGGCGCATCTGGTCGAAGAGTTTCTCGGCGACGCTCAATTCGCCGTCGGTGACCTTGCCGTCGGCTTGGCACAGGCAACCCATGACCGAAAAGATCGAGTCCAGAAAACCTTCCTGAATGCGCATCCGCGCCACATTCAGACGCCGCTTGATACGCCGCCCCAGCCACCAGCCCAGGCCGCAACCCACCAGAAGGCCAACGGGGCCGCCGAAAGCGAGGCCGATAAGCGCAAAGATAACAATCAGAAATAACATGGCAGTCTCTAACGTTGATAAATAAAAAGATTACGGCAGTCGGGCACGAATTGCGCGTTCGATACCGTCGGCATCCAGGCCGCAGTCGCGCAACAGTTCGGCAGGGGTGCCGTGTTCCACAAAGGCGTCCGGCAAGCCGAGGTTGAGCACTTCGACTTGAACGCCTTCGGCATGCAGGAGCTCATTGACGGCGCTTCCGGCACCACCGGCGATGACGTTTTCTTCCAGCGTGACCAGCAATTCATGTTCGTCCGCGGCGTGTAGCACGGCATCGCGGTCCAGCGGTTTGATGGAGCGCATATTGATGAGCGTGGCATCGAGTGTTTCAGCCACCTCGGCGGCGGCAATGTTCACGCTGCCAAAGGCAAGTAACGCAATGCTGGGGCCGTTGCCTGAGGACTTGCGGCGCACCTCGGCACGCCCAATGGGCAGCGCTTCCAGGTGCTCGGGAATCGCCACGCCCGGGCCGGTGCCGCGCGGGTAGCGAACGGCGGCAGGGCCCGGATGATGGTAAGCCGCACTGAGCATGGCGCGACACTCGGCTTCATCCGCGGGCGCCAGAATCACCATGCCGGGCACACAGCGCAGAAAGGACAAGTCCATGCTGCCATGGTGGGTGGGCCCATCTTCGCCGACCAGGCCTGCGCGGTCGATGGCAAAGGTGACGTCCAGGCTTTGTACCGCCACGTCATGGATCAGCTGGTCGTAGCCGCGCTGCAGAAAGGTAGAGTAAATGGCCACCACAGGCTTCATGCCTTCGCAGGCCATGCCTGCCGCGAGCGTGACGGCGTGTTGTTCGGCAATTGCTACATCAAAGTAGCGCTCGGGGTATTCCTTGGAGAAACGTATCAGGTCAGAGCCTTCGCGCATCGCCGGGGTAATGCCCATCAGGCGCTCATCGGCGGCGGCCATGTCGCACACCCAGTCGCCGAACACGTTGCAGTATTTTTTCTTGGCCACTTTTTTAGCGGCGCTTTTTGGGGCCTCAGGCGGGGCGGTCGGCGTTTGATGAGCGGGCTCGCTGGGCTTTTCCAGCTTGGTAATCGCATGGTAGCCAATCTGGTCGGCTTCGGCAGGTAAAAAGCCTTTGCCCTTGACGGTTTTGATGTGCAAAAACTGCGGGCCGTCAAGGTCGCGCAGGGTTTCCAGCGTCTCGGTGAGTGTCTCGAGGTCATGACCGTCGATGGGGCCGACGTAGTTGAAGCCCATCTCTTCAAACAGCGTGGCGGGGCTGACCATGCCTTTCATGTGCTCTTCAGTGCGCCGGGCAAGCTCCAACGCGCCCGGAAGGTGGGAAAGCACCTTTTTGCCTTCTTCACGCATCTTCAGATAGGGCTTGCTGGAAAGCACGCGGGCTAGGTAAGTCGCCATGCCGCCGACGTTTTCGGAGATCGACATCTCGTTATCATTGAGGATGACCAGCATGTTGGCATCCACGTGCCCCGCATGGGTGAGGGCTTCAAACGCCATGCCTGCACTCAGCGCGCCGTCGCCGATAATCGCGCAGACGCGGCGTGGCTTGTTCTGGGCCTGGGCGGCAAGCGCCATGCCCAGCGCGGCAGAAATCGAGGTGCTGGAATGGCCGACGCCGAAGGTATCGTAATCGGACTCGGTGCGGCGCGGAAACGCCGCGAGACCGCCATGCTGGCGAATGCTGAGCATGGCGTCGCGCCGCCCGGTGAGAATCTTGTGCGGGTAGGCCTGGTGACCTACGTCCCATACCAGACGGTCGTCGGGTGTGTCGAACGCATGGTGTAGTGCCACGCTCAGCTCTACCACCCCGAGGCCTGCGCCAAAGTGGCCGCCGGAGACGCCAACGCTGTAAAGCAGGTAGGCGCGCAGCTCATCTGCCAACTGGGCAAGCTGCTTGGCGTTCATGGCCCGCAGGGCAGCGGGGTGGTCAAAGGAGTCGAGCAGCGGCGTGGCCGGGCGCTCGCGGGGTATTTCGTCGAACAGCTTCATGGGCATGTTTTCATAGACGTGGTGTTGGATAGTGGCATGGACATCGTTTAGTGGTCGCGCTCGATCATGTAGCGGGCTAGGTCGGCCAATGGTGCGGCGTGTTCGCCCAGCGGAGCAAGGGCGTCGATAGCCTCGTCAATTAGGGCCTGGGCTTTTTGCTGTGCGCCTTCAAGCCCCAGTAAACTGGGGTACGTCGGCTTGGCGCGAGCGGCATCGGCCCCTGAAATCTTGCCGAGCGTGGCCGTATCACCGGTCACGTCGAGGATATCGTCATGAATCTGGAAGGCTAGCCCAATGGCGCGTGCGTAGCGAATCAGCGCCTGTAGCCGGGTGTCTTGCTCGTCAACGGCTGTGAGCCCGCCCAACTTGACGGCGGCAACGATCAGCGCGCCGGTCTTGTGGGCATGCATGTGCTCCAGGGCTTCGACATTGGGATGGTTGCCGACGGCGGCGAGATCCAACGCCTGGCCAGCCACCATGCCATGACGGCCAGCGGCACTGGCAAGGGTGGTCACCAGGCTGCCCAGCCGCGGGTGCCCTGTGCGGGCCAGTACTTCAAACGCCAGTGCCTGAAGAGCATCGCCTGCCAGAATAGCGGTGGCTTCATCGAAGGCCTTGTGGACCGTTGGCTGGCCGCGGCGCAGATCGTCGTCGTCCATGGCGGGCAGGTCGTCGTGGATCAGCGAATAGGCATGGATCAGCTCGATGGCAGCGGCGGGTGCGTCAAGCGCGTCGTCGCTGGACCCCAGCGCCCGGCCGGCCAGATACACCAGCAGCGGGCGTAGCCGCTTACCACCCACCAGCAAACCATGGCGCATGGCGGCTTCCAGGCGCGGTTCGGTCGCCGGTTGCGCATCGAATAGCGCGGCCAGAGTGGCGTCAACGCGCGTATTGCTAGTGTCACGTAACCTAACCAGCCCAGCGGCGGCGGGCGCTACCATGGCGGCGTCTCCTTGTTGCTGTCGTCAGGGTCTTCCGTGGGCGCGTCTGGGCCGTCAAAAGGGGTAACGTTCAGGCGACCATCGTTGTCTTCGCTAAGGGCGCGAACCTTCAACTCGGCGTTATCCAGGCGTTGCTGGGCATCGCGGGTAAGGCGAACGCCTCGTTCGAAGGCGGTTAATGCATCCTCCAATGAGAGTTCACCAGATTCGAGTCGTTCCACGATCGTTTCGAGCTGCTCGACCGTGGTGGCAAAGTCTTGTGGGGGTGTGGTGTCGCTCATTGGGCCATGCCTACCGTTTTCCTGACGCCCTGACCGGGCGGCGCGTGTGTCTGCAGAGAGTCGGCCAACAGTATACACCGAGGGCAGGGGGTGGCGTCTGCCCTCAAGGCGCTGCCTGAGAGACGACTTGTGCCGCGTTCATCTTGACAACGCACACATTTCATCATGCCAGCCCAGCGTGAGCACAGGCGAATATGCTACCATACGGGCCTTCCGCGAACCGTTACACGGCGCACGCCGCCGATCATAGAGGTTGATTCAGCCATGGCCAAAACGTCCCTGGACAAGAGCAAGATAAAGATCCTGCTGCTCGAGGGCGTCCACCAAAGCGCGGTGGACAATTTTCAAAACGCAGGTTATGAAAACATCGAGCATCTGCCCACATCGCTGGATGAAGAGGCGCTGATCGAGAAGATCCGCGACGTTCACTTCATCGGTATTCGTTCTCGTACTCAACTGAACGAGCGCGTGTTCGCAGCGGCAGAAAAGCTGGTGGGCGTTGGCTGTTTCTGCATTGGCACCAATCAGGTCGATCTCCACGCGGCGCTCAAGCGCGGGATTGCGGTATTCAACGCGCCGTATTCCAACACCCGCTCAGTCGCTGAGCTGGTACTCGCCGAAGCCATCATGCTGCTGCGCGGCATTCCGGAGAAAAACGCCCGGGCCCACCAGGGCGGCTGGTTGAAATCGGCGAAAAACTCCCACGAAGCCCGCGGCAAAACGCTGGGCATCGTGGGTTATGGCAGCATTGGCGCGCAGCTTTCCGTGCTGGCCGAGTCGCTGGGCTTCAACGTCATTTATTACGATGTCATCACCAAGCTGGGCATGGGTAACGCCAACCAGGTGGCAAGCCTTGAAGAGTTGTTGGGACGCGCCGATGTGGTCAGCCTGCACGTGCCTGACCTGGCGTCCACCCGTTGGATGGTAGGCGAAAAAGAAATCGCTGCCATGAAACCCGGTGCCATCCTGATCAACGCCTCACGGGGCAGCGTGGTGGAAATCGAGCCGCTGGCGCAAGCGATCAAGGCGGGCAAGCTGAACGGGGCGGCGATCGATGTGTTCCCCGTCGAGCCGAAGGGCAATGCCGAGGAGTTCGAAAGCCCGCTACGCGGCCTGGAAAACGTCATCCTCACGCCGCATATCGGCGGCTCGACCCTGGAAGCCCAGGAAAATATCGGCATCGAGGTGTCGGAAAAACTGATCACCTATTCGGATAACGGCACCACGGTGACCTCGGTCAACTTCCCCGAAGTGGCGCTGCCCGCACACCCGGACAAGCACCGTCTGCTGCACATTCACGACAACGTGCCCGGCGTCCTGTCGCAGATCAACCGTGTACTGTCCGAAAACGGCATCAATATCTCGGGCCAGTACCTGCAAACCAACGACAAGGTTGGCTATGTGGTCATCGACGTGGACAAAGCCTATGGCCCCCAGGCGCTGGAAGCGTTGAAGCAGGTCGACCATACGCTGAAGATTCGCGTGCTTTACTCGGCGCAGAATAGCTAATCGCATCAGCGGTCATTAACACCAAAACGGCCCCATTGGGGCCGTTTTGCATGGTGCTTGGTTCAGTGACTTAGGCCAAATCAAACAGCAGCACTTCCCCCGCCTTCTTGCCGGTCAGCGTGAACGTTTCGTCCGGTTGAAAGGCCGCGGCGTCGCCCGCGCTCAGCGTCTCGCCGTTGACCTCCATTTCCCCCTTTACCACATGCAGCCAGGCATAACGGGTACTCGGTGTATCTGCCTGTTCGCCTTCATTAAACAAGGCGCTATACAGGTTAACGTCCTGATTCACGCTCACCGAGCCATCCTGGCCGTCAGGTGATACCACCAGCCGCCACTGGCCCTGCCGCTCGGCGTGCGGAAAGGCTTTTTGTTCGTAGCTGGGCGCAATACCGCGTTTGGCCGTCTCGATCCAGATTTGCAGGAAGTGCAGGCCGTTTTCCTTGGAGTGGTTGAACTCGCTGTGCAGCACGCCGGTGCCTGCTGACATGCGCTGGACGTCCCCTGGGCGCATCACTTCGCCGTTGCCCATGTTGTCCTGATGGGCCATTTCGCCTTCGAGCACATAGGAGATAATCTCCATATCTCTATGGGGGTGAGCGCCAAAGCCGTGGCCGGGGGATACGCGATCTTCATTAATCACCCGCAGGGCACGATAGCCCATGTGGTCAGGGTCCATGTAATTGGCAAACGAGAACGTATGGTAGGAACGCAGCCAGCCATGGTCGGCGTAACCCCGCTCGTTTGAACGACGGATCTTCATCATAAGCTCCAGAGTGTTGGGAGAATGAGGATTAATATACGCCTGCTGGCTGAGGGTGTGGGGTGAAGGTTTCTCAACGATCAGATCGAATAAATCGACGTATCAGATAGGGCGCCTGCCTTGTGGCCGACTTTTTGCTAGAATGCGCCCGTTAATTCACTTGGTCCGCCTTTTACGGGGGCGACTACCTGGAGTTCGTTATGTCATCACCTACGTCATCACCGCGTATTGTGGTCGCGGCGTTATACAAATTTGTCACCCTGAACGACTTTGAAGCCCTGCGGGAACCGCTGCGCCAGACCATGCTGAACAACGGCGTGAAGGGTACGCTGCTGCTTGCCAAAGAAGGCATTAACGGCACGGTGGCGGGCACCCGCGAGGGCATCGATGCGCTGCTCGCCTGGTTGACCGCCGACCCGCGGCTAAGTGATATCGACCATAAAGAGTCGTTTTGCGACGAGCCGCCGTTCTACCGCACCAAGGTGAAACTGAAAAAAGAGATCGTCACCTTGGGCGTTCCGGATGTCGACCCTAACGACACCGTGGGCACTTACGTCGAGCCGGAGCACTGGAACGATATTATTGCCGATCCGGAAGTGCTGGTTATCGATACGCGCAATGACTACGAAGTGGAGATTGGCAGCTTCGAGGGCGCGGTTGACCCCAAAACCACCACCTTCCGTGAATTCCCTGAATACGTGCGCGAGCACTACGACCCGGCGAAGCATAAAAAAGTCGCCATGTTCTGCACCGGCGGTATTCGCTGCGAAAAAGCCTCCAGCTTCATGCTCAAGGAAGGCTTTGACGAGGTCTATCACCTCAAGGGTGGTGTGCTGAACTACCTGGAAAAAGTCCCCGAAGAGCAGTCGCTGTGGCGCGGCGAGTGCTTCGTTTTTGATAACCGAGTGACCGTCCGCCATGACTTGAGCGAAGGCGAGTTTGAACAGTGCCATGCCTGCCGTCGGCCGATCTCCTCAGAAGATATGCAGTCATCCGCATATGAGCCCGGTATCAGTTGCCCCCACTGCATCGACTCGCTGCCCGAGAAAACCCGCGCGGCGGCGCGCGAGCGTCAGCGCCAGATCGACCTCGCCAAAGCCCGTGGCGAACCCCATCCGCTGGGCCGGGATATGCGTAAAGCGTCGTCTATTTAGTTGCTTAGCGGCGAACAGGTGGTGATGGAATTCGTTTCCGTAAGCGCGACAGCGGCCGCACAGGCACGTTATCCTTACGCTCTTTGCGCCTACCTAGAGGTAGAGGTGCCTTCAGGAGAGCTTTTCAGGAGAGAGCCAGGTGAGTGACGTAAAGCGCAGGACCGTTGGCCGCCCGGCCAATTCGGCCAAAGCAGGCGGTGGGCACAGCCAGTCGTTGGTGCGTGGGTTAAATCTGCTGGAGTACCTGGCCAGCAGCCCCGAGGGCTTGGCACTTTCCGCCCTGGCGGAAATGGCCGATCTCGCCCCCTCGACGACCCACCGTTTGCTTCAGGCGCTGCAGAGTCAGGGCTTCGTCACTCAGGAGAATGAACAGGGCCTGTGGCGTATTGATGTCAAAACGTTCCGCATCGGCAACAGCTTTCTCGAAGCGCGGGATGTGGTCGCCACCAGCCGTCCGTTCTTACGTCGCCTGACAGCCGAGACCGGCGAAACCGCCAACCTGGGCATCCGCGATGCTGACACAGCGGTGTTTCTTGCCCAGCACGAGTCGCCGCAGATGATGCGCATGATTACCCGGTTAGGCTCGCGGGCTCCCTTGCACGCCTCCGGTGTCGGCAAGGCCTTGCTGGCCTGGATGCCCGAGGACGAACGCGCCAAACTGCTCGCTAAAGGCGAACTGCCTCGGGTGACCGAAAATACCCTTTACCAGCCCGACACCCTGCTCGACGAGATGCAGCGCATACGTGACCAGGGCTTTGCCTGTGACCGTGAAGAACATGCGATTGGCCTGCATTGCGTGGCGGCATGCGTCAATGACGAGCATGGCATGCCGTTGGCGGCTATTTCGGTGTCCGGTCCCGTGGCGCGCATTCCTGAGGTTCGGCTGCTGGAACTGGGTGCGCTGGTGCGCCGCGTGGCAGATGAGATTACGCTGCAACTGGGTGGTCAACTTCCCGCGTCCTGATGCTGAGTCTTTTTTGGGTAGCGCTGCTCAGTGCCACCTTGCTGCCCGGCGGGTCGGAGGTGTGGCTCGCGCGACAATGGTGCCAGGGCCATTCGGTCCTGGCATTATGGTGTGTCGCCACCGCTGGCAATACCTTGGGCAGCCTGGTTAATGTGGCATTGGGCCGATACGCAC
This sequence comes from Halomonas sp. Mc5H-6, assembly GCF_024124705.1. NCBI lineage: Bacteria > Pseudomonadati > Pseudomonadota > Gammaproteobacteria > Oceanospirillales > Halomonadaceae > Halomonas > Halomonas sp. Mc5H-6. Next base: position 318,070 of record NZ_JAMXSI010000003.1, read on the forward strand.
GGCGCTTTCAGGATCGTCGCTGGTTTCCGGCTTCACCTGCTCAACTGGCCCGTGCAGAGCGATGGTACCAGCGCGTTGGCGAAGTGAGCCTGTTGCTGTCCTGGCTGCCGATCATTGGCGATCCGTTGACCGTCGTGGCCGGCATATTACGCTTGCCCTGGTGGCGCGCGCTGGCATGGATACTGGTCGCAAAAGGCGCCCGCTATGCGCTGATACTCGGTTTGGCAGCGTCCTGGCTCGGGCCTTTGTGCAGGTAATCATGTTAAGCTAAATATCCTATACAATGCTTATATGTTGGTTGGCATGTATGATTGGTTTCAACAAATAGTTCAGCCGTCAGGTTGACACGACGACTCACCATCCAAGGGAGGTTACGGTGTGACGCCACTACGTTTATTACCCTGGCTCAGCGTCTGGCTGCTAGCGCTGATGACACTGTTTGCGGCGCCCGTGTTTGCGCAAAGCAGTACACCCAGTGAAGGTAGCAGTAACGGGGCAGAGACTACTGAACCGCAGACCTATGAATCCCTGGCGAACTTACTCGAAGACGAGCAGGCTCGCCAGGAACTCATCGACTTGCTACGCAACCAGGCGTCAGAGGTAGCCGAGTCGTCGGAGCAACCCGAGGGCGCTGCCCAGGGCAGTGATATCGCTCCCGAGGATGTGTCGCTGCCGCGCCAACTGGCTCAATTGACCAGCAACGTCGTCGGCGACGTCGGCGGTCAACTCGAGCAAATAGCGCTGCTGGTACGCGGCCTCTTTGTCGGGGGAGGTGAGAGCGTCTTCGACATGGCGATTTTCATGTCCGCGGCCATCAACCTGGGCATCGTGATCGCCGCCACTTTCGCCATGTTTTTCATTTTCCGCCGTTTCGCCAAGCCGCTTTTCACTAAAATCAGTGGCTGGTCACAGCAGGGGGCCGGGTTGACGCCCGTGCTGCGCCTGGTCGTTAGCGTGGCGATTGCCGCCGTGATCGATGTACTGCTGGTGGCACTCGCCTATGTGGGCGGTAATCTTGTCGCCACCTTTGCGGTCGGCGAAGTTGGCGACCTCTCCACCCGGGCATCGCTGTTTCTCAACGCCTTTTTAATTATTGAGCTCTTGAAAGCCGCGGTGCGGATGCTGTTTTCCTCGCGCTACGAAGGGCTGCGGCTGTTGCCGATTTCTGCGCAGGAAGCCTCCTACTGGAACCGCTGGTTGGCCCGCCTGATTGGCATGGTGGGGTACGGCCTGATGGTCGTGGTGCCGTTGGTCAACTTCTATGTGTCTGCGGCCATTGGTCAGGCGGTCGGCACTTTGATCATGCTGCTGGCGTTTATCTATGCCGTGGCGGTGGTGCTGAAAAACCGCGTGCGCCTGCGCGACAACCTCAATGCTATCGGGACACGCTCCTCCTTGGCGGCTAGCCGTGTATCGCTTCAGCTGTTTGCGCGCACCTGGCACTTTTTCGCACTGCTCTACTTCCTGATGGTGTTTGTGCTGACGCTGGTTCGCCCAGGCGATGCCTTGCCGTTTGTGCTGTTTGCGACACTCAAAACCCTGGCAGCGGTTGTCGTAGGGCTCTTGGTGTCGTCGTTCCTGACGCAGACCATTGGCCGCCGTATTCAGCTGTCGCCAGATATGCGCCGCAAACTGCCGCTGTTGGAAAAACGTCTTAATAGCTACGTGCCCAATGCGCTGCGTATTCTGCGCACGGTGATTGTGGTGGCGGTGATCATGGTGGTGCTGGATGCCTGGGGCGCCTTTGACCTGGCTGCCTGGTATGCCTCCGAAGCCGGGGCTGGCCTGGTCAGCAAATTAATCAGCGTCGCGATTATCCTGATCGTGTCCATTGGCGCCTGGCTGGGGCTTGCCAGCCTGATCGAGCACAAGCTCAACCCGGATACCGGTGTGGGCGAGCCCACCGCTCGGGCGAAAACGCTGCTCAGCCTGTTCCGCAACGCACTGGCCATCGCCATGGTGACGATTACCGGCATGATCGTGCTGTCGGAAATCGGCATCAATATCGGCCCGCTGATAGCCGGTGCCGGTGTGCTTGGCCTGGCAATTGGTTTCGGTGCGCAAAAACTGGTTCAGGATGTCATCACCGGGGTCTTCATCCAGGTGGAAAACGCCATGAATACCGGCGATGTGGTCACCGTTGGCGGAATTACCGGCACGGCGGAAAAACTCAGTATCCGCTCGGTGGGTATCCGTGATCTTAGCGGCACCTTCCATATCGTGCCGTTCTCCAGCGTCGACACGGTCTCCAACTACATGCGAGAGTTCGGTAACCACGTCGGCGAGTACGGCATTGCCTATCGCGAAAGTATTGACGATGCAATCGAGCAACTCAAAGTCGCGTTCGAGGACCTCAAGGCCAGTGAAGAGCATGGCCACAAGCTGCTCGAAGATATGACCGTTGCTGGTGTCATCGCGCTGGCGGATAGCTCGGTCAATATCCGTGTGGTCATCAAGACCACGCCTGGCGACCAGTGGGCGGTTGGGCGCGCGTACAACCGTTTCGTCAAGCTACGCTTCGATGAAGCCGGTATCGAGATACCCTTCCCACATACCACGCTCTACTTCGGCGAAAACAAGGACGGTAGCGCCCCGCCGGCCAACGTCCGGGTTATCGACTCTACCGCCGAGGAAACAGACGGCAAGCAGCCCCGCCAGGACGATGGGGAACAGCAACCGGCATCCCATCAGGATGTACAGCAGACGTCGGACGCGGATCACATCAAGCCTGATCACGACGACGTTGATACGCCTGACGGACGCTAAACGCCGTATCGTAATACGCAAAGGGGCTGCCATCGGGCAGCCCCTTTGCCTTGTGCGTCAGGCATGGCGCGTAGCGCCTTGATCGTCGCTGCTCCGCCCGAAGGGGAAGTCTTGTCTGCTTTGAGGGCACACCCCAGTGGCTTGTTTGTGATCGCAATGAAGCGGTCAGGCAACTGGAAAAATCCCAGTTGGAAGTGCTGTGTCGGAAAGCGCTCTTGAGCGGCGACGCCAACAAGCGGCCCTGCAGCAGCAGGCCCTCGAAGCACGTGAAGGCCGAGCTGCAGCGATGACGCTGAACTTGCGCAACTTTTTAAGCTCCATTAGTCTGTACATTTACAATGCACACATCACAGCATCATTTTTCAGTAAATTGGAAGTGATTACTGAGGTGTATGAAGCACTTTCGTACATTCCGTATGTTAGTGAAATTAGGAGCAAAACCATGAAAACTCACTACAAGATCCCGCGCACTGTGCTTGCGGCTGGTAGTGTCATGGATATCTGGCCAACTGGAGATTACTCGCAGCACATGCCGAAAGGTACTGCTCAGGATCGTATTGGCCAACATTGGGCCAATGCTGGCTCTCATCTGTATAAAGCGGTAAGCGATTATCAGAAGCGGGTGCAGCATGCCGGATCAACCCGATAAAGACTAATCAGTCGATAGCCATTCCGACACTAATAAGCATGTTGAACTAGCAGATGGGGAGCTTGATTCAGACTCTGAGCTTGATCGCCTTGTTGCTAAACTTGAACGAGGCAACCTGACTCAAGAGCAACAGCAAGAGCTCTCTAGACATCTACAAATCGAGCCAGCAAGAGAGCAGCACCTACATCAACGTGTCAGGCAAACAAGCTTCAGTGGCCCGTTGCCTCATCCAGACATCTTGAATCAGTTCGATGAAGAAACCCGCAAAACCATCGTTCAGATGGCAGTTGATGATCAGAAACACGTTCACGAAATGAACAAAACTGGCCTTTCCGGTAGTATTTTGAAGGACCGGAGAGGACAACTGTGTGGCGTCACCATCGCGGTTGTGGGGTTGATTGCAGCAGTTCTGATCGCTCCCTACAGCGCTTTTGCAGCGGGAATCATTGGTACTCTCGATTTGTTCGGCATGGTGGCGCTGTTTGTCGCTCCTCGCGTGCTTGAGGGACGGCGTAACAAAAAAGCCGTTGAAGACGATGAGTCACAAGACGCTGAGTAGAAAATTAAATTGTCCGTTTTTAAAGCCCCGTTTTGACGGGGCTTTTGCTTTGTGTGCCAGGCATGGCGCGTAGCGCCTTGATCGACGCTGTTCCTGGTAGGGGCAGGATGACTTAGGGGAAGTCCCCTGCACGTCCGGCAAGGGCAAGTGCTGGATCAATGAATACGCCGCCGCTTACGCGGCCAGATCTGGCGGCAATGGAAGCGCCTAACTACCTGGCATCGGAAACTTCGGGAGCTATGGCTGGATAGGTGTCGTGTTTGGAAATCGGCAGGCAATGGGCGATGCCCCTAGTGGAATGTGCGGGGCATCACACATGACCCAAGCCCTGCCGAGAAAATGGTTCAGTCATCAGGAGCTGACCCCGGTACTCAATAGGGGTATTACCCTGGGTAGTTTTCCGAGTGACGCCCTTCCACATTGATCGACTCGCCGCCGTCGACAAATAGAATCTGCCCGGCGACAAAGTCGTTGTTGAGCAGGTAATGCAACGCCTGCACGAGATGGTCGGGCTCGCCTTGCTGCTTGACGGGAATCCCGTCGATGCGCCAGTCAATGTAGTCACTGGTACGCTGGGACGCAGGCAGCACGACACCGGGCGCGATGCCGTTCACTCGAATGCGCGGGGCAAACTCCAGCGCCGCCATGCGGGTCATCTCCGCCAGGCTCTTTTTGGACAGCAAATAGGCGGCGTAGGGGTATTGGTGGTAGGCCACCTTGTTGTCGATAATATTGACGACCTGGCCTTTGTCGACCGCGCTGGCAAAGTGCCGGGTTAACAGCAGCGGAGTAAACAGGTTCACCCGGAACTGGGTTTCCAGCATCGCCAGGTCGGTCTCGGCAAGAGGCGCGGGTGTATAGGCGGAGGCACTATTGAGCAGAACACTTAGCTGAGGGAATCGCTGTGTGACCCGTTCTATCAGTTGGCCCACATCGTCGTGCAAGAAATCACAGCTGAATAGCCCGCAAGCCCGACCTTTTGCGCGGATGCCTTCGGCGACTTCCTCTGCCTCATCCCGGGAGTGGTTAACGTGCAGCGCGATATCATAGCCCGCGGCGGCCAGTGATTCGGCGAAATGACGTCCCAGGCGCGTCGCGCCGCCGGTGACCAATGCGGCCGGTGTACTCATTGAACAATCCTCGTCGTGGTAGGGTGCTTAGTCTGTGTAGGATGACACGACTGTCTGCGTGAGGGCAGCGTTTGTCAATAAATTGTACAGCACTTGCACAAACGGTGTGGAGCGTTAGGCTAGTAGCCAACGGTGCCCCAATCAAGGATGGATAGCCATGTCTCAGTCACGCTTGTATGCCCACCCCGATACTTCGCTTCACGAATGCGTCATTTCGTTGGGTTCCAACATAGAGCCCGAGCGCCACGCGGCCGAGGCGTTGGCAATACTTGGCCAGGAGTGTGAACTGGTTGCCCGCTCCCGCGAGATCGTTACCACCCCGGTGGGCTATCAAGAGCAGCCCAACTTTCTCAACGCCGCCCTGCTGGTACGCACTCGCCTGTCGATGGTTGACTTTCGCGACTACCTGAAAAGTGTGGAAGACCGTCTGGGGCGCGTCCGCGGCCCGATCAAATCGGGGCCGCGGACCATGGATCTGGACATTGTCGCCTGGGATGGCGAGCTGGTGGATGAGGGCTATCTTGACCACGATTACGTGCGGGTCCCCGTTGATGAACTGCTGGCGAACAGTGGCCGCACCCCCACCTCTCAAAAGTGTTAATGATTTTTGCTTCCAGGCCGATAATCTTCTTGAAGCCGCCAATCAATCGGGCGGGCTAACTTCCCTGGAGGCGTGCGTTGCTCAGCCTTAATACCAATTTGATGTCGCTAATCGTGCAGAACAATCTGCGCGGCAGTCAGCAGGCTATGCAGACCGCAATGCAGCGCCTCTCTTCCGGGCTGCGCATCAATAGCGCCAAGGACGACCCAGCGGGGCAGGCGATTGCCAACCGGATGACGGCGCAAATCAAAGGCATGACCCAGGCAATCCGCAATACCAATGATGGCATCTCCATGGTGCAGACAGCGGAAGGCTCGCTCAATCAGATTAACGACAACCTGCAACGCATCCGTGAGCTGAGCGTTCAGGCAGCGAACGGCACTAACTCTTCCGACGACCTTGTCTCCATCCAAGACGAAATCGATCAGCGTTTAGAAGAGATTGACCGCATTGCCGGGCAGAGTAATTTCAACGGCATAGGACTGATAGACGAGTCAAAGTCGTTAAACATCCAGGTGGGGGCTAACGATGGCAGTAGCATCGCAGTACGTTTTGAAGGGATGGGGTTGCAGGCCCTTGGCCTGGAAGGCTTTAGCGTGCTTGATGATGGTAGTGCCACCGAAAAGCCGCTAGCTACCCTGGATGACGCTATCAAGGGCGTAGACCGTCAGCGCAGCTATATGGGCGCCGTGCAGAATCGCTTTGAAAGCGTGATTGACGGGCTTAACACCAACATAATCAACACGTCCGCCGCCCGGTCGCGCATCCAGGATGCCGATTACGCCAAGGAAGTTTCAAATCTGGTGCGCGCCCAGATCCTTCAACAGGTGGGCATCGCCATTCTGGCCCAGGCCAACCAGCAGCCGCAGATGATCCTGCGGCTGCTGGAAGGGCTCTAGCGGCTCACTCAATAATACCCTGCTCACGCGCCATAGCATAAGCCGCCTTGGGGCCATGCCATAACGTGGGCAACAGGATCAGCGACACGGGAATGGCGGTGATCACGATAAATTGCTGTAGCGCGCTGATCTGTCCGGCACCCATGTTGAGCAATATCGCCGCCATCAGGGCCATGGCGATTCCCCAGAAGGCGCGAATGTAAGGGTTGGGGTCATCATGACCGGCACCCACAACGGCGATGGCGTAGCTCATCGAGTCGCCGGTAGTCGCCACAAAAATGGTCGTTAACAGCAAGATCGCCAACGCCATCCAGGTGCCGCCGGGGAGCGCTTGCGCGACGGTCAGCGTGGCCACGTCAAACTGGAAGTTATTCAGCGCTTCGGTTAGTTCGATGGCACCGCTCAGTTGATAGTAGATGCCCGACCCGCCGAGCAGGGTAAACCACACGCTGGTGGCAATCGGCGCGATAACGGCGACGGCGACAATCATCTGGCGAATGGTGCGGCCACGGGAAATGCGCGCCACGAAAATGGCCATCAGCGGCGCATAGCCGATGAACCAGGCAAAGAAGAACACCGTCCACCACTGCATCCACCAGTCGGGCGCGGTGTCCGCCGTCGTGGTTGCCATGGTGAAGAACTCGCTCACATAGGTGCCCATCCCTGCCACATAGCTGTTGGTCAGGAACAGGGTCGGGCCGAATATAAAGATGACGGCACCAATCGTGAGCGCCAGCAGGACGTTGAACCGGCTGAGTAATTGAATGCCTTTATGGACACCGCTCATCGAGGACAGTACGTAAATGCTGCCCAGCGCCGCAAGAATGATCAGCTGGCCGGTATAGCCTTCCGGCAGGCCAAATAGCTCATGCAAACCAAAACTCACCTGTGTCGCCAGGAAGCCGATCGGGCCCACGGTGCCTGCCACCAGGGCGATCACGCAGCAGGCATCGATAATGCCGCCGAGCGGCCCACGTAGCAGGCGCTCGCCAAATACAGGATACAGCAGGGTGCGCGGCTGAAGCGGTTGGCCTTTCACATAGTGAGCATGCGCCAGCACCACCGCCGAAAGTGACCCGAGGACTGCCCAGGCCAAAAATCCCCAGTGGTTGAACGACTGGGCGAGTGCGTTCGCCACGGCTTCTGGTGTGCCCGCCTCGCTGTCAAAGGCGGGAGGAGTGACCACAAAGTGGTAGATCGGCTCGCCTGCTGCGAAAAACACCCCACCCCCGGCCAGCAAGGTGCACAGAATGATCGATAGCCACTTGAAAGTACTCATTTCCGGCGCATCGAGGTTGCCGATTTTGGCATTGGCGGCGGGGGTAAAGGCCAGGCCAATGGCAATGAAGAAGGTGGCGATCAGCAGAAGCTGAAAATAGGTGCCAAAGACGCGTGCCGTCCAGGCGAAGCCGGTACTGATGCTATTGGCGACCAGATCGACGTCGTAAAGCGATAGGCCAATAAAGGCCACGATAAAGCCGATGCTGAGCAGCAGCACCAGCGGGTCACCGAGGGCGCGTAGACCACTGCGTGGCACTGCGTCTTGAGTTGATTGTGTCGTCATGAGAGTCCGTTTTGTGGGTGGGCAAGCAAGATGGTCTGTCAAACTTAACAGCTTGCCGCGTTGAAAAGTGGGCGCAAAAAAAAGCGCCATTCATGGAATGGCGCTAGGACAGGAAACTGTGTGCATTGTATCGTCTTTATAGACCAACGTCTAACGCCGATTGCTGCATTTTGGTGCATTACCAGTGAAAAAGCAGCGACGCGCTGGTGGTGGTGTCGCTGCGCTTGTCGGCATCGTCGGGTGGCTCTGAATTGTGTTTGATTTCGTGGGAGAGGCGTAGCGAAAGCTTTGAATTCAGCCGGGCAGTCAGGGCGGTGAGCGAGCGGGAGGTGACATTCTGACGGGTATATTCCACCGACGCTTCCTGACGAATATCGGCGTAGTCGGCAAATTCCCAGCGATAATCAATGGCCGAATAGGCAACGCCCAGGCGTTCATTACCGTGTTCGCGAAGCCGGTCGTGGCGATAGCCCGGGCCGGCTTCCAGCGACAGCGTATGACGGTCGTTGTCGAGGATCTGCCGTCCGTAGCCGCCAATGGCGCTTAGCTGCTGGTCGTAACCGGCGAAGCGGTCTTTTTCCCAACGGGCAAAGCCAAACAGATAATGCGGCCCGCTGAAGTCGTAGCGTTCGCGGGCCGCGAGCAGGTACTGTTCGGCAGCAGTGTCGTCTTCCTTGCTGACGTGGCGCACCTCACCGCGCAGCGAGTGGGTCAGGTCGCCCGTCAACCATTGCAAGCGGGTTTTACCGATGAGTGTTTCACTGTTGGTATTGCCCGTCAGGCGGTTGTAGCCCAATTCAGAGTCGCCGCTGAAAACGGGGGTATCGTCGGACGGAGGGTCAGGGGCGTAAAAGGGGCTGGCAACGGCTGACGCCCCCCAAAGAACACCCAGCAAAATGACCAATCCATTTGCCCAGTCCTTCGCTAGCATACCGCTCTCCCTGATCTGGCAGTGCAAGGCCTGTTGCCTGTCAGGCCCCAAAGCGGCGAAGTTTAACGCCCTCTGCGTGCGCATGCCATAATGAGGCCGTTACCGCTTGTGAGTACCGTCATGCCATCCTCCCGCCCGAACAAAACATTAGCTGAGCTGCAGCGCTGGCGTCGAACGCGCTCCAGGCGGCGCTGGTACAAGCGCAGCTTTCGCCTTCAGGTCATGCTGCTTGTCGGCCTGTTGCTGGCGGGCATGCTATTGGCACAAGGCACCTACCTGAATCACCGTAAAGCCGAGATCATCAGCACGCAAATGGGGGAGCGGGCCCTGGCGGTGGCCAAAACGGTGGCCTCGATGCCCGAACTGATCGATGCCTTTGACGATGAAAATCCTGCCAGCGTGATACAGCCGCTGGCTGAACGCGTGCGTCGCGAAACCGGCGCGCGGTACGTGGTGGTCGGCAATAACCAGAGCGTGCGCTATTCGCACCCGGTACCCGAGCGCATCGGCCTGACCATGGTGGGCGGCGATAATGCCCGGGCGCTTGAAAACGGCGAGTCCTATGTGTCGGAAGCGACCGGCACCCTGGGTTCCGCCATGCGCGGTAAAACCCCAGTGCGCGATGAAGCAGGCAATATCATCGGCATCGTCTCGGTTGGTTTCATGCTTGACCGCGTCGCAATGGACATCGCCCGCTATAACAGCCTGGGCTGGACGCTGGTGGCGCTGATGATCGTGCTGGGGTTTGCCGGTGCCTACTGGCTTTCACAGCACCTGAAACGCGTTATTCTAGGCTTGGAACCCTACGAAATTGCCCGCCTGGCGATCGAGAAAGAGGCCATTCTGCAATCGATACACGAGGGTATCCTGGCGGTGAACCGCGAAGGCCAGATTACGCTGGTGAACCAGCAGGCTCGGTGGTTCCTGGGGTTGGCCGACGAACATATTCTGCTTGGCCAGCCGATCCGCGAGGTGGTTCCCAACTCGAGGCTCCAGGAAGTGCTCAAGTACGGTCAGCAGGAGTTCGACCAGCAAATGTGGCTGGGCGATCATCCGGTGGTGGTGAACCGCGTGCCGATCATCCACGAGGGCGAGATCGAGGGGGCCGTGGCGACGTTCCGCAGCCGCCGGGAAATTGTCGATCTTTCCCAGGCGCTGACCCAGGCCAGCCGGGATGTCGACATGCTGCGTGCCCAGGCGCACGAGTTTTCCAACAAGCTCTACACTATTTCCGGCTTGCTGCAGCTCGAACGCATTGATGAAGCGCTGACGCTGATTCACCAGGAAACCAAGCGCGCTCAGGCGCAGATGAGCTTCTTGATGCGTCACGTCGCCGATACCGTTTTGAGCGGCACCCTGATGGGTAAACTGACCCGAGCCAGGGAGCTCGGCGTGACGCTTGAGATTGACGAACAAAGCTCTCTTGGCTGTCCGTTAACCCCCACCGGGCAGGAAGTGATGATGAGCGTGGTGGGCAACCTGTTGGATAACGCCTGTCATGCGGCCTTGCATGGGCCGAACGATCCACCGCGTGTGCGCTTGTTTTTCACCGACCTGGGCGAGCAGTTGCTCATTGAAGTGGAGGATAACGGGCCCGGCGTTATTCCTGACCATGTCGAATCGATTTTCAGCGAGGGCTTCTCGACGAAATCCGGCCAGCATCAAGGGCTGGGCCTTGCGCTTGTGGCACGGCTTTGTCGCCAGCATGGCGGCACGGTCACCCTGGAAGACAGCGAGCTCGGTGGTGCCTGCTTTATCGCGGTGCTGGACCGCTCACTATGTGCCGACGTTGAGGCTTCATCGTCCGTGATAAGCTAAGCGGCGCGGATTCTAACAATGATAACTAATGGCCTGTAATTCGGTTAAAGGAAGCCTTATGTCGGCGCACGAGTACGGTATTTTGGTGGTAGAGGACGACTTTCGCATTGCCGATATCCACCGCGCTTTTATCGAGCAAAGCGAGGGTTTTCATGTTGTCGGCATGGCCCGCAACGCCGCTGAAACCAATGCCCTGATGGCCGAGCAAGGCCAGCACGTGCAGTTGATTTTGCTGGATGCTTATCTGCCCGATGTGGAAGGGCTGGAGCTGCTTTGGGCACTACGTCGCGATTACGTCCAGGTGGATATTGTCATGGTGACCGCTGCCCGAGAGGTGGATACCATCAGCGAGGCACTGCGCGGCGGCGTTTTTGACTACCTTATCAAACCCATAGAAGCCGGTCGTATGCAGCAGATGCTGGCGCGTTTTCGCCGTGAGCGCGAGGCATTGGCGAGTCGCGCCGAGATGAATCAAGCCGAGCTTGACCAGGTGCTGGCTCGCGCAAAGCCCGTTGAACCCAATGCCCCCAGTGGGCGAAGCCTGCCAAAAGGTATCGACCGTCTGACGTTACGGTCGGTGGTTGAAGCGCTCAAGCAAGCGCATCAGCCGTTGGCTGCCACCCAGGTGGCACGGGGGATGGGCGCAAGCCGTTCCACCGCGCGCCGCTATTTAGAGTTTCTGGTCTCAGTGCAAGTGGTAGACGCCGAATTGGGCTATGGTGATGTAGGGAGACCAGAACGCCGCTATCGTTTGCGGGCCGATGCCAACGCTTGGCTGGCGGGCCTTTAATCAGGTGCTTAAACTAAGTCCTTGAAACAAGCGCTGTAACACCAGCCATTCAAGACAAGCCCTTTTGCGCCGTGAACAAAATGAACACAATGCGCGGAATGAATTTTTTGTGCTTAATGTTCACAAGCTTGTCACACGGGTCTGCCTTCTTCTAACGTTCACAGCGTGAAGCGCTATGCATCAAGACAACACGCATCACTACAACAACAGATCAAAACGTGGAGAACGCTATGACTTTCAAGTCTTCCTTGAAGTACGCAACGCTGCTGGCTCTGCCGCTGGCCGCGATGACGACTTTTTCCAGCACTGCCGCTGCCTTCGAACCGGAAGGTAAAGTCGAGTGTATCGCCCCCTCTGACCCGGGCGGCGGCTGGGACTTTACCTGCCGTAGTGTCGGTAACGTGCTCCAGGAGCTCGACCTGGTGTCGGGTAACGTTCAGACCATCAATATGGCCGGTGCCGGTGGCGGCGTAGCCTACGGTCATACCATCAGCAAGCGTGCCGGGGATGAGGAGCTTCTCGTCGCGGCGTCCACGGCCACTACGACCCGCCTTGCTCAGGGTCAGTTCCCTGACATGACCGCGGACATGGTCAACTGGATCGGGGCGCTGGGCGCTGACTACGGCATCATCGCCGTATCCGCCGATTCCGAATACGATGACCTCAATGAGCTGATGGATGCCCTTAAAGAGGATCCACGCAGCGTGAAGTTTGCAGGCGGTAGCGCCAAAGGCGGCTGGGATCACCTCAAGGTATTGATCGCGGCTCAGGCGGCCGAGGTTGAGAACCTGCCCCGCATCGCTTACCTGTCTTACAACAATGGCGGCGAAGCACTGACCCAGGTGATCGGCGGCCACGTTGAAGCGTTCACCGGTGATATTACCGAGGCTCAAGGTTTCATGGAGTCGGGTGATCTCAAGGTACTCGCGGTACTGTCGGAAGAGCGCCTGCCCGGCGACCTGTCCGATATCCCCACCGCACGCGAGCAGGGCATTGATGCGCTGGGCCCCAACTGGCGCGGCTTCTACATGCCGGCGGATATCTCTGACGAGGCCAAGCAGTACTGGGTCGATGCCATGGATACCATCTATGCCAGCGACGAGTGGAAGAGCGTCATGCAGCAGAATGGCCTGATGCCTTTCCACATGAGCGCCGGTGAGTTCGAGACCTTCGTTAAAGACCAGATCAAAGATATCGAAGAACTGTCCACGGATATCGGGCTGATTCAGTAATGGTTTTCAACGATCGTATCTTTGGGATCCTGATGATCGTCCTGGCCGTCGCGTACGGCTGGGGCGCCACCCAGTTTCCAGAACCGTTTGGTGGGTCCGAGGCCGTTGGCCCCGATACTTTTCCTCTTTTACTGGCCGTCGTCCTGGGGTTGTCCAGTCTGTACATGGTCGTGCGGCCGGACCCGGATAATGCCTGGCCATGGAGCCGTACGGGTATCGAGCTGATCGTTGCGGTAGTCGTGCTGATCCTGTATGCCATGTTGCTGCAACCGCTAGGCTTCATCATCAGTACGGCCCTGGCTGTGGGCACCCTCTGCTGGCGCATGGGTTCACGTCCGCTCAAGGCCTATATCACCGGAGCGGTTTCCGGTGTGGTGGTGTATCTGGTATTCAGCTATGCCCTCGATCTGGCGCTACCGCTAGGCATATTGTCGTTCTTGGAGGTGGGCTAATGGAAACGCTTGGCTTCTTGATGGACGGGTTTGGCGTCGCGCTGCAGCCCCATAACCTGATGTTTGCGCTGATCGGTGCCTTTTTGGGCACCTTGATTGGTGCCTTGCCGGGCCTGGGACCGGCCAACGGGGTGGCGATCCTGATCCCGCTGGCCTTTACCCTCGGCCTGGCGCCGGAAACCGCCCTTATCATGCTCACGTCGGTGTATGCCGGGGCGATGTATGGCGGGCGTATTTCCTCGATACTGCTCAATATTCCCGGTGACGAACCGGCGATGATGACCTGTCTCGATGGCTACCCGATGGCGCAACAGGGCAAGGCGTCCGAGGCGTTGGCGATCTCTGCCGTGGCGTCCTTTATCGGTAGCCTGGTGGCCACCATAGGCCTGATTATATTGGCCCCCTTGTTGGCAAAATTCGCCTTGACCTTCGGGCCTGCCGAGTATTTCGCGCTGTTCCTGTTGGCTTTCGCAACCCTGGGCGGTATTACCGGCAAGAATCCGATGAAGACCGTGGTGGCAGCCGCCATCGGCTTGATGATCGCCACGGTGGGTATCGATTCCACCGGCGTGCAGCGCTTTACCTTTGGAACGCTGGAACTCTACGAAGGCGTGGATTTCATCATAGCCATTGTGGGCCTGTTCGCCATTTCCGAGCTGTTGTTCTTCATCGAAGAAAAGGCCGGTGGTGGCAAGGAAAAAATGGCGGTCAACAAGCTCTCGCTCAAGTGGAAGGATATCCGTGAGATCCTGCCTTCGAGCTTGCGTGGCGGGGTACTGGGTTTCATCGCTGGCGTACTGCCGGGTGCCGGTGCGTCGCTGGGTAGCTTTATCGGCTATACCCTGGAGAAGAAAGTCGTCGGCAAGAAAGGCTACTTCGGCAAGGGGGATCCACGCGGTGTCGCAGGTCCCGAGGCCGGTAACAACGGCGCTTCAAGCGGCGCGCTGGTGCCCATGTTGACCTTGGGTGTGCCGGGTAGCGGGACGACGGCGGTGTTGCTGGCGCTGTTGATTTCGCTGAACATCACCCCCGGCCCGCTGATGTTTACCCAGAACGCCGATATCGTCTGGGGGGTGATTGCTGCCCTACTGGTGGGTAACTTCCTGCTGCTGATCCTGAATATTCCGATGGTAGGGATCTTCGTCAAGCTGCTGTCGGTACCACCCATGTACCTGTTGCCGATCGTTACCATGATTGCCTTTGTCGGCATCTACTCGATCAGCAATACCGTCTTCGATCTCTACTTCATGGTGATCTTTGGCGTTGCCGGTTATCTGTTACGCAAGCTTGAGATTCCCCTGGTGCCGATCATCCTCGGCCTGTTACTTGGGCCGGAGATGGAAAAGAACCTGCGCCACGCCATGGATATTTCCGATGGTGACTGGACCATACTATGGAACAGTGGCCTGGCCATTGGCCTTTGGGTATTTGCCGGTCTGGGCTTGATCCTGCCCTATATTATTGGGCCCATCCTGCGCCGCCGGATGCGTAATCCTATTGAAGAGGGGACGTCTGGCAGCGATTAATCCTGGAAGGGAGCCATCGACCCTGGAAGAAACGGGGCGTCGACGAGAGTCGGCGCCCCGTTTTTGCACGGTCGCAGTGCATTGTGCGCCAGTGGTGCGTGATCAGCGTGCGCTCGCCAACAGAAGCCGCGCTATTTTGGTGCTTCCGGCCTTTTTTGGGTTTTTTAGACTTATCTTAAGTTGCTGATTGTGCGCTTATAAGTTGCTTATGTGCCAATCTGGCGCAGCCCTTGCAAATTGTTTGTTGCTAGTGGACGTATACCAGCCTTTGCTGCTTGGCATACGACGCCAATAAACGAGCCCCCAGCATAAGGGGTGCAAGGAGATTCAAGTGACCACTTTCCTACGCAAGACACACCCAAAGACGTCTCGAGTGTTCTCAACTGCCCTGCTAACCGCCGCTGTGATGGGGGTCAGTACCCAGGCCATCGCGCAAGACGAAGACCCTATCAAGGTCGGTATCCTGCACTCGCTATCAGGCACCATGGCTATCAGCGAAACGGTTCTTAAAGACACCGTCGAGATGCTGATCGAACAGCAGAACGAAGCGGGAGGTCTGCTTGGCCGTGATATTGAAGCGGTGGTGGTCGACCCTGCCTCTGACTGGCCGCTGTTTGCCGAGCGCGCCCGTGAGCTGCTTGAACAGGACGAGGTCGACGTCATTTTCGGTAACTGGACCTCCGTATCGCGTAAATCAGTACTGCCCGTGGTGGAAGAGCTGAACGGTCTGCTGTTCTATCCGGTGCAGTACGAAGGTGAAGAGTCTTCCGAGAACGTCTTTTACACTGGCGCCGCCCCCAACCAGCAGGCGATCCCGGCCGTCAACTACCTGCATGACCAGGTCGGCGTCGAGCGCTGGGTGCTGGCGGGTACCGACTACGTCTATCCGCGTACGACCAATCGCATCCTTGAAGCCTACCTGAAAGAAGAGTTTGGCGTGGCCGATGAAGACATCATGGTCAACTACACGCCCTTTGGTCACTCCGACTGGCAGAACATCGTGTCGGAAATCGGCCGCTTCGGCAGCGAAGGCAAGAAAACCGCCGTGGTATCCACCGTTAACGGCGATGCCAATGTGCCGTTCTACCGTGAGCTTGGCAACCAGGGCATCGATGCGGCCGATATTCCCGTTGTCGCCTTCTCGGTGGGCGAGCAGGAACTCACCGGGATCGATACCGGACCGCTGGTCGGCCACCTGGCAGCCTGGAACTACTTCATGAGCGTGGATACCGATGCCAACTACGACTTCATCGACGCCTGGCTTGAGCATACCGGCGAAGACAACGCCGTGACCAACGACCCGATGGAAGCCCATTATATCGGCTTCAACATGTGGGTAGAGGCTGTCCAGAAAGCCGGTACCACCGATGTGGATGCGGTTAAAGATGCCATTATCGGCGTGACCGTGCCCAACCTGTCGGGCGGTTCGGCCGCGATGATGCCCAACCATCACATCACCAAGCCGGTAATGATCGGGGAAATTCAGGACAACGGCCAGTTCGCCGTGGTGTGGGAAACCCCGTCGACTGTGGCCGGCGATGCCTGGTCGGACTACCTGCCCGGTTCGCGTGATTTGATCAGCGACTGGCGCAAGCCCATGGAATGCGGCAACTACAACGTGGCGGAAAACCGCTGCATGGGTAGCGATGCTGAAGAAGCACTGGCCGAGTAAGCCCGTGTCAGGGGCGGTGCAAGCCGCCCCTTGTTTGTTCCGATTACCTTATTCATCTACCCAGGCGATGTCTCGTTTGAGGCAACGCCTGGGGCACGCCACTCGAAGGATTCACCCATGAGGATGCCTTGCTATTCGTGGACGGCACGCGTCATGCCAAGGATCGTCACCTGCTTGCTCATCAGCCTGCTGGCCTGGTTGCCCATGGCGGTTCAGGCGCAGGAAGACGATGGTCAAGCGCTTCTTGAAGCACTGGATACCCGCTCATTCGACGACAAAGCCATGGCCATCAACGCCATTATCGAAAGCGAGCAAGAGCGCGCTGACGTCTGGTTACAGGCCCTGCTGGACAGTGATCTGCAACGGCTGAAAGACGATGGGCGTTTTGTCATCGCGCTGGAAACGACGGGCCTGGACGTCACCATTGAAGATGCCCTGACCGGGGAAGCCATGGGCGAGGTCAGCCGCCGCGACCTGGATCGGTTGACCATCAACAACGCACTACGCACCCAGCTGCGCTCGGCGATTTCGCTGGTCGAACTGTATAACGGCGATCAAGAGGCGCGCTTGGACGCGGCGAAACGGCTGATTGGCGAGGTTGAGGAAGCTCAGGTCGAGCCGCTCACCAACCGGCTGGAAAACGAACCCTCGGCCGCGGTACGCGATCGGTTGAATCAGGCGCTGGCGGTCTATCGCCTCAACCAGGGCGACGTCGAGGCCGTCGAGGTGCTATCGGGCAGCCTGAACAGTAACGTTCGGGTGGCGTTGAGCCGGGCTGCCCAATCGGATGACCCGCTGGTAGCCGACGCTGCCACCGCCGCCCTGGCCGATATCGAGCAAAACCTTAAAATCAACCGCGCCGCCGAGACGCTCTACTTTGGCCTTTCCATGGGCTCGGTGCTGGTACTGGCGGCCATTGGCCTGGCGATCACCTTCGGCGTGATGGGCGTGATCAACATGGCCCACGGCGAGCTGATCATGCTGGGTGCCTATACCACCTGGGCGATGCAGCAACTGCTGCCCGGCCAGCCGGGGCTGGCGCTGATACTGGCGATTCCGGCCGGGTTCATGGTGTCCGCCCTGGCGGGGGTGGCGATCGAGCGTGGCGTGATTCAGTTCCTGAAAGGCCGCCCGCTGGAGACATTGCTGGCTACGTTCGGTGTCAGCCTGATTCTTCAGCAGCTGGTACGCACCTTGATCTCACCGCAAAACCGCACGGTGATTACGCCGGAGTGGATGAGCGGTTCGCTGGTGGTCAACGACGCCCTGTCGCTAACGCTTAACCGGATGTATGTGCTGGGGTTTGCGCTGGTGGTGTTTGCGGGCCTGATACTGATCATGCGCCACACGCGGCTGGGGCTTGAGGTCCGTGCGGTCACCCAGAACCGCAACATGGCCCGCTCAATGGGCATTCGTGCCACACGCGTGGATATCATGACCTTTGCGCTGGGCTCCGGCGTGGCCGGGCTTGCCGGTGTGGCACTCTCCCAGCTCACCAACGTTGGCCCCAACCTCGGCCAAAATTACATCATCGACTCCTTCATGGTGGTGGTGTTCGGCGGCGTCGGTAACCTCTGGGGTACGCTGGTGGCGGGCATGTCGCTGGGTATTATCAACCAGGTGCTGGAACCCTGGGCGGGAGCGGTACTGGCCAAGATTATCGTGCTGGTATTCATCATCCTGTTTATTCAAAAGCGCCCCCGCGGACTCTTTCCGCAGAAGGGCCGGGCGGCGGAGGGCTAATCGATTATGTGGCTAACACGACCCTTCAACGAACGCTCGACGCAGATCTTTCTGTTGATTCTGACCGTCGCGGTCATTGCCGTGACGGTGCTCCACCTGGCAGTACCCGCCGGGCACCCGCTGTACGTATCGGGCTATACCGTCGGGCTACTGGGCAAGTATTTAACCTACGCGCTCCTGGCCGTTGCGGTGGACCTGGTTTGGGGCTATCTGGGGATCTTGAGCCTGGGGCATGGCGCCTTTTTCGCCATTGGCGGCTACGCCATGGGCATGTACCTGATGCGTCAGATCGGCGATCGCGGCACCTACGGCGACCCCATCCTGCCCGACTTTATGGTCTTCCTGAACTGGGACAGCCTGCCCTGGTACTGGTACGGCTTCGACATGGCCTGGTTTGCCTTTGCCATGGTGTTGATAGCACCGGGGCTGCTGGCGCTGGTGTTTGGCTGGCTGGCCTTTCGTTCGCGGGTCACCGGGGTGTATCTGTCGATCATCACCCAAGCGATGACCTTTGCGCTGATGCTGGCGTTTTTCCGCAACGAGATGGGCTTTGGCGGCAACAACGGCCTGACCGACTTCCGCGAGTTGCTGGGCTTTGATCTGCGCAGCGAGGCCACCCGGCTCGGCTTGTTCATTGCCTCCGGCGTGGCGCTGGCGCTGGGCTATGTAGTATGCCGGTCGATTGTCGGCAGCAAACTCGGCCGGGTGTGCGTGGCAACCCGCGATGCCGAGGCGCGAACGCGCTTTCTTGGCTACCGGGTCGAGCGTTTCCAGCTGTTCGTGTTTGTTGTCTCCGCCATGCTGGCGGGGGGCGCCGGGGCGCTCTACGTGCCCCAGGTGGGGATTATCAACCCCAGCGAGTTCGACCCGATTTTCTCCATCGAGGTGGTCCTGTGGGTGGCGCTGGGGGGGCGCGCCTCGCTTTACGGCGCGGTAATCGGCGCGGTGCTGGTGAACTATGCCAAAACCGTGTTTACCGGGGTCATGCCCGATGCCTGGCTGTTTGCACTGGGCGGTCTGTTCGTGTTCGTTACGGTGTTCCTGCCCAAAGGGGTCGCCGGACTGCTGGGCCATTTGAAGCGGCGGCGAGACGATGAGCCAACGGCATCAGAGACGCCGGACAAGGAGGCAACCGCATGAGTTTTTTCCAAGCGCTTACCGAACGCGACCGGGTGTTCGACTTCATGACGCCCCAGGCCTCAACGGTCGACGTGCGCCACGGTCCGATTCTCTACATGGAAGACGTCACCGTCAGCTTCGATGGGTTCAAGGCCATCAATAAACTGAACCTGACCATCGACGATGGCGAACTGCGCTGCATTATCGGCCCCAACGGGGCGGGTAAGACCACCATGATGGACATCATTACCGGCAAGACGCGCCCCAATGAGGGCAGTGTATGGTTCGGCAGCCGTCATAACCTGCTGCACATGAACGAGCCCGAGATTGCCAGCCTGGGCATCGGGCGCAAGTTCCAGAAGCCCACGGTGTTCGAGGCGCTCTCGGTATTTGAAAACCTGGAACTGGCGATGGCGGCGGACAAGCGGATCATACCGACCCTCACCGCCCGCCTGACCGGCGAGGTCAAGGACCGCATTGACGAAGTGCTGGAGACCATCGGCCTGACCGCGCTGCGCTATCAACCCGCTGGCATTCTTTCCCACGGCCAGAAGCAGTGGCTGGAAATCGGCATGCTGCTGATGCAACGCCCGCGCCTATTGCTGGTGGATGAGCCGGTCGCGGGCATGACCGAGCAGGAAATGGAGCGTACCGCCGAGCTGCTCACCGGCTTAGCCGGTAAGCAATCCGTCGTCGTGGTCGAACACGATATGGGCTTTGTGCGGTCGATTGCCCGCCAGGTGACCGTGCTGCACCAGGGCAGCGTGCTGGCGGAAGGCACCATGGACCAAGTCTCCAGCGACCCCAGCGTGGTCGAGGTCTACCTGGGTGCCGATGACGAGGAGGCCGCCTGATGCTAGCCATTGAAAAGCTCAATCAGTTCTATGGCGAAAGTCACACCCTCTGGGACCTGGACCTTGAAGTGCCCGCCGGGCAGTGCACCTGCGTGATGGGCCGTAACGGCGTGGGGAAAACCACGCTGCTGAAAGCCGTGATGGGCGAGGTCGCGGTAAAAAGCGGCGCCTTGCGCTACTCAAGCGGTGAGGCGGGCGAGATCGAGCTGACCCAGAAAGCCGTTGAAGAACGCTCTCGGCTGGGCATCGGCTATGTGCCCCAGGGGCGACAGATATTTCCGCTACTTACCGTGGAAGATAATCTGCGAACGGGCCTTGCCGCGCGCCGTGATGGGGTGAAAAAAATCCCCGAGCGGGTCTATGAGCTGTTCCCGGTGCTCAAGGAAATGAAAAACCGCCGCGGTGGTGACCTTTCTGGCGGCCAGCAGCAACAGCTGGCCATCGGCCGCGCCCTGGTCATCGAACCCAAGCTGTTGATCCTGGATGAGCCCGGCGAGGGCATCCAGCCTAATATCGTCTCGCAGATCGGCCAGGTGATTCGCCAGTTGATCAACGAAGATGGCCTGACAGTGCTGTTGGTTGAGCAGAAGCTGCCGTTTGCCCGCAAGTACGCTGACCGCTTTGTGATCATGGATCGTGGCCGCCCCGTGGCAAATGGCGATATCGGCGAGCTATCCGATGAACTTATCCAGCAGCATTTGACGGTTTAAGTTATCCACATCCGGTTCAAAGTCTTGGATCGGGTTGGAAGGGCAGCACCTCGGCTGACGCGACGATTCGATCAAATAAGGGGTGTGCCGGGTTGAGCATGTAGTTCAGCTCTCTCGGCACCACCACGCTTGGCACTGCAAGTGCCAAACTTTGGCCAGACGCCAGCCAGCCATCACCCAGTTCGGCGGTCTCTGCGGGCGCTGGGGCTTCTTGCCAGTTTTCCGGCAAATCTTCCGTTCCAACGCTTAGGATGCTCTCGGCGGGTAGCGTCAGGCGCAGCAGCGCATAGGTATTAAGCAGTCGATAGCTTTCCAGATGCACCATAATTTCCAGCAGCGCCAGCGACTCGGAACTCGCCACATACACACAGGCTTTACCGGGGCTGTTCCAGCGACCGCCATAAAGGCGCGCTCCCTCACCATCGAAAGCAATGTCCTGAAACTTGCGCTTAACCAGCCGATAGGCGGCAACCTCGCTCATGCCGAGACTCCGTGCTCCAGACGCCCAATCAGGTTAAGCACCGTTTGATATTCCGCTGATGTAGCGCTCATTTCCACGGGGCGGCGCCCGCCTAGCCCGGCATTGGGTTTAAGTAACCAGGCACGGGCACCCTCGGCGTCACCCTCGAACAGATCCAGTGCCGCTTTGAAGAGCTCAGCAAAGCGATACAGCCGGTCGCTCTCCGCCATCTTGAAGCGCCCGGACTTGGCGCGACGGCTCAGCGTGGCAGAGGGTATGTCGACGTAGCCTGCCAGTGCCTTCTGCTCGATACCCGATACCTTTGCCAACCGGGGATAAACTCGGTATTCCACGCCTTGATGCAACAGCTCATGCAGCTTGCGCCCCCTGGCAGGGAGCCCTAGCTGTTGCCAGAATCCGGAGGCCACTGCTTTTGGAGGCTGATATTGCGTGAAGTGGGTATCCATGGCGAACTCCCATTTGATAAACTTAATATATATCAATTGATATATATGCTGCTTGGGCTCTCGTCAAGTAATACATGTGATAAAGAAAGTGTGGTTTATCACGACTAGCCGCTTGTTAAAGGGATATCCGCTACTTGACCCGTTTATCTGGCTGAGTCGTCGGTAATATGAATGCATCCTAGCGGTGCTTTTTAATCTCTCAATGTTCAATTTTGGTGCAACTCCCTGCAGGATGTATCGCTCAAAAACGCTGCTAGGCGTTGCCAATAGTGTTGCTTAGCGCTTTTCACCATTTTGGCGCATAAATTGCATTGGTTAGCTAATGGCTTACTGTAAGGACGCGATAGCTACCTATGATTTTATGCGATATCGCCAAACCATCTATTGCCTCCGGCCACCGCTTCGATGATCAGCGGCACTGGGCGGCCTCGCTGGCGTTGCGCTTTGCCCACCGCGGCGGTGCCACCCGCATGGTGCAGGCGCGCCATTCGGGGCCATTACGGGTGCAGCGGCCGTTTTACCCGGAAGGCCGCGGTGAGGCCTGCCACGTTTACCTGCTGCACCCGCCGGGTGGGCTGGTGAGCGGCGATGCGCTGACCATTCAGGCCCATGTGGAAAACGGCGCCCAGGCGCTGCTGACGACGCCTGCCGCCAACAAGCTCTATAAAGCCGACAGCCAGGGTGTTTCATGGGCCCAGCACACCCAGTTGCGTGTTGAAGACGGCGGGACCCTTGAGTGGCTGCCCCAGGAAACCATTGCCTTTGACGGCTCGCGGGGTGAGCAGCGCACCTCGATTGATTTGCATGGCAGCGCCCGCTGCCTGGGCTGGGAAGTCATGGCGCTGGGCCGCCCGGCGAGCGAGCTGCCCTATGTGTCTGGACGCATTGAGCAGCACTTTCGTTTGACCCTGGACGGCAAGCCGCTGTGGCTTGAACGCCAGCCTCTCGATCCTTTGCACCCGCGCTTTACCGGGCGCTGGGGGCAAGGCGGCGCGACGGTACAGGCCACACTCTGGGCAGTGGGCATAGCCGATGCGACGGGTGCCATCGAGGCCCTGCGCGAAGCGCTGCCCGACAACCCCCGCTGGGCCGTCACTGTGCGTCACGGCGTATTGTTACTGCGCTACCTGGGCAACTCACGCAATGAAGCCTGGACGCTGTGCGAGCAGGCCTGGCATCTGCTGCGCCCTCTTTGGATCGAGCGTGAAGCGCACACGCCGAGAATTTGGCTAACCTAATAACTCGCTAACGGAGACGCCCCATGGAATTAACCCCAAGAGACAAAGACAAGCTGCTGCTGTTTTCTGCCGCCCAGCTTGCCGAGCGCCGCAAAGCGCGCGGTTTGAAGCTCAACTATCCCGAAGCGGTCGCGCTGATCAGCTTTGAAATCATGGAAGGCGCCCGTGATGGTCGCAGCGTGGCGGACCTGATGAGCTACGGTCGCGAGATATTAAGCCGTGACGACGTGATGGAAGGTGTGGCCGAGATGGTCGACGAGGTTCAGGTGGAAGCCACCTTCCCAGACGGCACCAAGCTGGTCACTGTTCACACCCCCATTAATTAGGAGGTCGCCATGATTCCCGGCGAGTATCAGTTAAAAGACGGCGATATCGAGCTGTGCGTGGGGCGTGAGCGCATCAGCGTCGAGGTGGCCAATACCGGTGATCGGCCGATTCAGGTGGGGTCGCACTACCATTTTGCCGAAGCCAACCCGGCGCTGGTGTTTGACCGTGACAAGGCGCGGGGCTATCGCCTGGACGTTGCGGCGGGTACGGCGATTCGCTTCGAGCCCGGCCAGACCCGCGAAGTTACGCTGATCCCATATGTCGGCAAGCGGGAAATTTACGGCTTCCGCGGCGATGTGATGGGTGCGCTTGATGGAGGTAAGCAATGAAACCGGATAACAAGATCAGTCGCCAGGCCTATGCCGATATGTACGGCCCCACGGTAGGCGACCGCGTGCGGCTGGGCGACACTGAGCTATGGATCGAGGTCGAAAAAGACGCCACCCACTACGGCGATGAAGTGAAATTCGGCGGCGGCAAGGTCATCCGCGACGGCATGGGCCAAAGCCAGCGCGCCGACGACACCGTGATGGATACGGTCATCACTAATGCGCTGATCTTGGACTGGTGGGGCATCGTCAAGGCCGACGTGGGCATTCAAAACGGCCGCATTGCCGCGATTGGCAAAGCCGGTAACCCGGATACCCAGCCGGATGTCGAGATCGTGATTGGCCCCGGCACTGAAATCATCTCCGGGGAAGGCAAGATTCTGACCGCCGGGGCGCTGGATGCCCATATTCATTTCATTTGCCCGCAGCTGGTGGAAGAAGCGCTGATGAGCGGTATTACCACCATGCTCGGCGGCGGCACGGGGCCGGCCACCGGCACCAACGCCACCACCTGTACCCCTGGCGCCTGGCATATCGGCAAAATGCTCCAGGCGGTGGACGATATGCCCATGAACATTGGCTTGCTGGGCAAGGGTAACGCCAGCCTGCCCGAGTCGCTGGAAGCCCAGCTGAATGCAGGTGCCATGGGCCTCAAACTGCACGAGGACTGGGGCACGACACCCGCCTCGATCAACAACTGCCTTAACGTGGCGGATGTTTACGATGTTCAGGTGGCCATCCACACCGATACCCTGAACGAGTCGGGCTTTGTGGAAGACACCCTGGGGGCCTTTAAAGAACGCTGCATTCACACCTACCACACTGAGGGGGCAGGCGGAGGTCACGCGCCGGATATCCTCACCGCCTGCGCCAAGCCCTATGTGCTGCCGTCATCTACCAACCCGACGCGTCCCTACACCGTCAACACTATCGACGAACACCTCGATATGCTGATGGTGTGCCACCATCTCGACCCCAATATCCCCGAAGACGTGGCCTTCGCCGACTCACGCATTCGCCGCGAAACCATCTCCGCCGAGGATATCCTCCACGACCTGGGCGTGATCTCTATGATCGCCTCGGACTCCCAGGCCATGGGGCGGGTTGGTGAAGTGGTCTGCCGCACCTGGCAAACCGCCCACAAGATGAAGGTGCAGCGCGGCCTGCTGCCTGAAGATGAAGCCCTGGGCGCCGATAATTTCCGGGCCAAGCGCTATATCGCCAAATACACCATTAACCCGGCGATCACCCACGGTATCGCCCACGAAGTCGGCTCCATCGAAGTCGGAAAAATGGCGGACCTGGTGCTTTGGAAGCCGGCGTTTTTCGGTACCAAACCGGCGATGATCATCAAGGGCGGCATGATTGCGGCCGCCCCCATGGGCGACCCCAATGCGTCGATTCCCACACCACAGCCGGTGCATTACCGTTACATGTTTGGTGCACTGGGCCGCGCGGCCAGCCAGACCCGGCTCAGCTTTGTCAGCCAGGCAGCATTGGATGCGGGGATTAAAGAGACGCTGGGGCTGAACAGCGAGCTAGCGGCGTGTAAAAACGTACGCCAGGTACGCAAGCAGGACATGAAGCTCAACGACGCCTGCCCAGAGCTGACCGTCGATCCACAGACCTACGAAGTGCGCTGCGATGGCGAAATTTTGACCTGCGAGCCTGCTACCGAATTGCCGCTGGCTCAGCGGTATCACTTGTTTTGATTGAGGCTATTCCATTTAGGTAGAGGTGACGGGGGTAGGTCGTAGAGAGGGTCTTTTGCCATGGATGGCAAAAGTAGCGTACAGGGAGGTATTCACAGCGCCCTCTCGTAGACCTACCCCCGGCACATCTGCATAGACAGCGAAGGACGCTAGTCATGCTAAAACTGATAGAACGCTTAGGGCCGATAGACGAGAGCGCAGCGAGTGACACGCTGACGCTGCCCTTTGAACTGCGCATCCGCGGACGCTTGAAAGCCCAAAGCGACAGCGGTCGTGAACTGGGGCTGTTTCTGGATCGCGGCCCGGTATTGCGTAGCGGCGAAGGCTTAAAAGCGGAAAGTGGCGAAGTGGTACGTGTCTGCGCCGCCGTAGAACCGGTGGTGACCGCGCGAGTAAGTGCTGGCTTACCGCTGGCGCGTCTGGCTTACCACCTGGGCAATCGCCACGTGCAGCTGGCGCTGGGTGAAGATGAAAAGGGCGGTTGGGTACGTTTTCCGCCGGACCACGTGCTGGAAGAGCTCGCCGAGCTGCTCGGCGCTGAGCTTGAGCACCACGACGCCACCTTCGACCCTGAGCCGGGTGCTTATAACCAAGTGGGTGGTGGACATGCTCATGGCCACGCACACGGTCATGCCCATTCTCACGATCATGATCATTCTCACGGCCATGAGCATCACCATGCCCACTGATGTCACCGCGCAAAACAGCCAAAACGATGAGTTGGCACTGCTGGGGCTGATGCAACTGGTCAGCCCGTCGCTGCCCATCGGGGCCTTTGCCTTCTCGCAAGGCCTGGAAAGCGCCTTCGAACTTGGCTGGGTAAGTGACGAAGCAAGTCTGGCCGAGTGGCTAAGCGGCGTATTGGAAGACGGCTTAACCCGTTGCGAGTTACCCGTGCTGGCACGGCTGCACCAGGCCATTGGCGAAGGCGATAGCCATGCGATTGCCCAGTGGGATGCGTGGCTGGCGGCGACACGGGAAACCGCCGAGCTGGCCGCTGAAGACAGCCGATTGGGTGCCTCGCTCAAGCGCTTGTTGAAAAGCCTGGACTTGATGCCAAGTGACGACTCACTAGCGCCCTTGTTACCGGCTCAAGCAGGCTATGTAACGCTGTTTGCTTACACGGCCCATACCCGTGGCGTGTCCGTTCGCCAAACCCTGCTGGGCTTTGCCTGGGCGTGGCTGGAAAATCAGCTGGCCGTCGCCTGCAAGGCCCTGCCGCTGGGCCACACCGCTGCCCAGCGGGTTAACGAGCAACTGCGCCCGGCACTTGTCACTGCCGTTGATCAGGCGCTTTCGCTTGATGACGATGAGCTTGGCCCGGTGCTGCCCGGTCTTGCCCTGGCCAGTGCGTTGCACGAAACCCAGTATTCGCGCCTGTTCAGAAGTTAAATAGATGTAAGGTTAATAAGGAGAGAACGATGACTCACTGTTTACGCGTTGGCGTGGGTGGCCCGGTTGGCTCGGGCAAAACCGCGCTGTTGAAGCAGCTCTGCCTGGCGCTGCGCGACCACTACGATATCGCCGTGGTGACCAACGATATCTACACTCGCGAAGACGCCGACTTTCTGCTCAAGCACGATGCGCTGCCGGCCGATCGTATTCTGGGCGTGGAAACCGGCGGCTGCCCGCACACGGCGATCCGCGAAGATGCCTCCATGAACCTAGCGGCCATTGACGAGCTGCAGGAACGCCATCCCAAGCTGGAGCTGGTGATGGTGGAATCCGGCGGCGATAACCTGTCGGCGACCTTCAGCCCCGAGCTTTCGGATCTCACGCTCTACGTGATCGACGTGTCCGCTGGGGACAAGATTCCGCGTAAAGGTGGCCCGGGCATTACTAAATCCGACCTGCTGATTATCAACAAGATCGACATCGCCGAGCAGGTGCATGCCTCGCTGGAGGTGATGGAGCGCGACTCGAAAAAGATGCGCGGCGAGCGGCCCTTTGTTTTCACCAATCTGTATGACGGCGTAGGGCTCGAAGAAATCATCCGCTTCATTCTCGATAAAGGGATGCTGGATGAGCGGCGCACGGCCATCGCGGGCTAACCTGGGGCGGGCATAATAAAAAAGTCGCCCCGACCAGGCGGTTGAAGGGTCGAGGCGACTGAACAAAGGTGGGTGGCATCAAGCCTTAAAACGGGCCATCCCTGGCCACCACACCTTCACTGTGGACTCCAAGGCTTCCCATCACCTTAACGTATGTTATGAATCCCCTGATTTCGTGCTGGATAAGCCAAAAAGCCTAAGACGGTCCTGAAAAATTAAAGTTTAAATAACGTTTGTCGATAAAGGGGGTAATGATAATTCTAATATCCTCTAACTCACAAATGCTGGAATTTGCTCACAATGACAACCTCTACATCTCCCGCTCGCCGGGCCTTTGGTTTGCAAACCAAAGTCCTGATGCTTGTCTTGCTTCCCTTGTTACTGGTCACGGTCGCGCTGGTCGGGTTTAAAGCCTATAGCACAACACAGGATGCTCAGGACTCCCTCGCCCAGCAGCGCGAACAATTAATTGAAGAACGGCGCAGGGCAGTGCGCGACGTTGTGCAAATGGCGAAGACTGCCATTGAACCGATTTATGAAGACGCCGGTGTCAACGATGAGGAAGCCAAGCAGCAGGTCGCCGAAATTGTGCGCTCCATGCGCTTCGAAGATAACAACTACATATTCATCTACGACTATGACGGTAACAATATCGTGACGGCACCCGCGCCGGAGCGCGAAGGTACCAACATGATCGACGCACAAACGCCCGATGGCACCTATCTTATTCGCGAGATCATCGACGTTGCCCAGAGTGGCGGCGGGTTCTATAGCTATGTGTGGGAATACCCAGGTACCGACGAGTTTCAACCCAAGCACTCTTACGTTGACCGCCTTGAAAAATGGGACTGGTTAATCGGTGCGGGTGTGTACGTGACCGATGTTGACGAGGCCATGGCCGAACTGGAGGCCACCACGGCGGCCGATTTGCGCCAAGGCATCATCTTTGCCGCGCTGCTGGGGCTGGTGCTGTTTATTGTGGTGGCGCTGGTCGCATATGTTTTTGTTCGGCGTACCGTCGGGCCGATCAAGCGCACCTCTGCCGCCATGCACGATATCGCCCAGGGGCGGGGTGACCTGACCCGCCGCCTCGCGGTGGAAAGCAACGACGAGATCGGCGAGCTGTCCATGCAGTTCAACGCCTTTGTCGAGCGTATGCAGGACACCCTGCGCGACGTTCGCCACAGTACCTCCAGCGTCTACGATTCCGCCGGGGAGATATCCCGCAGCAGCGAAGAGCTGTCGACGCGGACCGAACAGGCGGCGGCCAACCTTCAGGAAACCTCCTCCTCCATGGAAGAGATTACCTCGACGGTCAATCACAGCGCCGACAGCGCCCAGCAGGCCAATAAGCTGGTGCAGTCCACCGCAGAAGTTGCCCACAAGGGCGAGCAGTCTATGGAGCAGGTGGAACGCACCATGCAGGATATCAATGAGTCGGCCAGCCGTATCAGCGATATCATTACCATGATCGATTCCATTGCCTTCCAGACCAACATTCTGGCGCTCAACGCTTCGGTGGAAGCGGCTCGAGCGGGCGAGCACGGCCGAGGGTTTGCCGTGGTGGCGCAGGAAGTTAGAACCTTGGCGAGCCGTTCCAGCGATGCCTCCAAGGAAATACGCGCGCTCATTGATGCCTCGGTGCAGCACACCCATTCCGGTGCCGAGCTGGTGCGTGATGCGGGTGCCACCATGCGCGAAATCGTCGAGAGCGTGGCCAAGGTGACCGATGTCATTGGCGAGATCAGCGCCGGGGCGAAAGAGCAGAGCAGCGGTATCAGCCAGATCAACACCGCGGTGGCCGAAATGGACACCATGACCCAGCAAAACGCCACCATGGTGCAACAGTCGACCACTGCCGCTGCGGATATGCGTCGCCATGCGGAGCACCTGAGCGAGCTGATCAATTCCTTTGTGCTCGGCGAAGATGAGCCCCAGCATCAGGCACTAGCCTCTCCGGCGTCTCAGCAGCGTGGCAGCGATAGCGGCATGAAGCGTCCTGCGCTTTCATCCCACGCCTCATCACAGCCCTCACCGGCGAAGCATACCGCAGATGAGTGGGAAGAGTTCTAACGCTGATGATCAGTGCTGGTGATATCAGCACTGATGAACGATGGGTATAAAAACGGGGCTTGCCAGATGGCAAGCCCCGTTGCGTTAACGCCGGTGATGTTTATCCGGTATGCCGCTTGGGCAGTCTTTCCGCCAGCAAGGTGACGGCTCGCTTTGCCAGTGGTGAAAGCGCGGTATCCTCGCGCTCCAGTGTGGCGACCAGGCGATGCTTCATAGAGCGTGCCCAGAAGGTCTCCAAGTGGCGGCAGGTGGCCGCGGCGGCCGTTTCTTCATCGCGACCGCCGCCCAGGTTAGCGGCGATCTGGTTGGTCATGTGAATCAGGTGAGTCTCTTGGTGCGACGCCATTGCGTGCCTCCTTAGCCATGGGCCATCGCCACCGACGTGGGGCGATGGTAAATCAGGTGGCGGCCGGGCCGCGCAAAGCCTGCCAGCAGCAGCCCCGCTGTCTGGGCCTGCTCCACCGCGAGCGCCGTGGCCGCCGAAACCGCCACCAGGGCGCCAATACCGGCACTGGCACATTTGTGCACCATCTCGTAGCTGGCACGGCTGGTGACCAGTGCGAACCCCTCGCCGAGGGGAAGGGCCTCGCGGGCAAGGGCACCAATCAATTTGTCCAGCGCGTTATGGCGACCAACATCCTCGCGCAGCCGTTGGATGTGCCCCTGGGCATCGCACCAGGCGGCACCGTGGCTTGCGCCAGTGGCTGACTGCAGCGGCTGGTGGGCGGTCAGTTCCTGCAGCGAGCGCTGAATGGCGGCATCGCTAAGTGAGGGCGCCACGACAGAGGGGATCGGACGAATGGCCTGCTCCAGAGCTTCTGTGCCGCACAGGCCGCATCCGGTGCGTCCTGTCAGGCTGCGCCGCCGCTGTTTGAGCTCAGCCATCCGTTGGCTGGCAATGGTGAGGTGAACGGTGAGGCCTTGGGGCGCTTCGTGGATATCGAAGTCGTAGCACTCATCGGCATTTGCCAGGATTCCTTCGGAAAGGCTGAAGCCGAGGGCAAAATCCTCAAGGTCAGCGGGACTTGCCATCATCACTGCATGGGAGATGCCGTTGTAGACCATGGCTACCGGCCTTTCCAGGGCCAGTAGATCCTCCTGAGTATCGGTGTACCAGCCGTTAGCGCCACGGCGCACCTCCACCGGCTGGCGCGCTACCGCATCGGATGTGTAGTGGGTGCTCATGGCGCCTCCTGGTGAGCGTTGGCCAGGTGGTCACGCTGGATCAGGTCGAACGTGCTAAACCGCTGCTGCCAGGCGGAGGGTTGGCTGACTTTTTCCACCTGCACCGCCGTGACCTTGTACTCCGGGCAGTTGGTGGCCCAGTCCGAGTTGTCCGTGGTGATGACGTTGGCGCCGCTGCCAGGGTGGTGGAAGGTGGTGTAGACCACTCCTGGCTGCATGCGCTCGCTGAGCCGCGCGCGCAGTACTGTCTGGCCCGAGCGACTGGTGATGCCCAGCCAGTCGCCGTCACGCACGCCGCGCAGTTCCGCATCTGATGGGTGCAGTTCCAACACATCTTCATCGTGCCAGCGCTGGTTGTCAGTACGCCGGGTCTGGGCGCCCACGTTGTACTGGCTGAGAATCCGCCCGGTGGTGAGCAGGAGCGGGAAGCGGCGGTTAGCGCGCTCTTCAGTGGCCACGTACTCGGTAATCGCAAAGCGCCCCAGGCCAATGGGGAATTCAACCTCGTGCATGGTCGGCATGCCCAGCGGGTACTCGGCGTTGCAGGGCCACTGCAGGCTACCGCGTTCTTCCAGCTTGGCGTAGCTGACGCCCGCAAAGCTAGGCGTCAACTGGGCGATCTCGTCCATGATCTCGGAGGGATGGGTATAGTGCATCGGGTAACCCAGTGCATTGGCCAGATCCTGGGTGACTTGCCAGTCTTCCTTGCCTGCCACCGGAGGCGTCACCTTGCGTACCCGGTTGATGCGCCGCTCGGCGTTGGTGAAGGTGCCGTTCTTCTCCAGGAAGCTGGAACCCGGCAGAAGTACGTGGGCGAACTTGGCCGTTTCGTTGAGGAAAATATCCTGCACGATCAGGCAGTCCAGCGACGTGAGCGCCGCCTCGACGTGCTGGGTGTTGGGGTCGGACTGGGCGATATCTTCGCCCTGCACATAAAGCGCCTTGAAAGTGCCTTCGATGGCGGCATCGAACATATTGGGAATGCGCAGTCCCGGCTCCTCGTCCAGCTTCACGCCCCACACGGATTCAAAGCGGCCGCGGGCAGTCGGGTCGGCCACGTGCTGGTAGCCCGGCAGCTCGTGGGGAAAGGAGCCCATGTCGCAGGAGCCCTGGACATTGTTCTGGCCGCGCAGCGGGTTCACGCCTACGCCCTCGCGGCCAATATTGCCGGTGGCCAGGGCCAGGTTGGCAATGCCCATCACCATGGTGGAGCCCTGGCTGTGCTCGGTCACCCCCAGCCCGTAGTAGATGGCGCCGTTGCCCGCCATGGCGTAGGTGCGGGCGGCCTGACGCACCGCCTCGGCGGGTACGCCGGTAACCGATTCGCTGGCCTCCGGGGAATGGCGTGCCTCGCTGATAAAGTCGCGCCAGGCATGGTATGCCTCGGTGTCGCAGCGCTTGGCGATGAATTCCTTATCCTCGAAGCCTTCGGTCACCACCACGTGGCCCAGCGCGTTGACCAGCGCCACGTTAGTGCCCGGGCGCAGCGGCAGGTGCTGGGCCTCGCTCATGTGCGGGGTCTTTAAAAGGTCGATGCGGCGCGGGTCGGCGACGATCAGCTTCGCCCCCTGGCGCAGGCGCTTGCCCATCATCGAGCCGAACACCGGGTGGGCGTCGGTGGGGTTGGCGCCGATCACGATGATCGCGTCCGACTTCATCACTGAATCAAACGTCTGGGTACCCGCCGACTCGCCCAGCGTGGTCTTCAGCCCGTAGCCGGTGGGCGAGTGGCAGACCCGCGCGCAGGTGTCGGTGTTGTTGTTGCCAAACGCCGCGCGGATCAGCTTCTGCACCAGGTAGGTCTCTTCGTTGGTGCAGCGCGAGGAAGTAATCCCGCCGATGCTCTCGCGGCCGTGCTCGGCCTGAATCGCTTTCAGGCGGTTGGCGGCAAAGGTGATCGCCTCTTCCCAACTGACTTCCCGCCAGGGCTGGTCGATGCTGTCGCGAATCATCGGCGTGGTCAGGCGATCCGGGTGGGTGGCGTAGCCGAAGGCAAAGCGCCCCTTCACGCAGGAGTGGCCGTGGTTAGCGTCGCCGCCCTTGTAGGGCACCATGCGCACCAGCTGGTCGCCCTTCATCTGGGCTTCAAACGAGCAGCCCACGCCGCAGTAGGCGCAGGTAGTGACCACGCTATGGTCCGGCACGCCGTGGTCGATCACGCTCTTCTCCATCAGCGTGGCCGTGGGGCAGGCCTGCACGCAGGCCCCGCAGGAGACGCAGTCCGAGTCCATGAAGGCGTCGTTCTGGCCTGCTGATACTTTGGATTCGAACCCGCGGCCATCGATGGTTAGCGCGAAGGTGCCCTGCACTTCGTCGCAGGCGCGCACGCAGCGCGAGCAGACGATGCACTTGCTGGGATCGAAGGTGAAGTAGGGGTTGGACTCGTCCTTGACCGCCTCCAGATGATTCTCGCCCGTAAAGCCGTAGCGCACTTCACGTAGGCCGACGCTACCCGCCATGTCCTGCAGCTCGCAGTCGCCGTTGGCCGGGCAGGTCAAACAGTCCAGCGGGTGGTCGGAGATGTACAGCTCCATTACGTTGCGGCGCAGCTTGGCGAGCCGCTCGTTCTGGGTGGTTACCTTCATGCCTTCCACCACCGGCGTGGTGCAGGAGGCGGGAAAGCCCCGGCGCCCCTCCACCTGCACCGCGCACAGCCGACAGGAACCGAAGGGCTCCAGGCTGTCGGTGGCGCACAGTTTGGGAATGTTGATATCCGCCAGCGCCGCCGCGCGCAACACCGACGTGCCTTCCGGCACGCTGATCGTCACGCCGTCGATATCAAGGCTCACCGAGGCAGTGCCAACGGCTTGAGCCGGGAAGGGCGTGCCGAGGTCTTTGCTGTGCTCGACCTGTTTGGCATGTTGCTTGGGGTCAAAATGTTCGATCATGATCTGTCTCCGTTCGCCGCCTGCTGGAAGTCGTCGGGGAAGTGCTTCAGCGCGCTTTGCACCGGGAAGGGGGTCATGCCGCCCATGGCGCAGAGCGAGCCATCCACCATCGTTTCGCAGAGGTCGTGGAGTAGAATGAGGTTAGCTTCGCGATTGTCGTTGGCGCGGATGCGGTCAATCACCTCCACGCCCCGGGTCGAACCGATCCGGCAGGGCGTACACTTGCCGCAGGACTCCACCTTGCAGAACTCCATCGAAAAGCGCGCCTGCTCGGCCATATCGACGCTGTCGTCGAACATCACCACGCCGCCGTGACCCACGCCTGCGCCCACCTCGGCGAAGGTTTCGTAATCCAGCGGCATGTCCCACTGGCTTTCGGGCAGGTAGGCGCACAGCGGCCCGCCCACCTGGACAGCGCGCAAGGGCTTGCCGGTGAGGGTGCCGCCGCCAAACTCCTCCATCAGTGTGCGCAGGGTGGTGCCAAAGGCCAGCTCCACCAGACCACCGCGCTTGACGTTGCCCGCCAGCTGCAGTGCCAGGGTGCCCCGCGAGCGGCCCATGCCGTGATTGGCGTAGGCCTCGGCGCCTTCGGCCAGAATGAACGGTACGGCGGCTAGCGAGAGCACATTGTTGACCACCGTAGGACGGCCAAACAGCCCCTCAATGGCGGGCAGCGGCGGCTTGAAACGCACCAGGCCGCGCTTGCCTTCGAGGCTTTCGAGTAGCGAAGTTTCTTCACCACAGATATAGGCACCGGCACCGAGACGCACTTCCAGGTGGAATGTATGGCCGCTGCCAAGAAGGTCTCCGCCGAGATAACCGGCGGTCTCGGCACGGGCAATGGCCTCGTCGAGGATCTCTTTCGCCAGCGGGTACTCCGAACGCAGGTAGATATAGCCTTGGGTGGCGCCCACTGCGAGCCCGGCGATAGTCATGCCTTCGATCAGCATGTAGGGGTCGCACTCCATGGCCAGCCGGTCGGCGAAGGTGCCGGAGTCGCCCTCGTCGGCATTGCAGACGATGTATTTCTGGTCGGCGGGCGTGTCGAGCACGGTCTGCCATTTGATGCCGGTGGGGAAGGCCGCCCCGCCGCGCCCGCGCAGGCCGGAGGCTTTGACTTCCTCGACGATGTCCTGGGGCTCGCGTTGCAGCGCTGCCTCCAGGCCGCAAAAACCGCTGTGGGCGCGATAGTCGTCAATCGACAGCGGGTCGGTAATACCGATACGCGCGAAAGTCAGGCGCTGCTGCCGTGCGAGGTAGTCAATCTCTTCCGTGGGGCCCAGTGCCAGGGGGTGGCTGACGCTACCTTCGAGCAGCCCGGCGTCGACCAGTGCCGCTACGTCGCCCGGCGTTACCGGGCCGTAGGCGAACCGCCCGATGGGGGTCTCAACTTCCACCAGCGGCTCAAGCCAGGCAAGGCCGCGGGAGCCGTTGCGTACCAGGGTGATTGACTGACCGCGTGCGGCGGCCTCTCTTATCAGTCGGCTGGCGACCATATCGGCACCCAGTGAAAGTGCGGTGGTATCGCGGGGAACAAAAACGCGAATGCTCATCCCATCATCTCCAGCGGCCGGGTTTGTAGCTCATCCATTAATTCATCGAAGGCGTCCGGGGTAACGCGGCCGCGTATGCTGTCGTCCACGCGGATCGACGGGCCGCAGGCGCAGTTGCCCAGGCAGTAAACGGCTTCGAGGGTGATTTCGCGATCCGGCGTGGTCTGGTGGTAGTCGACCCCCAAACGTGCCTTGGCGTGGGCTTCGAGCTGGCGCGCGCCTACCGACTGACACGCCTCGGCGCGGCAGATCTGTACCACGTGGCGCCCCGGCGGCGTGGTGCGAAAGTGGTGGTAGAAGCTTATGACACCATGCACTTCGGCACGTGTCTGGTGGAGGGCATCGGCGATGATCGGCACTGCTGCCTCGGGAATGAAGCCGATGCGATCCTGAAGGGCGTGGAGGATCGGCAGTAGGGCGCCGGGCTTGTGCTTCAGAGCGTCGACCTCGGCCTGAATTGCCTGCGGTGCCCACTCCTGGGAATGGTTCATGATGCCCTCCTCACGACTGTTTATTATCTTTTAGATATGCACGTCTTTTCATATTTAAAAAGACGTGCATCCCGGTTAAGACAAAGCTAGCATCAAGTTATCGACTGAAAAATATGAAATAGTGTGCCTATGAAACGAATCAAGGTAACGCCCACCTGGTGCTTTAGCGATGAAGAGGGGCACCGTCTCGATACCAATCTTTTGCGCCTGCTTGGGGCGGTTCATCGCCACGGCAAGTTGACCCATGCCGCCGAGGAAGCGGGTATTTCCTATCGCCATGCGTGGAATTTACTGCGCCAGGGCGGGGAGTTTTTTGGTGTCACCTTGGTGGAAATGGCGCGTGGGCGAGGGGCGCGGTTGTCGCCGCTGGGTGAGAAGCTGCTGTGGGCCGAACAACGCGCCACCGCTCGGCTAAGCCCGCAGCTTGATAGCCTGAGCTCAGAGCTGAATCTTGCCATTCAGCAGCATCAGGAAGGCGTGCACCCCGTCCTGCGCCTTCACGCCAGCCACGGGTTTGCGATAGAGCTGCTGCCGCAGCATCTGGGCGAGCTACCGCTTTACCTGCAGTACTGCAGCTCGCTGGAAGCGCTTGCAGCCCTGAACCAAGACCGCTGTGATCTGGCGGGCTGCCACCTGCCCAGGGGAGCTGTCGGTGAAAAGGCACGGCGTAAATACCGCCGACTACTAAAGCCCCGCTCTCATCGGCTGATAGGATTTATCGCCCGCCAGCAGGGGCTAATGGTGGCGCCGGGGAACCCGATGGGCATTGATAGCGTTGCCGCACTGGCCGACAGGCCTGTGACGTTTATCAACCGCCAGGCGTCGTCGGGAACCCGGGAACTGCTGGACAGCCTGCTGGCCGAGGCCAGTATTTCAGCCGCCAATGTGAGCGGTTACGAGATTGAGGAGTACACTCACTCGGCGGTTGCGGCCTATGTGGCGGCGGGAATGGCGGATGTAGGGTTTGGTGTCGAGGCGGCCGCGCAGCGGTTTGGGCTTGATTTTGTGCCGTTGGCCACAGAAGACTACTTGCTGGCGTGTCATCATCGTTCCCTGAAAGAGTCGCAATTTACCGACTTTTTGCAGGTGTTGCGCAGCGCTTCCTTCCAGGAAGCGGTGCAGTGTCTGCCCGGCTATAACCCCAGCCAATGTGGCAGCGTGATCGAGATCGGCAGCTTTTTATAAGGGGGTACTGGTTGATCATGGGCCTGTCACTGGACAAACCCTTTTCGATGGTTATCTGCCGGGCGTTGGTTAGCCGCTGGTCAACGTCGCTTGTTGAGCATTACGCTCACGCAAATGATTAATGACCCCACCTTGCGCAATCAACGTTTTCTGGCGGTCCGTCAGCCCATGGTGCAGGGTCATTGTCCCCTTGCCGGGGATCTCGGCGATCAGGTCATCGTCTTTGGCGAGTTGGTTGTAAAGATCCTTGATCACAATAGTGTCTCCCTGACCCAAGCGCTCGCTATCTTCGGGGTGGCAAAACGTGAGCGGTAAGGCACCAAAACAAATCAGGTTCTGCCAATGAATACGGGCAAAACTCTTGGCAACCACCACCTGCAAGCCCAGGTAGCGGGGTACCAGGGCGGCATTCTCGCGACTTGACCCTTGGCCGTAGTTAACACCGCCGACAATCGCATGACCGCCTTGAGTGCGGGTTGTGTCAGCGCGCGTCGCATAGGTGTCATCGACCGCTTCAAACGTGAAAGGGGCCGACGCATAGATGCTGCTCCAGTAAGGCAGTACCCGCTGACCGGCAGGCATGATGTCATCGGTTGAAATGTTGTCGCCGACGACCAGCAGCACGGGCACTTCCAGCGTATCGGGGAGGGGGCTTAACGCCGGTAACGCCGGTGTATTGTCCGTTTTTTGCAGGGGTTTGAGGCGGGCTTCTTCAACAGGCAGCGGCGCGTTAAACAGCGCACGGTTAATGACAATCTTGTCCGGCTCGCTAATACGCGGATACGCCATGGAAAGGGTTCGTGGGTCGGTAATGACCCCGGCCAGTGCCGAGGCCGCTGCCGTTTCCGGGCTGCATAGGAAAACGCTGTCTTCACGGGTGCCCGAGCGCCCCGGGAAATTACGCGGTACCGTACGCAGGCTGTTGAGCCCCACGGCTGGGGCCTGGCCCATGCCGATACAGCCGTTGCAACCTGCCTGATGGAGTCGCGCCCCACTGGCAACGAGGTCAGCCAGATAGCCCTGCTGAATCAGCGTGGTGAGCACCTGGCGAGAAGACGGGTTGATGTCCAGGGAGACGCCGTCGGCCACCTGTCGGTCGCGGACGATTTCCGCCACCACCGCAAAATCGCGATAGCCCGGATTGCCTGAAGAGCCGATATAGGCCTGATGGAGGGGCTGGCCTGCCGCTTCGCGAACGGTGACGACCTTATCCGGGCTGGAAGGCAGCGCGATCATGGGTTCGAGGGTCGTGAGGTCCAGTTGATCGTTGAGTTCATAGCGACAGCCGGGCTCCGCGGCCAGTGGCTGCCAGTCACTCTCCCGTCCCCGAGCCGCCAGAAAACGACGGGTTTCTTCGTCACTGGGGAAGACCGTGGCCGTCGCGCCCATTTCGGTGCCCATGTTGGCCAATACATGGCGGTCCATGGCGGAAAGGTGGGCAAGCCCGGGGCCGTAATATTCGATCATCGTGTTCTTGCCACCGGCAACGCCGTGTCGGCGTAGCAGTTCGAGAACGATGTCCTTGGCGGAGACCCAGTCGGGGAGTTGGCCTTCAAGCTTGATGCCCCAGATCTTGGGCATGGTGATATACAGCGGCTCCCCCGCCATGGCCATGGCGACTTCAATACCGCCTGCGCCAATGGCCAGCATACCCAGCGCCCCTGCCGCCGTGGTATGGCTGTCGCAGCCGACGATCGACTGACCGGGCACGCCGAAGTTTTCCATATGCACCGGGTGGCTGATGCCATTGCCGGGGCCCGAGTACCACACGCCGAAACGCTCGCAGGCACTTTTTAGAAACAGGTAGGTTTCCGCGTTCAGGTTGTCCGCTTGTACCAGGCCGTGGTCGATATACTGCACGCTGGGCTGGGTGTGGACGCGGTCCAGGCCCATGGCTTCGAGTTCCAGCATCACCAGTGTGCCCAACACGTCCTGAAGCAGTGCCTGGTTGATCTCCAGAGCGATTTCACTGCCCGGGATCATCTCGCCGCTGACGAGATGGCGCTGGATTAACTGCTGGGAAAGGTTCAAGGGTTGGGCGGATGTCACGGACTGAGTCATTGTTATTCACCGTCGGTGGGGGTTGTTTTACGCCTGGGCAGGTAGAGGATGACGACGATCGGCGCTGCCTGCCTTCCCTACCTGTCCTGGCGTGTCGTGGCCGATCAAGTCGGGGAGGGTGGCAGAGGCCTCAAGCAGCGCGGGCAGGTTGACGCCCGTGTTCACTCCCATCTGCTCAAACATGTGCACCAGGTCTTCGGTGCACACATTGCCCGTGGCGCCGGGGGCAAAGGGACAGCCGCCCAGCCCTCCCAGCGAGGCATCGAAGCGGGTAATGCCGACCTGCCAGGCGGCCAATGCGTTGGCAAGGCCCATGCCCCGGGTATTATGAAAATGCAGCGTAAACGGTACGTCAGGGAAGCGTTCCAGTACCTGGGTACATAGCTTGCTTACCTGAAGCGGGTTGGCAACACCTGTGGTATCGCAGAGCGTGACCCCCTCTACGCCCAGCGCCAGCTGTTGTTCGATGAGGTCGAATACCCGGGCTTCGGGCACCTTGCCCTCGAACGGGCAGCCAAAGGCCGTCGACAGCGAGGCGTTGATAAACACGCCGCTGTCCCTGAAGGTGTCGATGATGTTGGCAAACTGCTGGAGTGATTCGTCGGGCGTCATGCGCAAATTGGCGCGGCCGTGGGCATCGCTTGCCGACATCACCAGGTTGATCTCGTCGACACCGCAGGCAAGCGCACGCTCGGCACCTTTCAGGTTAGGTACCAG
The DNA here is from genome assembly GCF_024124705.1 of Halomonas sp. Mc5H-6. NCBI lineage: Bacteria > Pseudomonadati > Pseudomonadota > Gammaproteobacteria > Oceanospirillales > Halomonadaceae > Halomonas > Halomonas sp. Mc5H-6. The sequence goes on from NZ_JAMXSI010000003.1 coordinate 357,822, forward strand.
CACGGTGACGTCGACGCCCTTACGACGTTGGATGGCGCTGACGACCTCGGCGGCATCACGCAGGTTAGGAATCGCCTTGGGCGACACAAAGGAGGTGGCCTCGATGCGCGCAATGCCGGTGGCGGTCAGGGCATCAATCAACGCCACCTTTTGGTCGGTGGGTATAAAACGCGATTCGCTCTGAAAGCCATCCCGAGGAGCGACTTCGTTGATTTGTAGCGTCTCCATCCTGCCCTCCCAAGGTTAGATAATGCCTGCATGGCGCAGTTTTTCACGGGTTTCGGTATCGATGCCCAACTCGTCAAGCACTTCATCGGTGTGGGCACCCAGCGACGGGCCACCTTGCCCAAGCCTGCCGGGCGTGGCGCTCAGTTTGGGCAGGACACCCGGTACCTTGAGCGAACGACCGTCGGCACGCGTCACGGTCTGAATCATTTCGCGGGCCAGGTAGTGCGGGTCGCTGGCAATATCCGCAGCGGTATAGGGGTAGCCTGCGGGGACCCGGGCCTCCTCCAGGAGGCGCAGTATCTCGTCACGCTCCTGGGTCTGGGTCCAGGCCTCGATAGCAGCATCGATTTCCTGGGCATGTTGGGAACGGCCATCGTTATGCGCCATGGCAGGATTCTGCGCGAGGTCGTCGCGGCCGATGACATGCATAAGACGCTTGAAGATGCTGTCCCCGTTGCCTGCGATGAGCACATAGTCGCCCTGCTGGGTACGGTAAGCGTTCGAGGGCGTGATGCCAGGCAGTGCGCTACCGCTGGGCTCGCGCACATGACCGGTGGCATCGTATTCGGGCAGCAGGCTTTCCATCATGGCAAAGACGGACTCGTAGAGCGCGACGTCAATTTCCTGCCCCAGGCCGCTGCGCTGTCGCTCCTGAAGGGCAAGCAGCGTGCCTATCACGGCGTATAGTGCGGATAACGAATCGCCGATGCTGACGCCGACCCTTACCGAGGGTTCATCCGGCTGGCCGGTGAGGTAGCGCAACCCGCCCATCGCCTCGCCGATGACCCCAAACCCTGGCTTGTTACGGTAAGGACCGGTTTGGCCGAAGCCGGAAACGCGCACCATGATCAACCTGGGGTTATGCGCCGCTAGGTCTTCATAGCCAAGCCCCCAGCCCTCTAGCGTGCCGGGGCGGAAGTTTTCGACGATGACATCCGCCTCTGTCGCCAGGCGGCGCACCATCTCCTGGCCCTCTTCAGTGCGCAGGTCGAGGGTTACCGAGCGCTTGGTACGGCTTTGCACATGCCACCAAAGCGAGGTGCCTTCTTCGAGAATCCGCCATTTGCGAAGGGGGTCGCCAGTGCCGGGGGGCTCGATCTTGATCACGTCAGCGCCGAATTCGCCGAGAAGTTTGGTGGCAAAGGGGCCCGCAATCAGCTGGCCAAGCTCTACGACTTTAAGCCCATCGAGGGGAAGCTGGCGGGTGGTCATAATATAAGCTCCTGATAACCCTGTTCATGCAGCTTTTGTCAGTTTGTTTACCCACCAGCATCGGCGAGCTGGCGCGTTAGAACAATTAGGCAATCAGGAACTAGGTGTTCGTCATGGACGAAGCCTAAGATGGCGAAGGGCGTTCTTTTACTCCAATAGCAAGGCGGTCAGCGCGATGCAGAGATTTGATTTTGTCACCTTGAAACTGTTTGTCGCCATTGCCGATGAGGGGCGACTCACCGCCGCCGCTGAGCGCGAGCACCTTGCCGTGGCCGCGGTCAGCAAGCGCGTGAGCGACCTGGAAGCGCTGGTGGGCACCGATCTCTTATATCGCCGCCCCCGGGGGGTTGAGCTCACCCCGGCAGGCCGGGCGTTTTTACACCATGCCCGGCGCATTCTCGAAGACGTGGCGCGAATGCAGGCCGAGCTGAGCGAATATGGCGAAGGCGTGCGCGGTCATGTGCGGATACATTCCAACACCTCGGCGATCATCGCCTTTCTTCCCCAGGATCTAAGTGCCTTCGCCCTGACCTACCCCCAGATCAAGATCGACCTGCAGGAACGGACCAGCAGTGAAGCGATTACCGCCGTACGCGATGGCGTGGCCGATATCGGCATTTTTGCCAGCCATGTGGCGGCGGATGAGCTGGAGGTAATGCCCTATCGGCGCGATCAACTGGTGCTGGTGACCCCGCAGGATCATCCGCTGGCTGTCCATCGGCAGCTGCATTTGCACCAGGCCGCCGAATACGACTTTGTGGGCTTGCAGCAGGACACGTCGCTGCAGTCGCTGCTGCATGAGCAGGCCAGCCAGGCGGGAAGAACCCTGCGCATGCGAATCCAGGTACGCAGCTTCGATGCGATTTGCCGCATGATTCACTACGGCATGGGCGTTGGTGTCCTGCCCCGGCAGACGCTGTATCGCGATTTGAAAGATTTAAAGTTATGCATGATCCCCTTGGCCGACGAGTGGGCCAAGCGCGAGCTGGTGGTGGGAATGCGCCATTACGCCACTCTGCCGCTGGTGGCCCGCCACTTGGTCGACCACCTCTTAGCGCCCCATACCCCCGAACAGCCTCTGTAGTATTAAACTGATGAGTGTTAAGCACATGAGTGTTAAACGCATGTGCAAAGCGCTAACCTGCATGAACATCACAACACAGGAGAAGGGTATGCGCTTCGCCTTGATCAAGCGCCCTGAGGCGCGAGAACTGCCATGAAACTCGACCCGACCTCACTCAGGCTGTTCGTACGCGTGGCTGAAATGGGCACCATCAGCGGCGCTGCCGATGCTTCCTTCATGGCGACCTCGGCCGTCAGCAAGCGGCTTAGCGAGCTGGAAGCCTACTTCAACACGCCACTGCTAAAGCGCAACAACCGAGGCATCGTGCTGACGCCCGCCGGAAGTGCACTGCTGAACCTATCCCGTGGCGTGCTGCATAATCTGGAAGATCTCGACCTGCAGATGCGCGACTACGCCAGTGGTCAGCGCGGCATGGTGCGGGTGTTCGCCAACATGTCAGCGATTACCCAGTACCTGCCCAACGAAATGCGCGCTTTTTTCGAGCAGCACCCGGATATTGGCGTGCAGTTGGAAGAAAAGGTGAGCCCCGTCATTACCCGCGAAGTCATGAACAACAATGCGGATATCGGAGTGTGTGCCCAACTGCTGCATGGCTACGACCTCATCGAGTTTCCCTACCACGTTGATGATCTCGTGCTGGTGGTGCCCAAGCAGCATCCGCTTGCCGAGCGGGAGCAGATCGATTTTCGCGAGTGCCTGGACTACCCCCATGTGGGGCTGCATACCGCGAGCGCCATCAATCTGGAGATCATGCGCGCCGCCAGCATGGTCAACAAGACACTGCGTATCCGCATACAAGTGACCAGCTACGACGCGCTATGCCTGATGGTACAGGAGGGCCTGGGGATCGGCGTATTGCCCCGCGGTGCCATTCGTCAGTACGTCGATGGCCTCAACGTCAAGGTGTTGGCGATTCGCGACAGCTGGGCGCGGCGTCGGCTGAGTATCTACGTGAAAGATTTGGACAAGCTCTCCATGGCCGCCCGGGTGCTGGTCGACCATTTGGTGAATGCCGCCGCGGTGCGTTGACTGGCGGCCCGCCAAGTCAGGCGGCATGCGCTTTCCTTGTTCAGCTTTCGCGTTTGGAGAAGGCAGGTTCATCAATCACCAATATACAGCCACCCACCTTTAGCGCTATCACTCTAGCAACCATCAAGCGATCTTCCCCTGCTTGGTGAGTTTTCGGGAGGGGCGCGACCTTGGCCTCCCACAGCAAACAACAGCACAACATGCTTCCCGACGCTGAGAGGAAATAACAATGACTGCAATAAAACTACGCCACCTACTGCCTGCTTCCTTGTTGGTCGCCGGTGCGCTTACAACCGGCACTGTTCAGGCGCAGACCGCGCTTAACATGGGCGCTGTGCCCACCGGCACCGGATGGTTTTTCGGTATCTCGGAAGGCGCGCGCGTGATAAGCGCCAATTCAGATTACGAAATTACCGTACGTGAAACGGGCGGCACCCGCGAAAACGCCATTCGACTGAATAACGGCGAGCTTGACCTGGCGTTCACCGAAGCCCTGGTGGGGTATGAGCTCTATAACGGCGTCGGCCGTTTCGAGGATACACCCAACCCGGATGTGCGGCTCGTTTACTGGATTGCGCCGTCCACCATGCACTGGGCAGTTCGCCAGGATAGCGATATCGAAACCTTTGAAGACCTGAACGGCGAACGCTTTAACCCCAGCAGCATTGGTGGGGGCGGTGAGTACATTACCGAGCAGGTGTTTGGCATCCTGAATATCGAGCCGGACTTCCAGCGCATGCGGGTGAACGATGCGGCGGAAGGCGTTACCGATGGTCGCCTGGTGGGCTTTAGCTACAACGGCGTGCCACCGATCCCGCTGTTTACCGAGGTGCATTCCTCACGCCCGCTACAGCTGCTGTCGCTGACCGACGAACAGGTAGAGACCGTGGTTGAAGAGTTGCCCTTCCTGTCGCCTGCCATTGTACCGGCGGATACCTATACCGGGATGAGCGAAGCCCAGTCACTGGGGATCTACATGGGCGTGGCGGCAAGCACCGAGCTTGACGCCGATACGGTGTATGAGCTGACCAAGGCGTACTGGGAAAACCACGACGAAGTGGCGGCTTCTTTCAAGCCAGCGGCAAGCGTTGAGCCACAGACCGTGGTGGATACCGCCACCTTCCCGCTACATGCCGGGGCGCTGCGCTATTACCAGGAGTTGGGTCTGGACATTCCGGAAGACATCATTCCGCCTGAAGCTCAGTAAGCACACCCTTGAGCCCCCGCCGGTATCCCGGTGGGGGCGTTAGCTATCAGTCTGACGCGTTGCGCGACCGTCTTTGGTCGGGCGGCGCGGGAGTTCCCCATGGATACCGCTAAGAATCCCAATGTTGTTGAAAAGTATCAGGAGGATTCGGGCAAGCGACAGCTCTCGGGCTTCTGGTTTGTGGTGGTGCGCACAGCCGCCGTTGCGATGGCGATTTTCCACCTCTATACGGCCGTTACCGGGCCGGTGAATACGCAAAACGCCGTTCACCTGCTGTTTGCAATGCCGCTGATTTTTCTGGCTTACCATTGCCGGGTACGGGATGCCCAGAAGATCCCCTGGTTTGATCTTGTCCCGATTGTCATGAGCGTCGTGATCAGCGGTTACTACGTTTATCACTTCGACCGCATCATCTATCAGTTGGGCTATCTAACGCCTACCGCGCTGGATCTAATACTGGGCGTGAGTGCGATCTTGCTGCTTCTGGAAGCCTGTCGCCGCGCTATCGGCCTGGCCTTCCCGATCCTGGTGCTGATCGCCCTGGCGTATGCAGCCTTTGGGCAACACTTGCCCGGCGTGTGGGGCCACGGCGGCTTTCGCTGGGACGATCTGGTGGCGACTTTCTACCTCGGTCCCACTGGCATCTTTGGCAGTCTGATGCGCACCTCCTCCACGGTGATTGTCATCTTCATCATGTTTGGTGCGCTGTTGGTGACCACCGGCGGCGGCGATACGTTCATGCGGCTTTCCACCGCCGCGACCGGCGGAATGGCAGGCGGGCCCGCCAAAGCGGCTACCTTGTGTAGTGCCATGTTTGGCAGCATCAGCGGTAGCACGGCGGCTAACGTGGCCACCACCGGGGTATTTACCATTCCGTTGATGAAGAAAAGCGGCTATAGCCCGCGTTTTGCCGCGGCGACTGAAGCGTCGGCATCGACCGGCGGACAGATTCTGCCGCCCATCATGGGCGCGGCTGCGTTCGTCATGGCCGATGTAATATCGACCAGCTACCTGGATATTATCAGTGCTGCCCTGATACCGGCGCTGCTTTTTTACCTAGCTATCTGGATGAGCGTGCATTTTGAAGCCAAGCGCCTAGGGCTGGACCCGATTCCCAAAGACCAGCGGCCAAGCTTGCGCGAAGGGTTTTTCAACGTAGAAACCTTACTGCTGCCGCTGATCGTGCTGATTACCATGCTGATATTGCGCTATACACCGACAACCGCCGCGGTGGCAGCGTACTTCACGGCGATGGTGCTGTATCTGGTATCGCCACGCAGTCAGGGAACGCTATGGGAGCGGGTAAAATCCCTGCCGGCGGCCCTCGAAGCCGGGGCGATGACGGCGGCCATGATTGCCGTCATTATCGGCAGTGTCGCGCTGATTGCCGCGGTGATCAGCCTGACGGGGCTGGGGCTCAAGGTGTCCTCGCTGATCGTCATGGTGAGCGGTGGTGATGTGCTGATCACGCTTTTGCTGGCGATGGTGGTGGCCATTATTCTGGGGATGGGCCTGCCCACGGTCGCCGCTTATATGCTGGCGGCATCGGTGGTCGCGGCGGCCTTTGTCGAAGCGGGGCTGCCAAGCCTATCGGCACACCTTTTTATCCTTTATTTCGCGATTCTTTCAGGCGTGACGCCGCCTGTCGCGCTGGCGGCTTATATCGGTGGCGCGATTGCGGGTTCGTACTGGTTCCGTACGGCACTGACGGCCACCAAAATTTCGCTGGGTGGCTTCCTGATTCCCTTCATGTTCATTTACCACCCGCCGCTTCTGGGCCAGGGCACGAAGCTGGATATTGGCATGGCCGTGGCATCCGGGGTGCTGGGCATTATCGCCCTGGCGGCATCGACCATCGGCTATTTTGCGCGCCCATGTTCCTGGTTAGAACGTGGATTACTGCTGTTCGCCGCCCTGATGCTGATCAATGGGCAAGCCATCACCGATGTCGTCGGGATTGCCGTTATAGTCGGTATCTTTGCGTGGCAGCGTTTTGCGACCCATACGCCTAAAGGCGCTACCCCGCTTGCTTCTGAACCTCCCAAGGAAACGCGCTCATGAAGGTAGTGATTCCCGATGATTATCAGGATTGTGTCCGCACGCTGGATGCCTTTGCCAAGCTGGCAGGCCACCAGGTCACGGTCTATAACGATACGGTGGCCGATGAAGACCAGCTGGTGGCACGCTTTCAAGACGCCGAGGCCCTGGTGCTGATTCGTGAACGCACGCCGATAACCGCGTCGTTGCTGGCGCGGCTACCCAAGCTCAAATTGATCAGCCAGACCGGCGGTGGAGCGGCTCATGTCGATATGGCGGCCTGCCGCCAGCACGGCGTGACCGTGCTGGCGGGTACCGGCTCGCCCTATGCGGCCGCCGAGCTTACATGGGGGCTGGTGCTGGCGGCGATGCGGCATATCCCTGACGAGGTGAATAATCTCAAGGCCGGGCGCTGGCAGCGGACGCTGGGGACCGGCTTGAAAGGCCGTACGCTGGGTATTTTTGGCTACGGCAAGATTGGCCAGCTGGTGGCGCGTTACGGCCAGGCATTCGAAATGAAAGTGCTGGTGTGGGGGCGGGAGACGACCCGCGAGCGAGCCGCGGCTGCGGGGCTTGAGGTGGCGGATTCCCAGTCGGACTTCTTCGCGCGCAGCGATTTGCTCAGCCTGCACCTGCGGCTAAACCCGGAAACCCGCGGCATCGTCACCGCCGAAAACCTCGCCGCCATGAAGCCCACGGCGCTGCTGGTGAACACCAGTCGCGCCCCGCTGGTGGAAGACGGGGCGCTTGAAGCTGCCCTCAACGCCGGGCGGCCGGGCATGGCCGCCGTGGATGTGTTTGATGACGAACCGGTGCGGGCGCACCCGTTGCTGGAGCTGGCTAACGTCGTGGCGACCCCGCACCTGGGCTATGTCGAAAAAGACAGCTATGAGCTCTATTTTGGCGATGCCTTCGACAACGTCGTGGCTTTTGACAAAGGCCAGCCGGTGCGCAACCTGGCGGAAGGAGAAGCATGATGCCCCAAACTTCCCAACCCGAGAAAGCAGCGCTGGACCCGCAGGGGCTCGCCACCCGGCGTGAGGTGTTAGGCGATGATTACGTGGACGCTGCCCTGGCGCAGGCGGATGACTTCAGCTGGCCAATGCAGGAGCTGGTCACCAAGCAGTGCTGGAACGACGTCTGGAATCGCCCTGGCCTTGAGCGTCAGACACGCAGCTTGCTCAACGTAGCATTGCTGGTGGCGTTAAACCGGCCCCATGAACTGAAGGCACACCTTCGTGGGGCGCTGAATAACGGATGCAGCGAGGAGCAGATCAGAGAAGTACTGCTTCATTGCGTACCCTATTGCGGCTTCCCTGCCGCAATAGATGGTCTGCGCATTGCGCGCGAGGTGATCAAGACTGATCGTCAGCCCGACCAGCCAAGCCACATCGGCACGTAAACCACCAATAGCAGTACGCCGATCAACCCCAGTAGATATGGCACGATAGCCTGGGTGATGCGCTCCAGCGGCAGTTGCGTCACCGAGGAAGCCACATAGAGATTGATGGCCACCGGCGGGGTAATCATGCCGATGGACAGCCCCACCACGATAATCAGGCCAAAGTGGATCGGGTCGATGCCCAACTGCAGCGCAAGCGGCAGCAGCACAGGGGTCAGAATGATCAACGCGCTGGCGGTTTCGATAAACACCCCCGTGAGCAGAATGACCGCGACGATCAGCAGCATGATCACGTACGGGTCGGTGGACAGCGACAGAACCGACTGGGCGATGGCCCCGGGTACCTGCCAACTGGACAGCGTCCAACTGAGCACCGCCGACATGGCAATCACCAGCATGATCACCGAGGTGGTCATCGCCGAGCGAATCAGCAGTTGGTACACATTGCGGATCGTTAAATCGCGATACACAAACAGCGACACCATAATGGCGTAGTTGACCGCGACCACCGCCGCCTCAGACGGTGTGAAGATGCCCGAGAAGATCCCGCCAAGGATAATCACCGGCGTCATCAGGCCCCAACTGGCGTCTTTGAAGGTGCGCAGAATCACCGGCCACGACAGCGGCGTGCCTTTTGGGTACTGCCGCCGGTAGGCCTGGGTAATGGCAATCGCCATCAACCCCAGACCCATTGCCAGGCCCGGCAGAAAGCCGTTCAAGAACAGCTTGGAGACCGACTGCTGGGCGATGACCGCGTAGATGATCATCGGCACCGATGGCGGAATTACCACGCCGATGGTACCGCTGGCGGCGATCAAGCTGGCGGCGGAGGCGGGGTCGTAACCCTTGCGCTTGAGCTCGGGCACCAGGCTCGAACCCACGGCGGCGGTGGTGGCCGCCCCCGAGCCGGAAATGGCGGCAAAGAACATCCCCGCCATGATCGAAACGAGCGACAGCCCGCCGCGCATGAAGCCCACCAATGAATCGGCAAAGCTCACCAGCTTTTCGCTTACCTTGCCCTGGGCCATTAAATCTCCGGCGAGAATAAACATCGGGATCGCCACCAGGGCGAAGGAGTTAATGCCCTGGAACATCTGCTGGGGCACCACCATCAGTGGCACGCCCGCCTGATAAAGCGCAAACAGCGTGCTGGCGCCAATCGCAAAGGCGATGGGCACGTTGAGCAGCATCAAGGCAAAGAACAGCCCGAACAGGAGCATCGTCATGACGGCGTCTCCCGGGGTTCGTGGGTATCGCCGGTGAATATCAGTTCGACGGCATCGACCAGGGCGTACCAAGCCATCACGGCGGCGCAGAAGGGCACCACGGCGTATACGTAAGACATCGGCACGCGCAGCGCCGCCGATTTCTGGAAGCTCTGTACCTGCATGTATTCCACACTAATCACCGCCAGGGCAATCAGAAACGCCACCACCACCAATGTGGCCAGCAACCGCGCCAACTGTCGCAGCCGAGCAGGCAGGGCATCGACGGCAAAGGTGACCGCGATATGTCGGCCGCGCTGGAAGGCCAGGGTGCCCGCAAGAAACGTCAGCCACACCAGCAGAAAGCGGGCGACTTCTTCGGTCCACTCCACGGCGGTGAACAGTACGCGGGAAATGATTTGTAACGTGATAACGCCAATCAGGGCCGCCATGGCCATAAACACCACGGGCTGGATGATGGCATCCAGCCCGTGCTCAACACGGCGCAGCCCCGCGATCAGCGCGCGGGCGCGTTGGGTCACTTATTCCAATGCCTCCCGAATGCGCGGTAGATAGTCACCAAACTGCTCGGCGTATTCGTCATATACCGGCTGCACGGCTTTCTGGAAGGCCTCGATATCCGGCGAGTCATTGATTTCCATGCCTGCCTCGCGCAGCTCGGCCAGCTGCTCGGCTTCCATCTCGGCATTGACCTGGCGTTCATGCTCGGCCGCTTCCTGAGCGGCTTCCTCCAGAATTACCTGCGCGTCTTCGGGGAGCTGGTTCCACACGGAAGACCCCATGACAAAAATCGCCGGCGCGTAGGTGTGCCGGGATAGGGTCATGTAGTTCTGGGTTTCGTCCAGGTTGAACGAGTGGATCACATTGACCGGGTTTTCCTGACCGTCGATGGTGCCCTGCTGCATGGCCGTCAGTGCTTCGGTCCAGGCCATGGGAATGGCGTTGGCGCCCAGGGCGCGGAAGGTATCGGTGTACACCGGGTTTTCCATCACGCGAATGCGCAGACCATCGATATCTTCCGGTGCGTTGACCGGGCGTTCGCTATTGGTCAGGTTGCGGAAACCACGCTCGGCGTAGGCAAGGCCCTTCAGATTGACCTCGGAGAGCTTGTCCAGCAGCTCCTGGCCGATGGGGCCATCGAGCACTTCATAAGCCGCCTCGGGGGAGGGGAACAGGAACGGCAGTTCAAACACCGCCATTTCCTCGACAAAGTTGGCCACCGGCCCGTTGGTGATTACGCCCATATCCACGGTGCCGATCTGCATGCCTTCCAGCAGCGTGCGCTCATCGCCCAGCGAGGCGTTGGGGTAGATCTCGATATCCACCTTGCCGTCGGTGCGCTCTTCAACAAGCTCTTCAAACTTGGTGGCGGCGATGTGGAAGCCATCCTGCTCGTTGACCACATGCGCCAGGCGCAGGGTAACGGGGTCCATATCGTCAACGGAGGCATTAGCGGCTCCCACCAGCGCCAGTGGGATACCCAGTGCCAGCGTGCTACGTGCAAATGTTTTCATTTATTGTGTTCCCGATTCTTTAGGTTCAGAGATGCCCGTTAAGGATGCACCAAGGAACTGAAAAGGGTCAATTGACTTAAGCGGCTAAGCGCTCCCGCGGCTGGACACAGCCCGCCCGCGCGGGTAGGATACGCCCCCTAAGCGCCCGTAGCTCAGTTGGATAGAGTATCGGCCTCCGAAGCCGAGGGTCGCAGGTTCGAATCCTGCCGGGCGCGCCAATGATTTCAAGGGCTTACGTTAATGCGTAGGCCCTTTTCTTTTGCGGTTTTGGTATCTATAACCACTCTGGTAACTGCAAGCAGCAATCCGAAAACTGTTGTGAACCGGCTTTTTTGACGTTGCGTTTTGTTGCCTTGGCTGTTGCGCAAAAAGGGCGGCTGCAATCCCAAGTCTTTTTTAAGGCGGGCGAAACGCACAAAACGCTATCTCTCTCAATCGCCTTGATACCTAGCCCAATAGCGTTACCTCATTGTCGGGCATCGCCGGGAACGCCAATACGGCGGCCTGGGTAGGCCAGGTTGACCACGCCTAGAAGTGACTCAGGCTCACATCTAAATGCGGGAAAAGGCCGCAATTCCGGCTATTCACTTCCTCCATTTCAAATGGAAAAAGCCCCAGCGTCGGCTAGGGCT